>NZ_JBFUCS010000002.1:0-387172 GCF_056405115.1 Allobosea sp. P2_A10 | reverse complement strand
CCTCGCGAAGGTCGGTCGTCGGCTTGCGTCCGCGCTTCGGCACTGGCGGCAGAAACGGCGCGATGAAGCGCCACTCCTCATCCGTCAGATCAGTCGGGTAGCGCTTCGCGCGCTTCTCAAATCCAGCCATCCGGCCACGGCTCGCTCGAGTCCACATCCCAAGCTTGAATCACGCCGCAGCGGCCGCATCAACCCATTCTCAAACAGTCTCTCAGGGGTTGCAGGTTCAGATGGTCCGCATGAAGGGAGAATTGAAAGTTGTATTTATGATGCCTTCTGCCTCCGGCTACACCGGCGGCAATCTTGATGGCACGCCAGTCATTCTTCCGTCAGCGACACTCGATGACCTGATCGCGTTTCTTCAGACATGTCGAGACAACACCGACTCGCCCGGAAACTGACCGCTTTCGACCCAACCAAGACGTTCCTCGCCGCGTCGCCTGACACCCGCCGCCCAATGAAAAGCCCGCGCCGACGGGCGTCGGCGCGGGCTCGATACCGGCAGAATGCCGCCGTTCAGAGCTTTGTCAGCAGCGCTTCCGCGCCGGAGATGTCGGCCTTGCCCGGGCCTTCCTCGACGTTCAGCGATGTCACCACGCCGTCCTCGACGATCATCGAATAGCGCTGCGAGCGCGTACCCAGGCCAAAGCCCGAACCGTCGAGCGAAAGGCCGATCTCCTTGGCGAAGTCGGCGTTGCCGTCGGACAGGAACTCGATCACGCCGGCGCCGCCGGTCGCCTTGGCCCATGCGTCCATGACGAAGACGTCGTTGGTGCTGGTGACCATGATGGCGTCGACGCCCTTGGCCTTGATCTCGGCCGCCTTGTCGAGGAAGCCCGGCAGGTGGTTCTTGTGGCAGGTCGGCGTGAAGGCGCCGGGAACGGCGAAAAGGACGATCTTCTTGCCTTTGAACAGGTCGTCCGTGGTCTTGGGTGCGGGTCCGTCCGCCGTCATGATCCGGAACGTCGCCTGCGGAAGCTTGTCACCCACCTTGATGGTCATGCGCCTGTTCTCCGTGAAGCCTGCGGCCACTGCCGCGAGGCTCACCGATTAGGGCTTGGCAGCGGGGATGTCGAGTTCGAGACGCGTCTCGACGGCGCCCGGAGGGCCGCGCAGCGTCACGATGAAGGGAATGGGCCCCGCCGCGCCCTTGGGCCGGTCCTTGAGCTTGACCCGGGCGATGACCGTGCCGTCGACCTGCGGGAGCAGGACGGGCTTGCCGAAGGACCACATGCCTGGTCCTTCGACGAAAACATCCTCGATCTTGCCCTCGGGTGGCGCGCGCAGGACGAATCGGAGACTACTTTCCGCGCCGCTGTCGTCGAACCGCGCCTCGGCGACCGAAAGCTTGTCCTTGTGCAGGCCGAGCTTGCCGGGAACGGGCACGCGCGCCTCGAATGCCTCCAGCCTCGGCGAGGTCACCGAGGTGACGCCGGGTTCGAGCCAGAGCGAGGCCTCGCCCTTGGCGGGAATGCAGATCTTCTCGCAAACCGCATAGTCGAGCTTCAGCACCAGCATGACCGGCCTCGTCGGATCAGCGGGCCGGACCGAAATCGGGATCACCACGTCGCCGACATAGCCGACCGAATAACCGGCGCCATCGGCAAAGCGCTCCGGCGCCGGCCAGCGCACATCGAGCCCGCTGACATTGTCCGAACCGCTCCAGTCGAACACCGGCGGCACGCCGAAATCACCGGGATTTCGCCAATAGGTCTTGAAGCCCGGCGTCATCACGATCTCGACGCCGACGCGCTGCTTGCCAGACGGAGAGGTCGCGCCCGCGATCAGGCGCAGCGACGAATAGGCGCCCTTGGACCAGGACGACATCGCCGCCTCCTGCGCGAGGGCAGGCAGGCTCGTTGCCGTCAGGGCGAGGACCAGCAGGGCGAGGGCGCGTTTCACGCCATGGACATATGCGTTTTGATGCAAGAAAGCCAATAAACCCCGCTCGATTATGCCAACGATTGCGTGATGGGCAGGCGAGGGCGAGGCTGGAGCATGATGATGGCGCAATCACGATGCCCGAATTTCGGCGCTGTCCCCCTGTTCCCAGCGCGGGGGAAAGTGATCTAGCATGGCGGCATGAAGATCGGCTCACATCAGCGCGTCAGAGGCCGGAGCTATCTCGATGGGCAATGCCTGATCGCGATGCCCGGCATGAGCGACAACAGGTTCAGCCGCAGCGTCGTCTATGTCTGCGCCCATTCCGAGGATGGCGCGATGGGCATCATCGTCAACAAGCCGGCGGCGGACACGAAATTCCCCGATCTGCTGGTCCAGCTCGACGTCATCCCGCCCGACGAACTCATCCGCCTGCCGAGCCAGGCCGAGCGCATGCAGGTGCTGCGCGGCGGTCCGGTCGAGACCAAGCGCGGCTTCGTGCTGCACAGCGCCGACTTCTTCCTCGAATCGGCGACGCTGCCGATCGATGACGGCATCTGCCTGACAGCGACGCTCGACATCCTCAGAGCCATCGCGATCGGCAGCGGGCCGGAGAACGCGATTCTCGCACTGGGTTATGCCGGCTGGGGCGCGGGTCAGCTCGAATCCGAGATCCAGTCCAATGGCTGGCTGCATTGCGCGGCCGATTCGTCGCTGCTCTTCGACGATGGCATCGAGACGAAATATAACCGTGCGCTCGCCAAGATCGGCATCGATCCGGCCTTCCTGTCGAGTGAGGCCGGGCACGCCTGAGGGCTGCGTCCGCGCTACGGTGGTCAATCGTCCTCCGTGTTGCCTCGAAGAGCTGCATGGATGCAGGCGCTGAAGCGCTCATAGTGTCCAGCGTGCGCTGCTTTCGAGGCCGCGACCCAGTTCTCGCGGACGATCCGCGTCAGATCGATCGGATGGCCCGCCTGTCTCGCAAGAGCCTCGAGATAGAGCGCCTGCGTCCTGCCATTGCCTTCCCGGAAGGGGTGAACGTAGTTGATGTCGCCGATGATCTCGCCGGCCTTGTCGGCGAATGCGCTTGGCGACAGACCCCTCAGGTAATCCGCTGCAACAACGCGCCTGTGGACATCGGCCATTCCGGTGGCGATGTACTGGCGGAACTGAAACTGGTTGCCGCCCTTGGCGATCTCGACCGTGCGGATGTCGCCCGCCCAGTCATATACGTCCTGGAAGAGATGGCGGTGAATCGCCCGGAGATGCGCGAGGTCGAACTTGCCTGGGGGGATGCCTTGCGCGATGCGTTGTCCGACAGCGCGGCGCTCGAAACGGTCAAGCAGGTCGACGTCGCGCAAGTCGAGTTTGTTCTTGAGAACGGCAAAATCAGGCGGATAGCAATACGCCTCATCGCTCATTCAGCAGCGGAGGCGAAGCGAGACGCAGCCGCGCGCTCAAGAATATGCGCGAGCCGCTTTTCATGAGGCCATCGTTCACGCTCGAACATTTCGAACATGGCGATGTCTTCCCCATCGAACGGATTGCGTTCGATCTCCTGCAGATGCATCGCGACCAGCCGCCGCTCATGGGCAAGCTCGACCTCGCTCTCCGTCAGGCTGGCTGGTTCCCTATTCATGCTCAAAAGATACCAGAAACGCGCGTCATGCGCCATCCGATCTGCCTTGGCATCGGCGCCGTTCGTGTCTAAGCCGCCTCGCTCGAACTCGCCGCCGCTGCACCGACGAGCCGCCGCGCTTCGGCGGCGCTCATCGGCTGGCCGAAGATGTAGCCCTGCGCGTACTGGCAGCCGAGCTGGTAGAGTTCGATCGCGTCGGATTCGCTCTCGGCGCCCTCGGCCACGACATCCATGCGCAGATCCGCTGCGAGCTGGACGATCGAGCGCAGGATGACCGGCGGTTTGCCGTTGCCCATGGCGCGCACGAAGCTCTGGTCGACCTTGATCGTGTCGAACGGAAAACGCTGCAGATAGGACAGCGAGGAATACCCCGTGCCGAAATCGTCGAGCGAGAGCCCCGCGCCGAGATCGCGGATGCGCGACAGCATCTGGGCGGCGTATTCCGGGTTTTCCATCACCAGGCTCTCGGTGATCTCAAGCTTCAGCGTGCCCGGCAGCAAGCGCCGGCGGCCCAGCACCGTCTTCACGTCGTGGAGCAGGTCGTGACGCAGCAATTGCCGCGAGGAGACGTTGACGCTGGCGAAGATTGGCGGGTCGACTTCGAGCGCCGCCTGCCAGGCTTCCAGCTCGCGGGCGGTGCGGTCCATGACATAGACGCCGAGATCGACGATCAGGCCGGTCTCCTCGGCGATGTCGAGGAAATCCTGCGGCATCAGCCGGCCCTCGCGCGGATGGTCCCAGCGGACCAGCGCCTCGAAGCCGGCGATGGTCCGGTCCTCCAGCCGCACGATCGGCTGGTACATCACCTGGATTTCGCCGCGCTCGATCGCCCGACGCAAGTCGCTTTCCAGCGCCAGCCTGTCGTTGCGGTCGGTCCGCATCGCCGGCACGAAGACCTCGATCTTGTTGCCGCCCTGACGCTTGGCATGGGCCATGGCGAGCTCGGCGTTCTTCAGCGCGTCGTCCTTGCGCGCGGCGGGCGCGGGGTCGTAGAGCGCCAGCCCGATCGAGGGCGTCAGGAAAATCTCGCGTTCCGAGAACGTCACCGGCGTCGAGATGGCGCGGCGCACCAGCTCCGCCAGGGCCAAGATCCGCTCGGGATCGCGCTCGGACACCAGGATCATCGCGAAGGTGTCGCCGCCGATGCGCGCCAGCGTGTCCTGCGCCCGCAGCAGGCGGCCGAGCCGCCGCGCCAGCGTCAGCAGGATCGAATCGCCGGCCGAAAAGCCGACCGATTCGTTGACCTGCTTGAAGCGGTCGATGTCGATCACGATCACGGTCGGGCGGATGTTGTCGTCGGCGCGGCAGAAGCCGAAGACGGCCGACAGCCGGTCCTGGAACAGCTTGCGGTTGGGCAGGCCGGTCAGATTGTCGTGGACGGCGTCGTGCAGCAGCCGCTCCTGCGCCGTGCGCTGTTCGGTGACGTCCGAGAGCGTGCCGATCACCCTGATGACCTCGCCGTCCGAGCCGATCACGGGCCGCGCCTTGAGATTGAACCAGTGATAGGCCCCGCTCGCCGCGCGCAGGCGGAAATCGAGGTTGAGCCGGCCGCGGCGCTGCTCCAGCACGGCGTCGAGCGTGACGCGATAACGGTCGCGGTCGGCGACGTGCATGAATTCGAGCCAGCGCGAAGCCGAGCCTTCGAGCGTGCCGCGCGATAGCCCCAGCAGCGACTCGATCTGCTGCGAGACGAAGATCTTGTCGGCGGTGACGTCCCAGTCGAAGACGAGATCGCCCGAGCCCGATAGCGCAAGCGCCCGGCGTTCGGTGTCGGAGACCAGTCCCTGTGAAACCGCGCCGCCGGCAAAGGCGTGCTGGATCACGGTGAAGCCGATCAGCAGCACGATCAGCACGAGGCCGCCGAGCAGGGCAGGGGCCACGAGATCGCGCTGGAACTGCCCGGTGACGGTGAAGCCGGCCGCGGTGACCCAGACCGCAAGCAGGAACCAGGTCGGGATCAGCATCACCGCCCGCTCATAGCCATGCGTGGCCAGATGCAGGATCAGCACGAAGCCGACAGCCGCCACCGCCGCAATCGAGATGCGCGCGATGCCCGACGCCATCGGCGCGTCGAACACGGCAAGGCCGACGAGCGCGGCAAGGCCCAGCATCCAGACGATGGTGACGTGGCTGTAGCGCACATGCCAGCGCCCGAGATTGAGGTATGCGAACAGGAAGACGAGCAGTGTCGCCGCCAGCACGACCTCCGCGCCGGCGCGGTAGATCCGCTCGATCGCCGGCGTCAGCGGGAAGATGCGCTGGAAGAAGCCGAAATCGAGCCCGGCATAGGCCAGGACCGCCCAGGCGAGCGCGGCGGCGGCGGGGAAGATCACCGCGCCCTTGACGACGAAGATGATGGTCAGGAACAGCGCCAGCAGGCCGGCGATGCCGATGATGATGCCCTTGTAGAGCGTCAGCCCGTTGGTCTTCTGGCGATATGCTTCCTGCTCGTAGAGATAGAGCTGCGGCAGGTTGGGCGATTTCAGCTCGGCCACGAAGGTGACCGTGGTGCCGGGGTCGAGCGTGATCAGGAAGACGTCGGCGTCGGGGCTCGCCTCGCGTTCGGGACTGATGCCCTGGCTCGCCGTCACGGCCTCGATGCGGGTGTCGCCGAGATCGGGCCAGACCACGCCCGAGCCGATCAGCCGGTGGAACGGCGCGACCAGCAGCCGATCGATCTGCTCGTCGGAATCATTCGTCAGCGCGAACACGATCCAGTCCGGCCGCGCGCCCGATTCGCGTGCCTTGACCGCGATGCGCCGGACGATGCCGTCGGGTCCGGGCGCAGTCGAAATCTGGATGACGTCGCCGTCCGACCTGTTGCGCTCGACGACATTGGTCAGGTCGAGCACCTGTGCATCGACGGGTACGCGCACGGCCTCGACGGCGAGCGCCGGTTCAGCCGTCGTCAGGGCAAGGCAGAAGGCAAGGCCGGCAAGGGCAAGACCAATCCGCAGAAGTCGATCGGGAATGGACAAGCGCGGCTCGAATCTGGGGCGGGAACTGGTCATGCGTACTCGAAGCGATCAGTCGTATCGACGGCTCATGGCAAGGGCAAGGCGTGTAAGCCTCGCTGCGACATCAGCTTGTGCCCGGCAGACGGTCGCTGGAAAGGGCGGCGTAGAGCAGATGGTCGGCCCAGCTGCCGTTGATCCGCAGATAAGCCCGCGCCATGCCTTCGTGCTGGAAGCCGACGCGTTCGAGCAGTCGCTTCGAGGGTTCGTTGTTGGGCAGGCAGGCGGCCTCGACCCGGTGCAACGCCAGTTCCGAGAAGGCGAAGCGCAGCGCGCCGCGCACGGCCTCGGTCATGTGGCCCCGGCCGGCGTGGCGCTCGCCCATCCAGTAGCCCAGCGTACAGGCCTGCGCGACGCCGCGGCGCACCAGCCCTAGCGTCAGCCCGCCGATCAGCGTGTCCGAGCGGGTCGCGAAGATGAACAGCGAATAGGCCTCGTCGCTGGCGATCTCGCGCGCGGCGCGCTTCACCCGCAGCCGGAACGAGGTTCGCGTCAGGTCGTCCTCGTTCCAGACCGGCTCCCACGGCGTCAGGAACTCGCGGCTTTCCAGCCGCAGCACGGCCCAGGCGGCATAGTCGGTCGCCACCGGCGCGCGCAGCGCCAGATGCGGCGTGCGGATCAGCGGCCGCGTCGGCGGATCGGTCGAGAAGCGAAACAGCGCCATCAGAGCATGACGCCGAAAAGTGGATGCCGGTTTTCGGAAAACGTCATGCTCGACACGCCTTCAGTCGGCATGACGCCGAAAAGTGGATGCCGGTTTTCGGACAACGTCATGCTCGACACGTCCTCAGTCGGCGACGCGGGCGGCGTGGCGCAGGCGCTTGGCCGGCGGCAGTCCCTGCAGGGGGCCAACGGCCGCAATCGTCGGCTGGTGGCCGAGCAGCGAGCGGCCGGCGGCCCGCACATCCTCGATCGTGACCGCATCGAGCCGCGCCGCCAGTTCCTCGCGCGGGATCGCGCGGCCGAAGACCAGCACCTGCCGGGCCATCTGCTCCAGCTTGCCGCCGGGGCTTTCCAGCGAGGCCAGGAGCCCGACCTTCATCTGGGCCCGGGCGCGCGCGACCTCGACCTCCGTGACGTCCTCGGCCGCCTGGCGCAGGCAGGCCAGCGCGACCTCGATCAGTTCGCCGGCATCGTCGGGCGCCGTGCCGGCGCTGATGCCGAAGACGCCACAATCGGAGAAGGGCCAGTGGAAGGCATCGACCGCATAGGCGAGGCCGCGCTGCTCGCGCACCTCCTGGAACAGCCGCGACGACAGCCCGCCGCCGAGCACCGAGGAAAAGATCTGCAAGGCGTAGTGCGCGCCGTTGGTGAAGGGCTTTCCGGGAAAACCGAGCACGAGATGGACCTGCTCCTCGTCGCTCTTGATCCTTGCCTCGCCGCCGACATAGCGGCCGCCCTCGCGCGGGGCAGGGGCCTCCGGCCGTGTCGGAAGCGCCGCCAGATGCGTCTTCGCCAGCGCGACGAGTTCGTCATGATCGACTGCGCCGGACGCCGCCAGAACCATGTTGCCGGCATGGTAATGCGCGGCGAGATAGGCCCTGATCGCCTCGGGCGTGAAGCTCTTTACCGTCTTGGCGGTGCCGAGAATCGGCCGGCCGAGCGGCTGGTCGGGAAAGGCGACTTCGAGGAAACGGTCGTAGACGAGATCGTCGGGCGTATCCTGGACGGCGCTGATCTCCTGCAGGATCACGCCCTTCTCGCGCTTCAGTTCTTCCGCCGTCAGAGCCGGCGAAGTGAGGATATCGGCGAGGATATCGACGGCGAGGGCCAGGTCGGAGCCCAGCACGCGGGCGGTGTAGCAGGTGTATTCGACACTGGTGGCCGCATTCAGATCGCCGCCGACACTCTCGATCTCCTCGGCGATCTCAAGCGCGTTGCGCCGTGCCGTGCCCTTGAAGGCCATATGCTCGAGCAGATGGGCGAGGCCGTGCTCATGGGGCAGCTCGTCGCGTGAGCCTGCTCCGATCCAGATGCCGAGCGAGACGGTCGCCGCGTGGTCCATGCGCTGCGACACGATGCGCAGGCCCGACGGCAGCGTCGTCAGCCCGACCTCGGGATCATGCCGGCCGCCGCCGGCGGGCGCCGCGAGATCGCTCGTATCGGCGGGTCCGGTCGCGCTCATGCCGCGGCTCCCCGGACGGCCCGCGCGTTCCGGCGCACGAAATCCTCGATCGTCGACTGGTCGTTCGGCAGCAACGTGAACCGCTCCTTGCGCTCCATCAGGTCGGCGAGATGCGCCGGCAGCTTCGGCGCAACGCCGCTGGCAGCCTCGACCGCCGCCGGAAACTTCGCCGGGTGCGCGGTGCCCAGCACGATCATCGGCGTCGCAGGATCGCGCGCCAGCCCCTGTCGCGCCGCAGCGACGCCAACGGCGGTATGGGGATCGAGCAGGTAGCCGGCCTCGCGCCAGCTCTTGCCGATCTCGGCGGCGATGGCCGGCTCGTCTATGGCGGCTGCGTCGAACTCGGCCCGGATCGCCGCGAGCGGCTCGGGCGCGATCTCGAACCGGCCCGACTGGTTCAGCGACTGCATCAGCCGGCGCACCGCCGCGCCGTCGCGGCCATGGACCTCGAACAGCAGCCGCTCGAAATTCGACGAGATCTGGATGTCCATCGAGGGCGAGGTCGTCGCCGAAACGCCGCGCATCTCATAGGCGCCCTCGGCGAGCGTGCGGGCGAGAATGTCGTTGCTGTTGGTGCCGATCAGCAGCCGCTCGATCGGCAGCCCCATCCGCTTGGCGACATAACCGGCCAGCACGTCGCCGAAATTGCCGGTCGGCACCGCAAACGAGACCTTCCGCCCGGGCGCGCCGAGAGAGACCGCCGAGGTGAAGTAGTAGACCACCTGCGCCGCGATACGGGCCCAGTTGATCGAGTTGACGCCCGAGAGGCCGATCTCGTCACGGAAAGCGTGGTGGTTGAACAGCGCCTTCACCAGGTTCTGGCAGTCGTCGAAGGTGCCTTCGACCGCGATGGCGTGGACGTTGTCCGCCTCGACCGTGGTCATCTGCCGGCGCTGCACGTCGGAGACGCGGCCCTGCGGGTAGAGGATGAAGACGTCGACGCAGTTCAACCCCTTGAAGGCGTCGATCGCCGCCCCGCCGGTATCGCCCGAGGTCGCGCCGACGATGGTGGCGCGCTCGCCGCGCTGCGTCAGGACATGGTCCATCAGCCGCCCGAGCAGCTGCATCGCGACGTCCTTGAAGGCGAGCGTCGGGCCATGGAAGAGTTCCAGCACGAAGAGGTTGTCAGCCAGCTGCGTCAGCGGGCAGACGGCCGGATGCCTGAAGGTCGCATAGGCCTCGGCGATCATCTGCGAGAGTGCCTTGCCCTCGATGTCGCCGTCGCTTAATGCGCCGAGCACGCGTTCCGCGACCCGCGCATAGGGCTTGCCGGAGAAGCCCGCGATCTCGTCCCGGCCGATCTGCGGGAAGGCTTTGGGCACATAAAGGCCGCCGTCGCGGGCGAGCCCGGCGAGAAGCGCGTCGGAAAAGGAGAGCGCGGGCGCTTCCCCGCGAGTGGACACATGCAGCACGGCGTCAGGTCTCGATGATCTCGGTTGTTGCTATAGGCCGGTCCGCCGGTTTCGGCAAAACCGCAGGCGCTCTAATCGGCTGCAGCAGCCGATTTCCGGTTCTGCCAGGCATAGGCTGCAAACACTCCGAGCATGGTCAGCGCCAGCCCAAACCAGGTCAGCGCATATTGCAGGTGGTTGTCGGGGATGCGGTCGATCAACTCTTTCGCATCGACGCCGGCGGGCGGGATCAGCCCGTCGCCTTGGCGCTCGGCCTCGAGATAGAACGGCGCTGCCGGCCCGATGCCAAGCGAGGCGGCGATTGCCAAGGGATCGCGCGTGTAGAATTCGCGCTGCGCCGGCAGGTCGTCGGGCGTGAACGAGCCGCGCATTTCGGCTGCGCGCAGATAGCCCGTCACGGTCGCTGCGCCCGTCGCCGGCTTGATCTCGCCCAGCCGGCTTTCCGGCACGAAGCCGCGATTGACCAGGATGACGCCGCCGTCGCCGAGGCGAAAGCCCTGGAAGATCCAGCGCCCAAAGCCCGAGAGCTGGCGCGTGCCGGGGCCGCCCGAGGCAATGGTGGTGCGCACGCCGGCAAAGCCGCTATCGATGAAGACGCCGCTGGCGGCGACGCGGGTCAGGTCGAGCCTGGCGGGGTCGAGCGAGGCCCAACTCGCGGTGGCTGGCATGTCGGCAGGCGCGCCGGCCGCCTGTGCCTCCAGCCGCTCGATGAAGGCGCGCTTCTCGCTCATCCGCGTGAGCTGCCAGTTTCCGAGCAGGCACAGCACGATCGTGCCGACAATGGTCAGCAGCGCCGGCCAGAACAGCCTGGAGCGGGTCGAAACGGGCAGGGCGGCGCTCACTTCTGCAGCCTGCCTTCCTCGGCCTTGTTGACATATTGCAGCGAGACCGCGAGCCCCTTCATCGGCCGGAGCATGGCGAGGCAGACTATGATCGCCAGCGGCAGCCAGATCACCATGTGAACCCAGATCGGCGGCTCGTAGGCGATCTCGACGGCGAGCGCCGCGCCCAGAACCGCAAAGCCCGCGATCAGCATGATGAAGACGGCGGGGCCATCCGCCGAATCGGCGAAGGAGAAGTCGAGCCCGCAGGCCGAGCAGCGCGGCCTGATCTTGAGGAAGCCGTCGAACAGCTTGCCCTCGCCGCAGCGCGGGCAGCGCCCGGCGAGGCCGGTCGTGTAGGGCGAGGGCAGTGTCGGGCTGTCGTCGGCCATGGTGGCCTCCACAAAACGCAAAGGCGGCCGCGAGGCCGCCTTTGGCAAAAGCGATGGGTCCGAAGCCTCAGTGCGCGGCGGCTACGCCGGAGCCCGCGCCCCAGACATAGATCGCGGCGAACAGGAACAGCCAGACCACGTCGACGAAGTGCCAGTACCAGGCGGCGAACTCGAATCCGAGATGCTGCTCCGGCTTGAAGTGGCCGATATAGGCCCGGTACAGGCAGATCGCCAGGAAGATCGTGCCGATCAGCACGTGGAAGCCGTGGAACCCCGTCGCCATGAAGAAGGTCGCGCCATAGACATGGCCCGAGAAGGCGAAGGCGGCGTGCGAATATTCGTAGACCTGGCAGGTCGTGAACAGGATGCCGAGGATCACGGTGAGCCAGAGGCCCCGCTTCAAGCCGTCGCGGTCGCCATGGATCAGGGCGTGATGCGCCCAGGTCACGGTGGTGCCCGAGGTCAGCAGGATCAGCGTGTTCAGCAGCGGCAGGTGCCAGGGGTCGAATGTGGCGATGCCCTTGGGCGGCCAGACGCCGCCGGTGAAGTCCTGGCGCATGTAGTTGATCGCTTCGCCGGCATAGAGGCTGGCGTCGAAATAGGCCCAGAACCAGGCCACGAAGAACATAATCTCCGAGGCGATGAACATCAGCATGCCGTAGCGGTGATGCATCTGCACGACGCGGGTATGGTGCCCCTCGCGCTCGGCCTCGCGGACCACATCCATCCACCAGGCGAGCATGGTGTAGAGCACGCCGAGCAGGCCGAGGCCGAACACCATCGGGCCGAGCTTCATGCCGCCCAGCAGCATCGCCTTCATCCACATCACCGCGCCGATGGCCATGATGGTGGCGCTGGCCGCGCCGATGATCGGCCACGGACTCGGATCGACGAGGTGGTAGTCGTGGTTCTTGGTATGGGCCCCGGCCATCGTGCTCAGTCTCCGCGTCCGACTTCAATCGCGCAGCCCTCGGGCTGCCGTCTATATTACAGGCTAGATTTGCGTTTTATAGGTTCGATCTGGCGGCGTCACCCTTGACGGGCTCCGCCTTGCCCTCGGCGACGGGCTGGCCCGCCTTCGAGGGAAAATAGGTATAGGACAAGGTCAGCGATTTGACGCCGTCGAGGTCGCGATTCCCCGCGATTTCCGGGTCGATGTAGAACACCACCGGCGCCTCCAGCGTCTCGCCCGGCTGCAGCGTGTGCTCGGTGAAGCAGAAGCACTGGATCTTGACGAAATAGGCCGCGCCCTTTTCCGGCGCGATGTTGAAGGTCGCGATGCCCGTCGAGGCGCGGCTGCCGCGGTTGGTGATCTTGTAGAACACCGTCTGCGTCTGCCCGACGCGCAGGTTGATCTCGGGGTTTTCCGGCTGGAAGGTCCAGCCCAGCCCCGGCGCGACATTGGCGTCGAAGCGCACCGCCATCGTCCGGTCGAGGATCGTGCCGGCGCCGGCGGTTCCCACCATCGGCGTGCCGCCGAAACCGGTCGCCTTGCAGAACATGTCGTAGAGCGGCACCGAGGCGAAGGAGAGCCCGGTCATGCCCATGGCGACGCCCGCGCAGATCAGCGCCGTGCGCGTCAGGTTGGCGGGCTTGCCGGTGGGGGAGGCGCTCACCATCACAGCGGCCTGTTCATGACGTTGGGGCCGATCTTCACCAGCGTCACCACGAAGAAGAACACCACGAGCCCGGCGAGCACGAGCGCGAGCGCGACAGAGCGACGCTTGCGCCGCGCCAGATCCTCCGGCGAGAACGGCGCGGCGGCGATGCGTTTGGGCGCCTCGCTCATCCGATCACCTTCGGCAGCGCCCACATCAGCCCGAGGCTGTTCTCGGCGAGCAGCACGGCAAAGAGCAGGAAAAGATAGAGGATCGAGAAGGCAAACAGCGCGTAGCAGGCCTTGTAGGCGGCCTCGCCCTCGGTCGTGCGCAGCACCCTGACCGCAAGCCCGATCATGGCGAGCCCCGTCACGACGGAGACGACGAGATAGATCAGGCCACCAAAGCCCATCAGGGCCGGCAGCACGGCGACCGGCGCCATCACCAGCGAATAGGCGAGGATCTGGCGGCGCGTCGCGGCGGGACCGGCGACATTGGGCAGCATGGGCACGCCGGCGCGGGCATAGTCGGCCGATTTGACCAGGGCCAGCGCCCAGAAATGCGGCGGCGTCCACAGGAAGATGATCGCGAACAGAACCAGCGAATGAATGCCGAAATCGCCGGTGACGACGGCCTCGCCGATCATCGGGGGAAACGCACCTGCGGCGCCACCGATGACGATGTTCTGCGGCGTCCAGCGCTTCAGCCACATCGAATAGACGACGGCGTAGAAGAAGATCGTGAAGGCCAACATTCCGGCCGAAAGCAGGTTGGCGACAAGCCCGAGCACGAGCACCGAGCCCACCGAAAGCGTCAGGCCGAAGGCGAGCGCCTCGGACGGCAGCACGCGGCCGGCCGGAATCGGGCGCTTGGCGGTGCGCGCCATCAGAGCGTCGATATCGGCGTCGTACCACATGTTGAGACAGCCCGACGCGCCCGCGCCGACCGCGATCGCGAGCAGCGCGGCCAGCCCGAGCACCGGATGAACATGACCTGGCGCGGTCGCCATGCCGCCGAGCGCGGTGACCACGACGAGGAACATCACGCGCGGCTTCAGCAAGGCGAAGAAATCGCGCGCCTCGCCGGTGGAGGTCAGCGCAATGCCGTCGGATCCGGTCTCGATGGTGTCGAACGCAGCGGACATATCGATATGTGGTCTCGTCTTGTGGTGCGCTCGACCTGCGAACGCGGTGGGCTCGGCGCTGTGAGTGCGCTGGAAGCGGCTGGGCCGCCCGTCTCCGGAACGCCTGTGCGAGGCGCTCGGGAGAGGGGCGGCGGCGGGCTGTAGAAGCCCGCCGCCAAGAGTGTCAGTGGTCCGTGCCGGTGATGCGCGGCAGGGTCTCGAACTGGTGGAAGKGCGGCGGCGAGGGCAGCGTCCATTCCAGCGTGGTGGCGCCTTCACCCCAGGGGTTCTCGCCGGCGAGGACCTTGTTCGAGAAGGCGGCGTAGAGGCCGTAGAAGAAGATCAGCAGGCCGGCCGCGAAGATGTAGGAGCCGATCGAGGACCAGAAGTGCCACCCGGCGAACGCATCGGGATAGTCGGCGTAGTGGCGCGGCATGCCGGCCAGCCCGAGGAAGTGCTGCGGGAAGAACAGCAGGTTGGCGCCGAAGAAGGCGACCCAGAAATGCACCTTGCCGACCCAGTCGGGCATCATGTAGCCGCTCATCTTCGGGAACCAGTAGTAGAACCCGGCGAAGATGCCGAACACGGCGCCCAGCGACAGCACGTAATGGAAATGCGCCACGACGTAATAGGTCGCGTGCAGCGAGCGGTCGACGCCGGCATTGGCCAGCACCACGCCGGTGACGCCGCCGACGGTGAACAGGAAGATGAAGCCGATCGCCCACAGCATCGGCGCGGTGAAGCGGATCGAGCCGCCCCACATCGTCGCGATCCAGGAGAAGATCTTCACGCCGGTCGGCACCGCGATCACCATCGTCGCGAACACGAAATAGCGCTGCGTGTTGAGTGAGAGGCCGGCGGTGTACATGTGGTGCGCCCACACGATGAAGCCGACGACACCGATCGCGACCATGGCGTAGGCCATGCCGAGATAGCCGAAGATCGGCTTTTTCGAGAAGGTCGAGATGATGTGGCTGACCATGCCGAAGGCCGGCAGGATCATGATGTACACTTCCGGGTGGCCGAAGAACCAGAACAGATGCTGGTACAGGATCGGGTCGCCGCCGCCGGCCGGATCATAGAAGGTCGTGCCGAAATTGCGGTCGGTCAGCAGCATGGTGATCGCGCCGGCCAGAACCGGCAGGGCGAGCAGCAGCAGGAAGGCCGTGACCAGCACCGACCACGCAAACAGCGGCATCTTGTGCATGGTCATGCCGGGCGCGCGCATGTTCAGGATCGTGGTGATGAAGTTGATCGCGCCGAGAATCGAGGCCGCGCCGGCAAGGTGCAGCGACAGGATGCCGAAATCGACCGACGGGCCGGGGTGGCCGGTGGATGAGAAGGGCGGATAGATCGTCCAGCCGGTGCCGACGCCGTGGGCGCCGGGCGCGCCCTCCACGAACATCGAGATGATCAGCATGATGAAGCCGGCGACCGTCAGCCAGAACGAGATGTTGTTCATGCGCGGGAAGGCCATGTCGGGAGCGCCGATCATCAGCGGCACGAACCAGTTGCCGAAGCCGCCGATGACGGCGGGCATGACCATGAAGAAGATCATGATCAGGCCGTGGCCGGTGACGAAGACGTTGTAGCTCTGGCCGTTGGCGAAGATCTGCAGGCCGGGCTGCTGCAGCTCGATGCGCATCATGATCGAGAGGAAACCGCCGACCAGGCCCGCCATGATCGAGAAGCACAGATAGAGCGTGCCGATGTCCTTGTGATTCGTCGACAGCAGCCAGCGACGCCACCCGGTCGGGTTGCCGTGTCCGTCGTCATGCCCGTAGCCATGGGCCTCGTGAGCCGCTGTTGCCATGGGGTCGTCTCCTCTTGCGAAATCGGTTCGCGTCGTCTGTCGATCGGTGCCGCCGTCCCGGTGGGTTGGCGGAAAGCGGGTCTCGAAGCGGTTTACTCGCCGGCAGCGGCGACCTTGCCGGCCGCATCGCCGGCATTGGCGAATTTCTTCTTCGAATCGGCGAGCCAGGCGGCGTATTTCTCGGCGCTGACGACGCGGAATGCGATCGGCATATAGGCGTGGTTCTGTCCGCAGATGAACGAGCACTGGCCGTAATAGATGCCTTCGCGGTCGGCCTTGAACCACGTCTCGTTCAGTCGGCCGGGGATGGCGTCGATCTTGATGCCGAAGGACGGCACCGTGAATTTGTGGATGACGTCGGCGCCGGTGACCTGCACGCGCACGATCTTGCCGACGGGAACGACCGCCTCATTGTCGACCGCGAGCAGGCGGGGCGCCTCGGCGGCGGCGATCTTGTTGGTGCTGATCGCCTCGGCGCGCTGCTTCTCGTCGAGCATGATCGAGTCGAAGCCGAAAGCGCCGGCGTCCTGCGGGTACTCATAGGACCAGTACCACTGCTTGCCGGTCACCTTCACGGTGAGGTCGGCCTGCGGGATTTCGAGCTGCAGCTTGAGCAGCCGGAAGGAGGGGATCGCGATCACGACCAGGATCAGGACCGGAAGGACAGTCCACGCCACTTCGAGCAGGGCGTGGTGGGTGGTCTTGGAGGGAACGGGGTTCGCCTTCTCGTTGAAGCGCCATGCGACGTACATCAGCAGGCCCAGCACGAAGATCGAGATGATGAAGATGATGACGTTGAGCCAGTCGTGGAACCAGTGGATGTATTCCGAGATCTCGGTCGCCGGGCCCTGCAGGTTCATCTGCCAGGGCGACGGCATGCCGTAGCCGGCCAAAGCGCTGTCAGGGGCGACGAAAAGGGCCGCAAGGGCCGCGCTCGCAAGGGTTGCGCTCGCAAGGGTCCTGCTCAGAAATCGCATCGGTCCGACATAGCTCCTCATCACGTCCTGCGCGGGCTGTCCCGGTTTGGGTTGCGGTCCACGCGAGACGAGGCGCAGCCATCAGGCTCGCCCTGCACTTCGGCATTGCGATAAATCAAAGATCACGCTTGCGCCAGTGGGGCAATGCGGGGCTTGAATGCATGCCGTGCGGCATAATCGCGCGAGGCCGCGCCTCTCGACCTGCCTGGCGCGGGCGTCGCGCCTTGACAGGACAGGGCCTGCATGGTCCCAACGCAGTCCTGATTTGACGGTGCCGGGACGCATCGGGGCAAGGGCCGGCTTTTCGCCAGAATTCTGCTCTCTTGGTAGCGCGCGCCCAATAACGGGCGCCGGTTTGGAGGTTTGGCAGGGATGGGCAACATCATCGGACCCGTCTTCGCAACCGCGTTTTCGGCGCTCCTGCTGAGTGTGGGCGGCTTCAGCGGTTCTGCGCTCGCCCAGGGCGCGGTCAGGTCGACGCATGGCGACTGGCAGATGCGCTGCGAGGTGCCGCCCGGCGCCAAGGCCGAGCAATGCGCGCTGGTGCAGAACGTCGCGGCCGAGGACCGGCCGAATCTGACCCTTCTTGTCATCGTCCTGAAGACCGCCGATCAGAAAAGCCGGCTGCTGCGCGTCGTCGCCCCGCTCGGCGTGCTCCTGCCGTCCGGGCTTGGCCTCAAGATCGACGACAAGGATATCGGCCGGGCCGGCTTCGTGCGCTGCCTGACCACGGGCTGCGTCGCCGAGGTGGTGATGGACGACGCGCTGCTCGGCCAGCTCAAGACCGGCAAGAGCGCCACTTTCATCGTTTTCCAGACACCGGAAGAGGGCGTGGGAATCCCCGTCTCGCTCACCGGATTCGGCCCCGGCGTGGAGACCTTGCCGTGATTGATGCGACGTATCTGCGGCCGCAATGGCTGGTTCTTTCCGCGCTTGGCCTGAGCCTCGCCGGTTGCGGGTCTTCTTCTTCGTCGTCGGGCGGCGAGCCGAGCGCCTTCCAGAAATTCGGCAACGTCGTGATGTTCCAGTCGACCTCGCCGCCGCCGGCTCCGCCGCGCACGCAGGGCGAGGTCCAGCGCCAGCGCGAGGACGAAGAAAACGCGCTGGTCTGTCCGGAAGTGATCATCGCCGAGGGCGGCGCCGCGATGCGCGCCCAGACCGGTCCCGACAGCGGTTCGCTGCGCCACCAGATCTCGATCCTGAATTTCGCCCGCGAATGCAAACCCACGGGCGGCGGCGGCTTCATCCTCAAGGTCGGGGTCGAGGGCCGCGTGCTGCTCGGGCCGGCCGGGTCGGCGGGCAGCTATTACGCCACGCTGGTGACGAGCGTCACGCGCGGCACGACGGTCGTGGCCACCCGCAATGGCCGCGTCGGCGGAACCATCGCCGCGGGGCAGGGCGGCACCGACTTCACCTATGTCGAGGATGGCATCGCCGTCCCGCCGGGCCGGGGCGATGTCGAGATCACCCTCGACCTGAAGCCGGGCGGCGGCGCGGCCCCCGCCCGCAAGCGCCGCAGGTAAATCGACGATTGCCGAGAAACGAGGCTGCCGCCCGATTGACTAAGGCTGCGTGTCTTGTATCTCTGCCTCAGCCGCAACATCCCCGCGGGAGAGACCGGGTCCGGACTTGTCCGGCTCCGGCGCCGAAGGCGCAACCGCCCCGGAAACGCTCAGGCAAACGGACCGCGTGGGAACTGGCGCTCTGGAAAGTGGCGGGGGAAACCCTGCCCACCGACGGGTGTAACCTGTCCGGCTGACGATCGCCGGTATGGGGAAATCTCTCAGGTTTCAAGACAGAGGGGGCGCGCTCCGGACAGTTCCGTCCGGGGCTTGCGCTTGACTCTGAAAGGGCCGCCCCATGGCAGCCGAGACCGCTGAACTCCCCGCCGGCGAAACCGCCGCCGCGCCGCCGCTCAAGACCCCACTCCATTCGCGCCATGTCGCGCTCGGGGCCCGCATGGTGCCCTTCGCCGGCTACGACATGCCGGTGCAGTATCCCGCAGGGATTCTGACCGAGCACAACTGGGCACGCGACAAGGCGGGGCTGTTCGACGTCTCGCATATGGGCCAGGCCTTCCTCGTCGGACCAGATCACGAGACGGTCGCGCGCGCGCTGGAGGCGCTGATTCCCGCCGACATCCTCAATCTCGCACCGGGCAAGCAGCGCTATTCGCAGTTGCTGAACGAGGAGGGCGGCATCCTCGACGATCTGATGGTCACCCGTTCGGTCGACCCCGATGAGGACGGCGCGCTCTATCTCGTCGTCAATGCCGCCTGCAAGACGCAGGACTACGCCCATATCGAGGCGCGGCTGCCCGCCAATGTGAAGCTGATCAAGGCCGAGCATCGCGGCCTGATCGCGATCCAGGGGCCAATGGCTGCCGAAGCGCTCGCGGTGCTCGCGCCCGAGGCCGCCGAGATGGCGTTCATGACCTCGCGCAGCATGAAGGTCGCCGGCGTCAAGGCCAATCTCAGCCGCTCCGGCTATACCGGCGAGGACGGCTACGAGATTTCAGCCGACGCCAAGCGCATCGGCGAGATCTGGGACACGCTGCTGCTCGACGCCCGCGTCAAGCCGGTCGGGCTGGGCGCACGCGATTCGCTGCGCCTCGAAGCCGGCCTTTGCCTTTATGGCCATGACATCGACACCACGACCTCTCCCGTCGAGGGCGCGCTGACCTGGTCGATCCAGAAGCGCCGGCGCGAGGAGGGCGGTTTTCCAGGCGCCGCCCGCGTCCAGCGCGAATTCGCCGAGGGCGTCTCACGCGTCCGCGTCGGGCTGTTGCCGGAAGGTCGCGCACCGGCTCGCGAGGGCGCGGAGATCGCCACGCCCGAAGGCGAGATTGTCGGCAAAGTCACGTCCGGCGGCTTTGGCCCGACCCTGAATGCGCCCTGCGCGATGGGCTATGTCGCCAGGGCCCATAGCGCGCCGGGAACCCGGCTCGATTTGATCGTGCGTGGCAAGCCGTTGCCGGCGGTCGTCGCCGCCATGCCCTTCGTGCCCAACCGCTACAAGCGCTGAGCTTTATCCTCTTTCGTTTTCGGAGACTGATCCCATGACCGAGACCCGCTACACCAAGGACCACGAATACATCCGCATCGAGGGCGATACCGGCACCGTCGGCATCACCGACTATGCCCAGGGCCAGCTCGGCGACGTCGTCTTCGTCGAGCTTCCCGCCATCGGCAAGGCCGTCGCCAAGGGCGGCGAGGCGGCGGTGGTCGAGAGCGTCAAGGCGGCCTCGGAGGTCTACGCTCCGGTCTCCGGCGAGGTCGTCGCGGTCAACAGCGAGCTCGAGGGCGCGCCCGGCACGGTCAACGAGGACCCCGCCGGCAAGGGCTGGTTCGTCAAGCTCAAGCTCAAGGACACAGCCGAACTCGCGGGGCTGATGAGCGAGGCAGAGTATCAGGATTACGTGAAGACGCTCTGACCAACCTCGCCGTCATCCCGGGCGAAGACCCGGGATCCATCGTAAGGCGCCGTCGAGTCCTGCGATGGATCCCGGATCGGCG
This sequence comes from Allobosea sp. P2_A10, assembly GCF_056405115.1. NCBI lineage: Bacteria > Pseudomonadati > Pseudomonadota > Alphaproteobacteria > Hyphomicrobiales > Alloboseaceae > Allobosea > Allobosea sp. P2_A10. Next base: position 366,862 of record NZ_JBFUCS010000002.1, on the reverse strand, counting down.
CCGCTTCGCGGCTTGTCCGGGATGACGGCGTGGATTGGAACAGCCTCGGCATTCAACGCGACAACGGACACATTTCATGCGCTATCTCCCACTCACCGATACCGATCGCATCGACATGCTCGCGCGCATCGGGGTGCCCGATGTCGATCAGCTGTTTTCGGACGTGCCGGCCGGCAAGCTCCTGACCGCCCCGCTCGATCTGCCTCGCACCAAGGGCGAGCTCGAGGTCGAGCGCATCATGGGCGCGCTTGCCGCGCGCAATGTCGCGGCCTCCGCCGTGCCGTTCTTCGTCGGAGCAGGAGCCTACAAGCACCATGTCCCGGCAACGGTGGACCATCTGATCCAGCGCTCGGAATTCCTGACGAGCTACACGCCCTACCAGCCCGAGATCGCGCAGGGCACGCTGCAATATCTCTTCGAGTTCCAGACCCAGGTCGCCGCGCTGACCGACATGGATGTCGCCAACGCCTCGATGTATGACGGCTCGACGGGCACGGGCGAGGCCGTCCTGATGGCGCATCGCGTGACGAAGCGCCGCAAGGCGGTGCTGTCTGGCGGCCTGCATCCGCACTACGCCGCCGTCGTTCAAACACTGTCGGAGATGGCTGATGACGAGGTCGTCACACTGAAGCCCGATGTGACCGCGAGCGAGGACATCCTCTCGCAGATCGACGACGAGACCTCCTGCGTCGTCGTGCAGAACCCCGACGTCTTCGGCAATCTGCGCGACCTGACCCCGATCGCCGAGAAGGCGCATGCCCATGGCGCGCTGCTGATCGCCGTCTTCACCGAGGTGATGTCGCTGGGCGCGATCACGCCGCCGGGCGCGATGGGCGCCGACATCGTCGTTGGCGAGGGCCAGTCGATCGGTAATTCGCTGAATTTCGGCGGCCCCTATGTCGGGCTCTTCGCCGCCAAGTCGAAATACATCCGTCAGATGCCCGGCAGGCTCTGCGGCGAGACGGTCGACAGCGAGGGCCAGCGCGGCTTCGTGCTGACGCTTTCGACCCGTGAGCAGCATATCCGCCGGGACAAGGCGACCTCCAACATCTGCACCAATTCCGGACTCTGCGTGCTCGCCTTCACCATCCATATGACGCTGCTCGGCCAGACCGGACTGGCGCGGGTGGCGCAGGTCAACCACGCCAATGCCGTCAGGCTCGCCGACATGCTCGGCGCGGTGAAAGGCGCGAGCGTGCTGAACCAGAGCTTCTTCAACGAGTTCACGGTGAAGCTCTCCAAGCCAGCCGCCGAAGTCGCCGAAGCGCTGGCCGGCAAGGGCGTGCTCGCTGGCGTGCCGGTCTCGCGGCTCTTGCCCGGCGCAGGGCTCGACGACCTGCTGATCGTCGCCAACACCGAAGTGAACACGGATGAGGACCGGGCGGCCTTCGTGGCGGCGCTCGCGGAGGTGCTGTGATGCTGAACCGTCAGGGACGACCCACCCAGTCCGGCGCTGCCGCGACCGAAACCCACCCGACCTTCACCGGCAACAAGGCCCTCCAGCAGGTCGAGCCGCTGATCTTCGAGATCGGCCATCACGAGACGACGGGCATCGACATCGACGCGCCGGCACCCTTCAAATCCCGGCTCGGCAAGCATGCCCGCACTGACGGCATCGGCCTGCCCGGCCTCTCCGAGCCGGAAACGATGCGCCACTATGTCCGGCTCAGCCAGAAGAACTACGGCATCGACACCGGGCTCTTCCCGCTCGGTTCCTGCACGATGAAGCACAATGCCCGCCTCAACGAGAAGATGGCGCGGCTGCCGGGCTTCTCCGACGTGCACCCGCTCCAGCCGGTCTCGACCGTACCCGGCGCGCTCGACGTGATGCTGCAGCTCTCGCATTACCTGATGACGCTGACCGGCATGCCGGCCGTGGCGCTGAGCCCTAAAGCCGGCGCTCATGGCGAGGCCTGCGGCATGATGGCGATCAAGGCCGCCATCGCCGCCAAGGGCGAGGGGGAAACCCGCAATGTCGTACTGGTGCCGGAATCGGCGCATGGCACCAACCCGGCGACGGCCGCGCTGATCGGCTTTTCGGTCAAGTCCGTGCCGGCCCGCCCGGACGGCACCGTCGCGGTCGAGGACGTCAAGGCGTTGCTCGGCCCCGAGATCGCCGCGATCATGCTGACCAACCCCAACACCTGCGGCATCTTCGAGCCGCAGATCGTCGAGATCGCCGCCGCGATGCACGAGGCTGGCGCGTATTTCTACTGCGATGGCGCCAATTTCAACGCGATCGTCGGTAAGGCGCGGCCGGGCGATCTCGGTGTCGACGCCATGCACATCAACCTGCACAAGACCTTCTCGACGCCCCATGGCGGCGGCGGGCCGGGCGCGGGTCCAGTCGTACTGTCGGAGCGGCTCGCGCCGTTCGCGCCGGTGCCGTTCATCCATGTCGAGGCGGGCCAGCCGCGTCTCGTCGAGCAGAAAAGCGATGCACCGGAAGGCAGCGCGCCTTTCGGCCGCATGACCGCCTTCCACGGCCAGATGGGCATGTATGTCAGGGCGCTCGCCTATATGCTGAGCCATGGCTCGGACGGGATGAAGCAGGCTTCGGAGGACGCGGTGCTGAACGCCAACTACATCCGCGCCGGCTTGCAGGACCTGATGTCGCTGCCCTTCCCGGACCATCCCTCGATGCACGAGGCGCTGTTCGACGACGAATGGCTGAAAGGCACGGGCGTCTCGACGCTCGATTTCGCCAAGGCGATGATCGACGAGGGCTACCACCCGATGACGGTCTATTTCCCGCTCGTCGTCCATGGCGCGATGCTGGTCGAGCCGACGGAGTCGGAGTCGAAGGCCTCGCTGGACCTCTTCATCGCGACCTTGCGCGACCTCGCAATGGCGACCAGGGGCAACGACAAGAGCCGCTTTACCGCAGCCCCGCATCACGCGCCGATCCGTCGTCTCGACGAAACCCGCGCGGCGCGTCAGCCGGTGCTGAAGTGGGTCAAGCCGCAGCCGATCGCGGAGGCGGCGGAGTAGGGCGTCAGGACTCGTCCCAGGGGTTGAGCAATGCAAGATCAAGCTTTGCAAAATCCCTGATGTTACGAGTCACGAGTATGAGATTATGGGCGACACTGGTCGCCGCGAGCATCGCATCCATCGCTTTGATGTTGGTGCCGCGGCGTTCTGACAGAGCAGTGAGATCGCCCCATGCCTGCGCCACGGTTTGATCGACCATGAGGATGCGACCAGCAAACTGGTTTGGCAGATCGACAGACAACCATTGATCGAACGCGCTGCGACGACGACCTTCGGGCAGCAGGGCGACACCCAGTCGTAGTTCGGCGAGAGTGATGACGCTCAAGTAAAACGTCACGTCGAGCCGCGCTATGAATCGGAGGACAGCGGGCTCGGGCTGAGGTTTGATCAGTTCCGAGATGACGTTGGTGTCAAGCAAATGGCTCACAGTTCGATCTTGCGTGGCTGATGGTCCCGCCGCTCTAGATCAATTCCGCTGTCATAGAGCGGGGAGTTCCGGAAGAACTCGGCCAGGCTCTCCTTTGGCTTCGTTCGCCGCTCCCATTCTTCGATCGATACGAGAACGGCAACTGGTCTACCGTTCCTCGTCAGAGTCTGCGGGCCGTTCGACCGCGCCTTTTCGATCATCTCGGAGAAGCGCGCCTTGGCATCTGCAACGCTCCAGCTCAGCTTTTCGATTGCGTTCATCGTCACCTCCGATGCTAGATGACCATAATAGTCATTATGACTATGTGGTCAATCTGGTCATAAATCCGTGACGACAGAGTTCGGCAACATACCGATACGTAATTCCCGCGCGGCCTTAAGGCTTCCTTGACCATGCGCGATGGAAGCTCCTGTCATGCGTCCATGACGCATTGTGGGATCGTTTCATGTCTTTGCGTTCCGTCCGTGCCGCTTTCGCAGTCTTCGCCCTCGTGCTCGGGGCTTCGGCCTTGCGCGCCGAGGAGCCGAGCTACGGCCCCAACACCTATGACCGCACCCTCGAGGCGCTGACCGCGCATGAGGACATCGCCAATCGCGGCGGCTGGCCGAAGGTGCCCGGCTCCGTCACGGCGCAGAAGCCCGGCGCGCAGGGGCCCGATATCGCAATCCTCAAGCAGCGGCTGATGCTGAGCGGCGACCTGCCGCCGACGGCGCTGCCGGGCGATGTCTATGACGATGCCGTTGTCGAGGCCGTGAAGCGCTTCCAGACCCGCCACGGCCTGTCCGATCTCGGCACCGTCGGCCGCCTGACGCTGAAGGCGATGAACGTCCCGGTCGAGTCGCGCCTCAACCAGCTCACCGCGACGCTGGAGCGGCTCAAGGGCAACGGCTTCAACTTCGCGACGCGCTATGTCGTGGTCAACATCCCCGGCGCCAGCGTCGAGGCGGTCGAGAACGGCCAGGTCCAGCGCCGTCATCTCGCCATCGTCGGCCGGCCCGACCGGCCCTCGCCGGTGCTGCAGGCCAGCATCACCTCGGTCAACCTGAACCCGTACTGGACGGTGCCGACCTCGATCGTGAAGGCCGACATCATCCCGCATATGCGCAAGGAGCCAGATTTCCTCGCCAAATCGAACATGAAGCTGCTCGGGGCGGAGAATCGCGAGATCGACCCCGCGACCGTCAAATGGGCCAGCCTGACCGCGCCCTATTTCACCGTGCGGCAGGATCCCGGCCCGACCAATTCGCTCGGCCAGCTCAAGATCGACATGCCCAACAGCGAGGCGGTCTATCTCCACGACACGCCCAAGAAGACGCTGTTCCGCAACGATGTCCGCTTCAATTCGTCGGGCTGCGCCCGCATCGAGGGCGTGCGTGATCTCGCCGCCTGGCTGCTTGAAGGCAGCGAATGGACGCTGCCCGCCATCGAGGCCGAGATCGCCAAGGGCGAGCGCAAGAACATACCCTTGAAGAAGTCCGTCCCCGTCGCCTGGGTCTATCTTACGGGCTGGCAGAGCGGCGACGGCCTGATCCAGTTCCGCGAGGACATCTACGGGTTGGATACGCCCCAGGGCATCGTCACCTCGACGATCCAGCCGCGCAAGCCCCGGTCGAAAGCGCCGCCGGTCGCCGCAACGCCGGCTGTGTCCGCGAAACCGGTGGCGGCGAAGGCGACGACGACCGCGACCGCGACCGCCATCAACTGACAGCGCCGGTAGGTCAGATCCCGCGCAGGATCGCCATCACCGCGACGATCGCCTGCTGGCGCGCCTCGGGATTGCTGCCGATCGTCACCTTGCCGTCCGATCGCTCCGAGAAGGCGGCCTTGCGCTCGCGCAGCGACAGGTTCGGGTGGTCGAAATTGTGATAGGCGCCCTCGAAGCCGGTGAAACGCGCGCCGCCGACCCGCGCCAGCTCCTGGCAGGGCCCGGCCGGCGTCCAGTCGTCTGAGAGCCCATGCAGGATCGTGGTGGGTACGCGCGCGCTCCAGCCCTGGCGCAGGATGACGCGGCAACCGGGATAGAAGGCGATGACGGCGGCAAAGCCGCCCGGTCCCATCGCGGCTCTGTCGCCAGCGACATGCAGCACCGTCGAGCCGCCATTCGACCAGCCGATCAGGCCGACGCGACCGGTTGAGATGAAGCGCTGCTGCGCCAGCCAGTCGCGCGCGCCCAGCGCATCCTGAGCCCGGCCGGCAGGCGTGAGGCTGCGGTCGCGATCATTGCAGAGCGAGACCAGCCCGCGCGGCCGGAAGCTGTCGGGCAGCAGCACGGCATAGCCCTCCGCGACCAGCCGCGCGCTCCAGTCGCTCTCTCGCGCGCTGATCTTGCCAGAGCCCGTCCAGAGCCCGGCGCAGCCATGCATGCCGACGACCGCCGGGAAGGGGCCGTCTCCAGCGGGTTTGGCGAGCCAGCCGATCAGCATCGTGCCATCGCGCGAGGCGAAGCTGACCTGCTCCATCGCGCTGGCGGGCGCGGCGATCCCGAGCAAAAGGCCGAGCGCGGTGAGGCAGCAGCGCATAACCGACATGACGGGCTCCGATCCTGCTGTAACGAAAAACGCCGCGACCCTTCCGGACCGCGGCGTCGAAATCATGACGAACCGGCTTGTGTCAGTTCAGCTTGGCCTTGACCTCGAGCAGTCCAGCCGAGAATGCGGTGTCGCCGGCCTTGCCGCCCATCTGGCTGCGCAAGATCGTCTCGGCCGCACGCGTTGCGGCTTCGGCGGCCGCGGCGCGAACCTCGGCTTCGGCCTGGACCTCGGCCTGCGAGATCTTCTCCTCGGCCGACTTCGTGCGGCGCGTGACGAATTCGCTCAGCTTGGCCTCGGCCTCGGAGGCGAGACGCTCGGCGTCCTCGCGCGCTGCCTTGACGATCTGCTCGGCCTCGGCTTCGGCGGCTTTGCGCTTGGCTTCATAGGCGGCCAGGATCGCGGCCGCCTCGTCGCGCAGGCGACGAGCCTCGGCGAGTTCGGCTGCCACCATCTCGCCGCGCTTGTCGAGTGCGGCGGTGACGGCCTTGGCCGCGCCCATATAGACCGCCGCCCCGACGAAGATCGCGGTCGAGATCAGAACCCAGAAGGTCGGATTGCTCAGCATGGTCCGGTCACCCCTTGGACGTGGTCTTGACCGCCTCGTCGGCGACGGCCTTGGTCGGAGCGGTGCCGGTGATCTGCGCCACGATCGCGGCGGCGGTTTCCGACGCGATGCTCGCGACATTGCCCATCGCGCTGGTCTTCATCGCGACGATCTTGCTTTCGGCATCCGCCAGCTTGGCGGCGAGGTCGGCCTCGACGCCCTTGCGACGGGCATCGCTTTTGGCGTTGACGGTGTCACGCGTTTCCTGGGCGATCGCCTGGGACTTGGCCCGAGCCTCGGTCAGGGACTTCTCATAGGCGGCGCCGGCCTCCTCGGCCTTCGCCTTCATCGAGGCGGCCTCGTCGAGATCCGTACCGATGCGCAAGGCGCGGTCGGCCAGGATAGCGCCCAGCCGCGGCACGATGACCTTGTCGGCAAGCCAGTAGAGCGCGCCAAACGTGATCGCCAGCCAAAGCAGCTGGGACGCGTAGGTCTCGCTCTGGAACGGCGGAAATGCGCCGCCGCCATGGGCGTCGGCTCCGCCATGGGCGGTGGTGCCGGTGGTGGTCGCGGCTGGCGTTGCCATCACTGAACCTCATCGGCGTCGCGGAGAAATCCGCGACGCGACCCTAGGGAAGGACGAGAGCGGTCTTGATCAGACCGCGAACAGCAGCAGCAGCGCGATCAGCAGCGAGAAGATGCCGAGCGCTTCCGTCAGAGCGAAGCCGAGCAGCAGCGTGCCGCGCTGGCCTTCGGCCGCCGACGGGTTGCGCAGGGCGCCCGAGAGGAACTGGCCGAACAGGTTGCCGAGGCCGATGCCCGCGCCGGCCATGCCGAGGCAAGCGAGACCAGCGCCGATGTACTTGGCAGCGATCGGGTCCATGGGAAAACTCCTTGAGAGGTTTGGTTAGGGTCGGGAAGGGTGGGGAACTACCGGTCGCTGACTGAAAATCAGTGGCCGGGATGCAGGGCGTCGTGGAGATAGATGCAGGTCAGGACGGCGAAGACGTAGGCCTGCAGCACGGCGACGAGGAATTCGAGCGCGGTCAGCGCGACGGTGAGCGCGAGCGGCAGCGGCGAGAGCACAGCCCAGCCACCGGCAAACAGAAGCGTGGCGATGAAGCCGGCGAAGATCTTCAGCGCGATGTGGCCCGCCAGCATGTTGGCGAACAGACGCACCGACAGCGAGATCGGCCGCGAGACGAATGAGATCACCTCGATCGGCACGAGGATCAGCAGCATCGCGGGGTGAACGCCGGACGGCACGAAAAGCCCGAAGAAATGCGTGCCGTGCTTGTAGATGCCGAAGATGATGACGGTGAAGATGACGAGGCCGGCAAGCGCGGCGGTCACGATCAGATGGCTCGTCACCGTGAACGAGCCGGGCACCATGCCGAGCATGTTGCAGAACAGCACGAACATGAAGAGCGAGAACACCAGCGGCAGGAAGTGCATGCCGTCATGGCCGGCGGAATCGCGCACCGTATTGGCGACGAATTCATAGCCCATTTCGGCGAGCGACTGGATCCGGCCTGGGATCAGCGAGCGATGACGCGTGCCATAGACGAAAAGCAGGACGATCAGCGAAACCGCGATCACCATGAACAGCGCGGAATTCGTAAAGGCGATCTCGCTCTTACCGATCGTGCCGAGCTTGATGATCGGCTTGATCTCGAATTGTTCGATGGGACCGGCCATCTGTCGCCTTCAGCTCCGCATGTTTTCGGAGCCTCGCGGGGCCCCGGATCGCTAGTTGACGCTCGACTTATCGCCAGTGCGGGATTTCAGCAACCCCGCTGCGCGCGCCACATTGAAAAAACCCGCACAGGTTCCCAGCAAGAGCAGCACGATCATGCCCCAGGGCCTGGTTCCGAGCCATCGATCCAGGCCCCAGCCGGCTCCGCCGCCGACGATGATGCCCGCGATGAATTCGGTGGAAAGGCGCATGGCCTGCCCGATTCCGGAGCTGTCGGACGCTCCGTCGCCGCGCCTGCCCGGGGGCGCCTTGCGCGCATCGAGCTCGCGAAGCCCGGCGCCGAGCGAATTCAGCCGGGCCGACAGGGCCTCGTCCTGATCGTCGGCGGCCTTGCCGGGCTCGGGGCCTTTTGCGTGATCGCCTTGAGACATGAGCGGGAATTCGAGCCTTGCATCGAACGGAAAGACCGGCCGGGGGCGGAGATGAAGCTCACGCTGGGCCGGTGGGAGCGCCGCACCCTATGAACCGTCGGCCGGCAAGTCAAGCTGCATGGGCATAACGCTCTGACAATGCTCGTCTTTTCGCCTGAATTTCGATGCCGGCCGGAGACGCCCGCAGTGTCAGACCGCTTCGCGGATGCGCTCTGCCGTCGCAAGATCGACCGACACCATCTGGCTGACGCCACGCTCGGCCATCGTCACGCCGAACAGCCGGTTCATCCGCGCCATGGTGATCGGATTGTGGGTGATCAGGATGAAGCGCGTCTCCGTGGTCCGCGACATCTCGTCGAGCAGGTCGCAGTAGCGCTCGACATTGGCGTCGTCGAGCGGCGCGTCGACCTCGTCGAGAACGCAGATCGGCGAGGGGTTTGTCAGGAACACCGCGAAGATCAGCGCGGTCGCGGTCAGCGCCTGTTCGCCGCCCGAGAGCAGCGTCATCACCTGCGGCTTTTTGCCCGGGGGGCGGGCGAAGATTTCGAGTCCGGCCTCCAGTGGGTCATCCGAATCGACCAGCTTCAGTTCGGCGGTGCCGCCACCGAAAAGCACGCTGAACAGGCGCTGGAACTGCTCGTTGACGATCTCGAAGGCGGCAAGCAGCCTTTCGCGGCCTTCCCGGTTGAGCGCTCCGATCGCCTGACGTAGCCGCCTGATCGCCTCGCTCAGATCGTCCCGCTCGCTAGTGAGGCCCTCGCGTTTGCCCTTGATCTCGGAGAGCTCATCCTCCGCCCGCAGGTTGACCGCGCCGAGCCGCTCGCGCTCGGCCCTCAAGGCCGCGAGCCGGTCCTCGACCGCGCGTGGCTCGGGCAGGTCAGCGCCCGGCTTGAGGCCCGTCAGGTCCTGAAGACCGGCGAGCGTCGTCTCGAGACCGTCCTCGATCTGGCGGGCGACATCACCGAGGCGCTGGCGCGCCGCTTCCAGCCGCGCCTCGGTCGAGGCACGCACTTCGCGCGCGCCCGATAATCCTTCCAGCGCCGCCCGCGCCTGCCGGTCGGCTTCCGCAAGTTTGATTTCCCCGGACGCGAGCCCGTCCGCCGCCTGCCGCCGCGCCGCCTCGGCCGTTTCGATCTCGGCGAGCAGCCGCCGGCGCTCGACCAGAAAAGTGTCGGGCGCATCCAGCAGCGCCTTCTGTTCGGCGCTTACGGTCTCGATCCGGCGGCGTGTTTCCTGCGCCGTCTGGCCACTGGCGGCGGCGCGCTCGCGCCAGGCCGCGACATCGGCCGCGATGGCGCCGCGCCGGCGAGCCCGCAATTCGTTCTCGCGCGACAGCGTCTGCACGCGCGCCCTCGCGTCGGACGCGACGACGCGGCGTTCACTGAGCGCGACGCGCGCCTTCAGCAGCGTGTTTTCCAGTTCGGTCAGTGGCGCCAGCGCGGCAAAGGCCTCCTCGTGGCCGGCGGCCTGGGTCGTCGCTTCGGCTTCCGTCTGGCCGAGACGCCCGATCGCCTCGCTCAGCGCCGAGCGCTTCGCCGCGACATCGCTCGCCCGGCGCTCGGCAGCCGTAAGTTGCTCGCGGGCCTGGTCGAGCGAACGCCGCGCCAGCCGCACCGCCTCCAGCGCTACGGTCTCGGCCTGCGCGGCTGCTTTCGCGCCCGCGCTCGCCTCGTCCAGCCCTTCGCGCGCGGCTTCGGCGGCTTCGCGCGCGGCTTGCGCCTCGCGTTCGAGATCGCCGAGCCGGTTTTTTTCGGCCAGCCGTCGCGCGGCAGGCGAGGGCGCTTCGGCGGCGCTGGTAAACCCGTCCCAGCGCCAGATGTCGCCCTCGCGCGAGACCAGCCGCTGCCCCGGCTTCAGCGCCTCGCGCAGTCGCGGGCCGTCGATGCGGGCGACGATGCCGATCTGCGCCAGCCGTCGGGCGAGCGCCGCCGGGCCGCGCACATGGCGCCCCAGCGCCTCGACTCCGTCGGGCAAGGCGGCGTCGCCGACGCCCGCGCCGGTGTCGCGCCAATGGGTCGGCGCGGAGGTTTCGACCGCGCCATCGAGATCGTCGCCGAGCGCCGCGCCCAGCGCGGTCTCAAAACCCTTGGCCACGCTGATCGACTCGATGATGGCGGGCCAGAGATCGCCCGTCGCTGGCGCGAGCAGCTTCTGCAGCGTCCTGATTTCGGTTTCCAGCCGCTGCGCCTTGCGGTCGGCCTCGGCCAGCGGACCGCGCAACTGCGCCTCGCGCTCGCGCGCCGCCGCCAGTGCCGCGCGGGCGGCGGCCGCCGTCGCATCGGCCTCGCGCATTCCCGCGTCCTGATGTTCGACCGCCTCGCGCAGCGCTTCGAGCGGTGTCGCGGCCGTGCTGGCATCGAGCGCTGCGAGATCACGGACGAGGCGCTCGCGCTCGGTCGTGGCGCGGGTCAGGCGTTCACGCGCCTCGCGCAGGGCGCGCTCCAGCGCGGCGCGCCTTGCGCCGAGGTCGGACAGGGCAGCCTGCGCGGCGGCATGCTCAGCCTCGGTCGTCGCGAGCGCGGTTTCGGCTTCGGTCAGGCCACTGGTCGCCGCACCGGCGGTCGCGGCCGCCGCTGCTCCGTCGCGGGCCAGTTCCTCGTCTTCCTGCGCCAGACGCGACAGGCTTTCGCTGGCGTCGCGCGCGACATTCTCCTGCCGGGCGAGATCGCCCTGCAACTCCTGAAGCCGCTTGCCGAGTTCCTCGCCGCGCTGCTTCGCCCGCCGGTTCTCGGCCTCCAATTCGTCGAGCCCGCGCTTCAGGCGCACCAGCGCGGCGGCCGCACCGGCTTCGTTCTCGCGCAGGGCCGGCAGAGCGTGCGCCGCGATGGCCTGAAGCCGGGCGGCTTCCGCCTGCACGCCGGTCTGGTCGGCGACGCCGCGCACGGCGGCCTCCAGCGCGCGTTCGGCCTGTGCTTCCTGCGTGCGCGCCTCCTGATGCGCGATCAGCGCCAGCATCGCTTCGGCGCGACGGATGTCGGCGGCGAGGCTGCGATAGCGCGACGCCTGCCGGGCCTGCCGCTGCAGGCCCTCGATCTGCCCGTCGATCTCGCCGAGCACGTCCTCCAGCCGGGTGAGGTTCTCTTCGGCGCCGCGCAGGCGCAACTCCGCCTCGTGCCGGCGGCTGTGAAGACCTGCGATGCCAGCCGCGTCCTCCAGAATGCGCCGGCGCGATTGCGGCTTGGCCGAGATGATCTCGCTGATCTGGCCCTGCCGGACCAGCGCCGGCGAGCGCGCGCCGGTGGCGGCGTCGGCGAAGAGCAGCTGCACGTCGCGCGCGCGCACCTCCTTGCCGTTGACGCGATAGGTCGAGCCCTCGTCGCGCTCGATCCGCCGCGTCACTTCCAGCACGTCGGTTTCGTTGAAGGCGGCGGGCGCCTTGCGGTCGGCATTGTCGAGGGTCAGCGCGACCTCGGCCATGTTGCGGCCGGGCCGCTCGTTGGAGCCGGCGAAGATGACGTCGTCCATCCCCGAGCCGCGCATGTTCTTGAACGAGCTTTCGCCCATCACCCAGCGCAGGGCCTCGACGAGATTGGATTTGCCGCAGCCATTGGGGCCGACGACGCCGGTCAGCCCCGGCTCGATCAGGAATTCCGTCGGCTCGACGAAGGTCTTGAAGCCGGTGAGCTTGAGGCGCGTCAGCTGCATTATTCCTTCTCCCCTCGGGGGAGAAGGTGGCCGCGAAGCGGACGGATGAGGGAAGTCACGCGCCGCCCTGCCATCCGTCCCTCATCCGACCCGGCTGCGCCGGGCCACCTTCTCCCCCAAGGGGAGAAGGACAAACCCCGCGCGTCCTCAGCCCGCGACGAGCGGCTCGAGGATCTTGTCGAATTCGGCGATCGTAAGCGCACCTGAACGCTTCTGCCCGTTGATGAAGAAGGTCGGCGTCGAGTCGACGCCAGCCTTGGCCCCACGATCCTTCACTTGCGTGACGGCGTCATAGATATCCTGCCGTTTCAAGCAGGCCTCGAACGAATCCTGTGTGAAACCGGCCTGCTTGACCATGCTGGACAAGGCATCGACAGGCTTGTCCGTGAAGGCCCAGGCCCGCTGCTGCGCAAACAGCATGTCGGTCATGGCGATGTATTTGTCGTTGCCGTTGCAGCGCGCCAGCATGAAGCCTGCGGTCGCCAGCGGGTCGAGCGGGAATTCGCGCAGCGTGAAACGCACCTTGCCGGTGTCGATGTACTTGGCCTTCAACGCCGGCCAGGTGTCCTTGTGGAAGGCGGCGCAGTGGCCGCAGGTCAGCGAGGCGTATTCGATGATCGTGACCTTGGCGTCGTCCTTTCCGAGCCAGACATCGCCGAGCGGCCCTGCCGTCGTCAGGTCGGCCTGGGCCTGCGCCCCGCGCGCACCCAGCGTCACGGCTGCCGCGAGCCCGGCCGTAGCCGTCAGAAGCTGTCGCCTGTTCGTCATCACGATCGATCCTTGAAATTTAAAAACCTTGCCCGGACCATAGTCGCCATCACGATTGTGGCAAGATCGGTTCGGCACGGCAGGCGCACGCTCACGAAGCCGTGTCGGCGTCCGCTCGCGCCCGCTGCGCCACCGATTGGCCAAGCCGCGCCAGAGCCTCGCGCAGGCCGGGATCGGCGATGCCCGCGACCTGGCTCGCCACCTGCGCCACCACGGCAGGATCGGGCGGGGCCGCGGCCTTGCGCTGGGCCGGCGCATCGACCGGCCCCTGCTTCAGCACGAGCTTACCGACGGCGCGCCAGCCAAGATGCGTGTTGACCCGCTCCAGCACGAGCGGCGCGAGTTGCTGCATCTCCAGCGCGAAAGCGCCCTCGACCCTCACGACCATCGTCGCCGGCTCCGACATCTCGCCGGGAGCCGGACGCCGGCGCGGCCAGTCGATCTTGAGCGGGCGCGTACGCTGGCTCAGCCGCTCGCCGACGATTTCTGGCCAGAGCGAGACGATGGCGCGCCCGGCAAACCCCTGCGCCGCGAGCGCGGGCGCAAGACAGTCGTCGATCAGATCCGCGAGGGGTTTGGGAGCCATGCGCCATTGTGCGGGAGCGAGACTGTAGCGGCAAGACTGTAGCGGCAAGACTGTGCGTTGCATGCGGTCGAACTCTTGTCCAAATCGTTCGGCGCGCTACACCCCTGCAATGCCCGCCTCAGCCCGCGCCGCCGATCTCCTTGCCTGGTACGACCGGCATCGCCGCGTGCTGCCCTGGCGCGCGCTGCCCGGCGAACGCGCCGATCCCTACCGGGTCTGGGCCTCCGAGATCATGCTGCAGCAGACCACGATCGCGGCCGTCAAACCCTATTTCGAGCGCTTCATGGCGCGTTTCCCGACCGTTGAGGCGCTGGCGGCGGCGCCCTCCGAGGCGGTCATGCAGGCCTGGGCCGGCCTTGGCTATTACTCCCGAGCCCGCAATCTCCACGCTTGCGCCAAGGCTGTGGTCGAAAGCCATGGCGGGCTGTTTCCCGATACGGAGGAGGCGCTTCGCAGTCTGCCGGGCATCGGGGCCTATACCGCCGGCGCGGTCGCCGCGATCGCCTTCGACCGGCCGGCCGCCGCAGTCGACGGCAATGTCGAGCGCGTCATGACCCGGCTCTTCGCCATCGAGGAAGCCTTGCCCGGCGCAAAACCGGCGATCAGGGACCACGTGCTCGCTCTGCTGCCAACGGCCCGTCCGGGCGATTTCGCTCAAGCCCTGATGGATCTGGGCGCCACGATCTGCACGCCGCGTTCGCCGGCTTGCGCACTCTGTCCCTGGCGCGAGCCCTGTCGCGCGCGGGTCGAAGGCACGCAGGAGAGTTTTCCGCGCAAGGCGGCGAAGAAGGCGGGCGTCACGCGCTACGGCGCCGCCTTCGTGCTGCTGCGCGAGGACGGCGCGGTCCTGCTGCGCACCCGCCCGCCAAAGGGCCTGCTCGGCGGCATGGCGGAAGTGCCGACCAGCGATTGGGGCGCCAGATACGAGATGGATGGCGCAGTGCAGGACGCGCCCGTGGCCGCACGCTGGCGCAGGCTGCCCGCGCCCGTGCGCCACGTCTTCACGCATTTCCCGCTGGAACTGACCGTGTTTGTCGCGCAGGCGGCGACGACAACGCCGGCGCCCGCCGGCATGCGTTTCACGCCCCTCCTGCGCCTGCGCGAAGAGCCATTGTCGAGCTTGATGTTGAAGGTGGTCGAGATGGGGCTGGCGGCGCTCAGGCCGTCTGGCGGAGTTCGGTAAGTACGCCATTGACGTAGTGCGTCATTGGCGTATGATTCCGAGATGAGCGGCCTTTCATCCGTCGTCGAGACGCCGGGATATCTGACGCGAGCCGACCGCCTGATGACGTCGGAGGAGCGGGCGGCGGTCGTTGATGCGATTGCCGCCGATCCGATGATCGGGGCCGTCATTCAAGGCACCGGCGGCTTGAGAAAGGCGCGCATTCCTTTGGCTGGACGAGGCAAGCGTGGTGGCGGCCGCGTGATCTACTGGTTTCATTCTGCCGGATTCCCAGCCGTGCTTCTCTGGGTTTTCGCCAAAAACGAAGCCGATGACCTGACATCCGCGCAGCGGCAGGCCTTGGCTGGCGTGACGCGCGACCTTTTGGCTGATTTTCGGAGGCCGAGATGAAAGACGCCGATTTTGAGGGCTTGATGAGCAGCCTCGGCGAGGCAGGCGCCTATGCCAGAGGCGAACAAGTGCAGGGCCTGCGGATTCACGTCCCCGCGCAGGTCGATGTCGCAGCGGTTCGCGCCCGGACCAAACTGTCGCAGGTCGCTTTCGCCCGACGGATCGGGGTTTCGCCGGGCACGTTGCGCAACTGGGAGCAGAAGCGGCGCGCGCCCGAAGGTCCGGCGCGCGTCCTGCTTGCGATGATCGCGCGCAATCCGAGGGTGGTCGAGGAAACTCTGGCTGCCGGATGAACTGGCGGCGCTCAGGCCGCCGCCATCTCCGCTCTGATCTCGCCGCGCAGTATGTCGAGCAGCACGAGCCCGCTTGCCCGCTCGACATGCCAGAAGGTCCAGCCATTGCAGGCGGGCAAACCCTGCGCCAGCGCGCCGGTCTTGTGGATCGAGCCGACCGCCGGGCCCAGCATCAGCGTACCGTCGGCGCGTATGATCGCCTTGTGGCGGCGCTTTTCGTCGGTGACGACTTCGCCGGCCTTGACCAGCCCCGCCTCGACGAGGCTGAGGAACGGCACGCGCGGTTCGCTGCGCTTCGAGGGCGCGGTCGCGAAGGCTTCCGGCGGCAGCGGTGTGATCGCGGCGATGCGTTTTTTGGCGGCTTCCGCATAGACGCCGTCGCGCTCGCAGCCGATGAAATGGCGCCCGAGCGCCTTCGCCACGGCCCCGGTCGTGCCGGTGCCGAAGAACGGGTCGAGGATGACGTCGCCGGGATTGCTTGCCGAAAGCATGACGCGGGCGAGCAGGGCCTCGGGCTTCTGCGTCGGATGCACTTTCGCGCCCGCGCCGTCCTTCAGCCGTTCCTCGCCTGTGCAGAGCGGCAGATACCAGTCCGAGCGCATCTGCAGATCGTCGTTGCCGCCCTTCAGCGCCTCGTAGTGGAAGGTGTATTTCGAGCGCTCGCCGCGCGCCGCCCAGATCAGGGTCTCGTGCGCGTTGGTGAAGCGGCGGCCGCGGAAATTCGGCATCGGGTTGGCCTTGCGCCAGACGATGTCGTTCAGCATCCAGTAGCCGAGATCCTGCAGGATCGAGCCGACGCGGAAGATGTTGTGATAGGAGCCGATCACCCAGATCGCGCCGTCGGGCTTCAGTACGCGGCGGCAGGCGGTGAGCCAGGCGCGGGTGAAGGCGTCGTATTCGGCAAAGGACGAGAACTTGTCCCAGTCGTCATCGACGGCGTCGACGAGGCTGTCGTCGGGCCGGCGCAGATCGCCGCCGAGCTGGAGGTTGTAGGGCGGGTCGGCGAAGACGAGATCGACGCTGGCCGCGGGCAGGGCGTCGATCGCGGCGACGCAGTCGCCGACGAGCACCTGATCGAGCGGCAGTCCCGGAGGAAGGCCGGTTTTTTCGTGACGAAGGCTCGTGGCCTTCATCCGGGACTCCAGCGCGGGCCGTCCGGTACGCGAGACTTGAATCCGGACGGCGGCGCTGGTGGTCCCGGTACGCAAGATACCCATGACGCCCAGACCATTACGCAACTTCAACAGTCGCGATCATGGCGAGTCAGGGTAAAAGCCGGGTTTCCCGGTTGAAATAAATCCGTCTCGTTTTGGGGCTGCAGTTTTTGCCTAGCCCTTTGGCGAACAAGGCGAATTCCTAACCGCAGGTTAATGCCCGGCCAGCGCCTCAGCGCCGCCAGACGCCCTTCACCGGCGCAAACGAGAAGCGGTGCTCGGGGCAGGGACCATGCTTCAGGATCGCGGCGCGATGCACGGCCGTGCCGTAGCCGGCATGGCCGGCAAAGCCATAGGCCGGGTAGCGTTGCGACAACCGCGCCATCATCGCGTCGCGCGTCACCTTGGCGACGATCGATGCCGCCGCGATCGAGGCGACCAGCGCATCGCCCTTGACGATCGCCTCGCAGGGGTAGGCCAGCACCGGCGGGTCATTGCCGTCGACCAGCAGCTTGGCCGGTAAGAGTGGCAGCGCCGCGATCGCCCGCCGCATCGCCAGCAATGTCGCCTGCCGGATGTTGAGCGCGTCGATCTCGACAGCCGTCGCGCTGCCGACGCCGATGCCGAGCGCCGATTCGGCGATCTCTTCAAACAGCGTCTCGCGCCGCGCCACGCTCAGCTTCTTTGAATCGTCGAGACCGGCTGGCACGTATGCGGGATCGAGAATGACAGCCGCCGCGACCACCGGCCCGGCCAGCGGTCCGCGCCCGACCTCGTCGACCCCGGCCAGCGGCCAGAAGCCCTCGGCGATGGCTTTCGTCTCGCGGCTGAAATCGGCGGTCATGCCCGGCTTATGGCCGAGACCGTTCATCTAGAACAGGTTCAACTGCGCCTTCTCCTTTTCCGGCTTCAGGAACAGGTCGCTGCGCAGCCTCAGCCGCGTGCCGTTGAAGCCGAGCCGCTCGGCCGCCCTCTCGAAACGGCGGCCGATCATCCAGGCATAGGGACCCGAACCGACCTGCCTCTGGCCCCAGGCGGCGTCGTAATCCTTGCCGCCGCGCGTCGAGCGGATCAGCGAGACGACATGGCGCAGCTTGTCGGGATGATGCGTCAGGAGCCAGTCCTGCACGAGATCCTTCACCTCCAGCGGCAGCCGCAGCAGCACATAGCCGGCCTCGCGCGCGCCGGCCGCCTTCGCCGCGTCGAGAATCCGCTCGATCTCGTGCTCGTTGATCGCGGGGATGATCGGCGCGACCAGCACCGTCACGGGGATGCCGGCTTCCGACAACGCCCTGATCGTCTCCAGGCGCTTGGCGGGCGAGGCGGCGCGCGGCTCCATGGTGCGCGCGACCTTGGGGTCGAGCGTCGTCAGCGAGATCGCGACCTTGGCCAGCCCCTTGGCCGCCATCGGCGCGAGGATATCGATGTCGCGCTGGACCAGCGCCGATTTCGTCACGATCCCGACGGGGTGGTTGAAACGCTCCAGCACCTCCAGGATCGAACGCATGATCCGCAGCTTCTTCTCGATCGGCTGATAGGCATCGGTGTTGGTGCCGATTGCGATCGTGCGCGGCTGGTAGGAGGCGGCCGAGAGCTCTTTTTCCAGCAGCAGCGCCGCATCGGGCTTGGCCGTCAGCTTGCTCTCGAAATCGAGCCCCGGCGACAGGCCGAGATAGGCGTGGCTCGGCCGCGCGAAGCAGTAGACGCAGCCATGCTCGCAGCCGCGATAGGGGTTGATCGAGCGGTCGAACGAGATATCGGGCGAATCGTTTTTGGTGATGATCGTGCGCGGCTTCTCGATCGAGACCTCGGTCCTGAACGCCGGCAATTCGCCCAGCGTGCCCCAGCCATCATCATCGCTGATGCGCTGCTCGGCTTCGAAGCGTCCGCCGGGGTTGATCGTTGCGCCACGCCCGCGTCGCCGCTCGGGGTCGATCCGGTGCCCGGCATAGGCCAATGGATCGACGGGGGCGACGCGCGCCGAGATCGAGGCGGGCTCGCCATCCTGCCGCCGCAGCATGCGCGCCGCGATCGGCCGGGCCGAGGGCCTGGCAGAGGGCGTTGCAGGGTGCGGGCTTGAGGCCATGGCGCTGAACCGTCCTGAAAGCAGCCGGGAATCGGCATGTTTCTCTGCCTTCAATGTGAACATATCAGGAACAGATTGCAAGTGACAGGATTGCGACATGCTGCGCTGCGCCATATGGATTGCACATGCTCACAGCCGTGATCCGGGCCGATGGCTCGCCCAATCTGCTCGCCGCGACGTTCTCGGTCCTGATCCCCGCCGTTGCCGACGGGTTTCTCGGGCATGCCGTCGTGGTCGATGCCGCCGGCGACAGCGATGTCGAGCGCCTGGCCGACGCCACGGGTGCGAGTTATCTGCGTGCGGGCGGCGCCGAAGGCTGGCATCTCGGCGGGGCGCAGGCGCGCGGCGACTGGCTGCTCCTGCTCGAGGCCGGCGACGTGCCGCAAGCGCATTGGGCCCAGGTCGTCGAACGGCATCTGATGCTCGCGCCCGACATGCCCGGCCTGATCCCGCTGCGCGGCGTCGCCGGCTCGCTGCGCGAGCGCGCGGCGATCTCGTTTGGGGCAAGGCGGCTGCGCGCCGGTCTCGTCGTGCCCAAGGGCATCGTGCTCGCCGGCCGTCTCGGCGGCGCGCCGCGCCGGCTTTCGGTCAGGCGCGAGCGCGCCGGCGTCTAGAGCACGCGCCGATCAGATTGCGCCGCAATCCGATCGGATAACGCGTTCTCTATCATGAGTTTAGAGGCGGATTTACCGATCAGATTGGTTCAAACTGATCGGATCCGGCTCTGGGCGTCGCGGCTTCGCCGCAAAGGCGCTCTATCCCGTCATTGTCGGATTATGCTGGCGCCGGATGCGGCTGCGGCGAAAGCAGGAGAACGGGCATGGAGATCAAACGCAGCGGCTCGCAGCCCTCGGGTAAGGGCCCGGCGGAGTATTTCACCGGCACGGTCCGGGTCGATCCGCTCTTCAATCCGCCCGAACCCGCGCGCATCGCCACCGCGCTGGTGACGTTCGAGCCGGGCGCGCGGACGGCCTGGCACACCCATCCCCTCGGGCAGACCCTGATCGTCACGGCCGGCTGCGGGCGGGTCCAGCGCGAAGGCGGGCCGGTGGAGGAGGTCAGGGCCGGCGACATCGTCTGGTTTCCGCCCGGCGAAAAGCACTGGCACGGCGCAACCGCGACCACGGCGATGAGCCACATCGCGCTTCAGGAAAAGCTCAACGGCTCACCGGTCGACTGGATGGAGCACGTCACCGACGCGCAGTACGGCGGCTAAGGGCGCGCTAATTTTATACCGAACGACGCCGTCATTCCGGACAATCGGAAAAGCCGCGCCGATCCGGAATCCATCATAAAGCACGGCGGCGCTCTATGATGGATTCCGGGTCTGCGCTTCGCTTCGCCCGGAATGACGGCGTGCTTCCATGTCAATCAACAGGTTCTAAAGCTGCTGCGCTTTGAACGTGTCGCAGCTCTGCATCGAGCCTGAGCGCAGGCCGGTGGTGAACCAGCGCGTGCGCTGCGCCGAGGAACCATGCGTGAAGGAATCGGGCACGACCTGACCCTGCGAGGCCTTCTGCAGCCGGTCGTCGCCGATCGCGGCGGCGGTCTTCATGGCTTCGTCGACATCGCCCTGGTCGATGCGCCCCATCGCCTGGATGTTGTTGGCCCAGACGCCGGCGAAGCAGTCGGCCTGCAATTCGATGCGCACCGAGATCGCATTGGCGTCGCGCTCGGAGGAACGCTCGCGCAACTGGTTGGCCTTGGGCAGGATGCCAATCAGGTTCTGGATGTGGTGGCCGACCTCGTGGCCGACGACATAGGCATAGGCGAAATCACCGCCGCCGCCGAGCTTGCGCTGCATCTCCTGGAAGAACGACAAATCGAGATAGACCCGCTTGTCGGGCGGGCAATAGAACGGCCCCATCGCCGACTGCGCCGTGCCGCAGGCCGAGCTGGAAACGCGGTCGAACAGCACGAGGCGCGGCGCGACATAGCGGGTGTTGGCCTGCTGCGGCAGCACCTTCGACCAGACGTCCTCGTTCTGCGCCAGCACGGCCGAGACGAAGCGGCCCATCTCGTCGGTCGGCGGCCCCGACGACTTGCGCGTCTCCTGCGTCGGCGCCTGCCGGCCGCCGATGCCGCCGATCAGCTCCGCCCCGCCGATCAGCAGGCGCGGATCGATGCCCAGCGCCCAGCCGACGAGCCCGAGCACCACCATCGTGCCGATGCCCATGCCGCCGCGCCCGCCGGGGATGCCGGCAAAGGTGCCGCCGCCGCCATCGCCGCGCCGGTCCTCGACATTCTCGGACTGGCGATAATCTTCCCACTGCATGGCGTCGTCCCCGGAAAAGCTCCGCGCAATCTCGGGGAGACGCGGCCGGAACTCAAGCCGTCATTCAACCCGGCGCGCGCAAGGCGGTTCCGTCCTCAGTGATATCCGCCCTCGGCCTTCACCTTGCCGCGGAAGGTCCAGTACACGAACGCCGTATAGAACAGGATCATCGGCAGCAGGAAGGAGACCCCGATCAGCACGAAGATATGCGAGGCCGGCGTCGCCGCCACGTCCCAGATCGTCAGGCTCGGCGGCACGAGATAGGGGTAGTTCGAGATCGCCAGCCCCAGAAAACACAGCACGAAGATCGCGATGGTGAAGGCGAAGGGCGTGAACTCATGCGCCCCATGCAGCCGCTTCCAGGCCATGAAGGCGCAGAAGGCCGTCAGCAGGGGGAAGGGCCAGAGCAGCACGAGGTTCGAGAGGTTGAACCAGCGCTCGGCGATGCGCGGATGGGCATAGGGCGTCCAGAGCGAGACGACGACCGCGAAGACCATCAGGCCGATGAGCAGCGATTTTGCTTGGCCTCGGGCCCGCTCCGCCACCGGCCCCTCGGTCTTGTAGATCAGCCAGGTCGCGCCCAGCAGCCCGTAGCCGACGACGACGCCGGCGCCGCACATGAAGGTGAAGGGCGTCGCCCAGTCAAACGGCGCGCCGGCGAACTGCCCGTTCGCGACCGTGATGCCCTGGATCATGCCGCCGAGAATCAGCCCCTGCGCGAAGGCGGCGATGGTCGAGCCCAGCCAGAAGGCGAGGTCCCAGATCCGGTGATGCGGCTTGGCGACCCAGCGGAATTCGAAGGCGACGCCCCGGAAGATTAGCGCCAGCAGCATCAGGATCACCGGAATGTAGAAGGCCGGCATGATGATGGCGTAGGCCTGTGGAAACGCGACCCACAAACCGCCGCCGCCCAGCACCAGCCAGGTCTCGTTGCCGTCCCAGAAGGGAGCGACCGAGTTCATCATCTGGTCGCGCTCGCCCTCGTCCTTCGTCGTCGGGAACAGGATGGCGATGCCGAGGTCGAAACCGTCGAGCACGACATAGAGCATCACGGCGGTGCCGATCAGCCCGGCCCAGATCACGGGAAGATACCATTCCATGGTCTTTGCTCCCTCAGGTCTGGGGCTGGATGCGGTCGTCGCCGGGATGGCCGTCGCCGAAGAGATCGGACGCGGGCGCCTGCGCCGCCTTGAGCGGCCGGCTCGAGGGCTGCTCGGGCGGGTCCTCGCCGGTGATCTCGTCGGGGCCCTTGTCGATCAGCCGGTTGATCAGCAGGATCCCGGCCGTGAACACGACGCAATAGACGCAGACAAACAGCGCCAGCGAGATCGCGACCTCCAGCGTGGTGATCGGCGAGACCGCGTCCTTCGAGCGCAGCACGCCGGTCGCGATCCAGGGCTGGCGGCCGACCTCGGTGACGAACCAGCCCGACAGGATCGCGGTGAAGCCGGCCGGCCAGGTGTATTGCGCGACCCAGAGCCAGCGCCGCTCCTCGAAGACCGCGCCCTTCCACCACAGCCAGGCGCCGAGCCAGCCGAAACCGATCATCAGAACGCCGATGCCGACCATGAGCCGGAAGGCGAAGAACGGCACCTTCACCGGCGGACGGTCCTGGACCGCGAAATCGTTCAGGCTCGGGAAGAGCGCGTCCATGCTGCCATGGGTCAGCAGGCTGGCGAGGCCGGGGATCGAAATCTCGAAGCGGTTGACGCCGGCCGCCTCGTCGGGCCAGGCGAAGAGCACGAGCGGGGCGGGCTTGGACGAATCCCAGTGCGCCTCGATCGCGGCGAGTTTGGCCGGCTGGTATTTGGCTGTCTGCTTGCCATGGAAATCGCCGATCAACGCCTGCGCGGGGGCCGTGATCGCGATCATCAGGATCGCCATCCGCACCATCGTCCGGGCCGATTCGGTCCGGTGCCCGGCCATGAGGTGGCGCGCGCCGGTCGCCAGCACGACGAAGGCGGTGGTGAGATAGGCCGCCGTCATCATATGAGCGAAGCGCAAGGGGAAGGTCGGGTTGAAGATGATCTGCACCCAGTCGAGCGGGTAGGCGATGCCGTCACGAACCTCGTGGCCGGCCGGATACTGCATCCAGCTATTGGCCGAGAGGATCCAGAAGCCCGACATCGCGGTGCCGCCGGCGACGATGCAGGCCGATAGGAAATGCAGCCAGGGCGGCACGCGCTTCCAGCCAAACAGCATCACGCCGAGGAACGAGGCCTCGAGGAAGAACGCGGTCAGCACCTCGTAGCCGATCAGCGGCCCGATGACGTTGCCGACGACGACCGAGAACCGGCTCCAGTTGGTGCCGAACTGGTAGGACAGCACGATCCCGGAGACGACGCCCATCGCGAAGGAGACGGCGAAGATCTTGGTCCAGAACCGCGCCAGCAGATGGAACTTCTGGTCCCCGGTCTTGAGCCAGAGCCCGAGCAGCGTCGCGATATAGGCCGAGAGCCCGATCGTGAAGGCCGGGAAGACGATGTGGAAGGAGATCGTGAAGGCGAACTGGATTCGCGACAGCAGAAACGCGTCGATCGTCATGTCAGCCCCCCGGCTGTTGCCATGTCTCGCATCCGGTTCCGAAGGACTATGTTCCAGTCCCGGGCCGAACGCCAGAATGCAGGTTTAGACCAGCCGGCCTGCCGCCCAAACGGACATGGCGACGCGGCGTCACGGTGTCGCGGGCTGGTCCAGCGCAGCCTTCAGCGCCCGCCAGTCGCGCCAGGCCAGCCGTTTCTGTAGCGGCTGCCGCAGCAGATAGGCTGGATGAAGCGTCGCCATCGCCCGAATCTTGCGCGTTCCGGTGTCGTATTCCAGCCATTTGCCGCGCGAGGCGAGGATGCCCGTCAGGCCGAGCAGCCCTTGCGTCGAGGGCGCGCCGACGCAGATCAGGATGTCGGGGTCGGCGAGTTCGATCTGGCGCTGGATGAAGGGCAGGCAGATCGCGACCTCCTGCGGCGTCGGCGTGCGGTTGCCCGGCGGCCGCCAGGGCAGAAGGTTGGCGATGTAGACATGCTCCTTCCGGCTGAGGCCGATCGCGGCCAGCATCCGGTCGAGCAACTGGCCCGATTTGCCGACGAAGGGCAGTCCGACGCGGTCCTCTTCCGCGCCCGGCGCCTCGCCGACCAGCATGACGCGTCCAGCCGGGTTGCCGTCGGCGAAGACGAGGTTCTTGGCCGTCGCCTTCAGCGCGCAGCCTTCGAAAAGCGACAGCGCCTCCTTCAGCGCGTCGAGGCTCATTGCGCCCTGCGCCATGGCCCTGGCGCCGAGCGCAGCCTCGTCGGGAGCCGCCAGCGCGGCAGGGGTGGCCGGCCGCGCTGCAGGCGAGGCGACGAGGCGCGGCGGCAGCGTCCGGCGCTCCGCTGGCGCGGCTTGCCGTGGCGCATCCGCGAAATGGTCGTGCGGCGCTTCGTCCAACGCCTCGGTCACACCCATCTCGGCGTACCAGGCGAGAAGTTCGGCAGGGTTTGGTGTGTCTGTGGCGATCATCGCAACCGGTTCTAGCACGCCCGCCGCCATCTTCGCGAGCCGGCGCGGTTGCAAATTGGAACGCGCCCTTCGATAGAGGGTTTCCAGACTGGCGCAGCGCGTGGCTTGAACGGGCGGGCGATATAGTTCATATATAAACTATTCAGAATTGGGGCCCGTGTGGCCTCTCGGAGGGCGGCATGAATCTCGAGGAAGCGCAGAGCGAACCGCGCGAGAGCATGGACTACGACGTCGTCATCGTCGGCGCCGGTCCCGCCGGCCTTGCCGCCGCGATCCGCTTGAAGCAGCTCGACGAGAACATCACGGTCGTCGTGGTCGAGAAGGGTGCCGAGGTCGGCGCCCATATCCTGTCGGGCGCCGTCATCGACCCGATCGGCCTCGACAAGCTGTTGCCTGATTGGCGCGAGGACGACGCCCGCCCGCTGACCACCGAAGTCAGCGAGGATATCTTCTACTTCCTGACCGAACCCAACGGCATCCGCCTGCCCAATTTCGGCATGCCGAAGCTGATGAACAATCACGGCAACTTCGTCGGCTCGCTCGGGCTGGTGGCGAAATATCTAGCCGGCCGGGCCGAGGCGCTCGGCGTCGAGATCTATCCGGGCTTCGCTGCGGCCGAGTTGCTCTTCGATGAGAACGGCGCGGTGCTCGGCGTCGCGACCGGCGACATGGGCATCGCCAAGGATGGCACGATATCCGAGCGCTATACGCGCGGCATGGAGCTACGCGGCCGCTATACGCTGCTGGGCGAGGGCGCGCGCGGTTCGCTCTCCAAGATCGCGGTCCGCAAGTTCGGCCTCGACAAGGATCGCGAGCCGCAGAAATACGGCATCGGCCTCAAGGAAATCTGGCAGATCAAGCCGGAGAAGTTCCACAAGGGCCGGGTGCAGCACTCCTTCGGCTGGCCGCTCGACGGCTCGACCGGCGGCGGCTCCTTCCTCTACCATTTCGACGACAATCTGGTGTCCGTCGGCTTCGTCGTGCACCTGAACTACACCAACCCGACGCTTTCGCCCTTCGACGAGTTCCAGCGCTTCAAGACGCATCCGCTGATCCGCGACCTGTTCGAGGGCGCCAAGCGGCTGTCCTACGGCTCGCGCGCCATCACCGAAGGCGGCTACCAGTCGGTGCCGAAGCTCTCCTTCCCCGGCGGTGCGCTGATCGGTTGCTCGGCCGGCTTCGTCAACGTGCCGCGCATCAAGGGCAGCCACAACGCCATCCTGTCGGGCATGCTGGCGGCCGAGGGTCTGGTTCCCGCGCTTGCCGCCGGGCGCTCGCATGACGAGGTCGTCGAGATCGAGAACAGCTGGCGCGACAGCCCGATCGGGCGCGACCTCAAGCCGGTCCGCAACGTCAAGCCGCTCTGGTCGAAATATGGCACGACGGTCGGCATCGTGCTCGGCGGCGTCGACATGTGGCTGAACCAGCTCTTCGGCTGGTCGCCCTTCGGCACGCTGAAGCACGGCAAGCCCGACCATGCGACGCTCAAGCCCCTGAGCGAGGTCAGGCCGATCGTCTATCCCCGGCCCGACGGCAAGATTTCCTTCGACAAGCTGTCATCGGTCTTCCTGTCCTCGACCAATCACGAGGAGGACCAGCCGGCGCATCTCAAGTTGGCCGACCCCTCGATCCCGATTGCGCAGAACCTGCCCGTCTATGGCGAGCCGGCGCGGCTCTATTGCCCGGCCGGCGTCTACGAGGTCGTCTACAAGGACTCGGAAGCGAAGACCGAACCGCGCTTCGTCATCAACGCGCAGAACTGCGTCCACTGCAAGACCTGCGACATCAAGGACCCGGCGCAGAACATCACCTGGACGGTGCCCGAGGGCGGTGGCGGGCCGGGCTACTCGAACATGTGACCGGCTGCTCCGCCGAAAATGTCGTCAGCGCAAATGAAAAGGCGCGCCGCGGGAGCGGCGCGCCTTTGGTCTTCTTCCGACTGGAGAAGTCGGATCAGCCCTTGCGGACGACCGACGGGGCCGGCTTCGTGGGCTGCGCGCAGCCGGCAGCGAACCCGGCGAGCAGGGCGACGGCGGCAACGCTGAGAACAAGCTTTTTCATTGGAATGATCCTGGACGAATCGTCGCGACACATGCGAACGCCAAAATCGTAGCGCTAAATTCTTGACGTATCGGCAACGAAATCGGCCAAACGCCCCACGCTGTCGCACTTTTGCGCGATTGTTGCATGATTGCTACGGAATTGGGCGCGGCCGCCGGCGAACGGCTTGCCCGGTCGCCCGGAAACGGCCATCTTGACGGCCTACTGCGAAGCGGTCCCGGTCGAGCTGACGCTAAGCGCCTTGCGCGACAGGCAAGGCGGCGGACCGAGGGAGAATGGCAATCGTGACGTTTCGAATGAAGGGCCGTGTTCCCAGCACGGCGGTCGCCCTGGCGCTTTTGCTTGCTTTGCAGGCCGGGGCCGCCGCGCAAGGCGCTGCCGCCACCCGCACGACCGAGCAGCTCGAACCGGCCGAAAGCCTCGAAGGCAACTATCTCGCGGCGATCGTCGCCGGCGCCGGCCGCGATCTCGGCGCGGCCTCGGTCTATCTGCGCGAGGCGATCAAGGGCGATCCGCAAAACAGCGACCTGCTGGAGCGCGGCTTCGTCGCCTTCCTCGCCGATGGCGCGATGACCGACGCTTTCCGCGCCGCCGAGAAGCTGATCCAGCGCGACCCCAGCAACGGCCTCGCCCAGCTCGCGATCGGCATCCGCGCGATCAAGCAGAAGAGCTACCAGACCGCCCGCAACCATCTCCAGCGCGGCGGACGCGGCCGCGCCGCCGACATCACGGCGACACTGCTCTCGGCCTGGGCCTATGCCGGCTCCGGCCAGGCTCCCAAGGCGCTGGAGACGCTGGATCGTCTCAAGGGCGAGCCCTCCTACAACCTGTTCCGCGACTATCACGCCGGGCTGATCCTCGATGCGGCCGGCCGCAAGGGTGATGCCGAGAAGCGCCTCAGGAGCGCCTACGAGGCCGAGAAGACGACGCTGCGCCTCGTCGATCTCTGGGCGCGCTTCCAGGCGCGCAACGGCAATTTCGACGCGGCCGCCGCGACCTATGGCGAGTTCGACCGCCTGCTGCCGAACCATCCGATCGTCCGCGACGGCCTTGCGCGTGTGGCCGCGAAGGAAGCTTTGCCCCGGCAGGTCGGCACGCCCCAGCAGGGCGCGGCCGAAGTGCTCTATGGCCTTGCCAGCGCCGGCAATCGGCAGGGCGACGAGGCCGCGGCGCTGCTCTATCTGCGCCTGGCGATCTTCCTCGACCCCGGCCATGACCTCGCGATCCTGACGCTCGGCGACATTCTCGAACGTTCGAAGCAGCCCGAGGACGCGGTCGCCGTCTACGAAAAGATGCCGGCGACCTCGCCGCTGCGGCCCAATGCCGAAATCCAGGCCGGACTGGCGCTCGAAAGCCTCGGCAAGCCCGAGGAAGCCGTGAAGCATCTGCAGGCGCTGGTCACCGACCGGCCCGACGATGTCGACGCGCTCTCGGCGCTCGGCAACATCTATCGCTCGCGAAAACTCTTCGCGGAAGCCGCCGAGAACTACGACAAGGCGATCTCGAAGCTCGCTTCGCCGGGCCGCTCGAACTGGGATCTGTTCTATTTCCGCGGCATCGCTCGCGAGCGCACCAAGCGCTGGCCCGAGGGCGAGGACGATCTGCGCAAGGCGCTGGAACTGATGCCGGAGCCGCTTGGCCGCGAGCGCGCGCTGGTGCTGAACTATCTCGGCTATTCGCTGGTCGACCAGCACCTCAAGCTGGACGAGGCGCTGAACATGCTGCGCCGCGCCGTCGAATTGCGCCCGCGCGACGGCTACATCACCGATTCGCTCGGCTGGGCCTTCTTCCGGCTCGGGCGCTATGAGGAGGCTGCGCGCGAGCTCGAACGCGCCATGGAGCTGCGCCCCTCCGACCCAGTGATCAACGACCATCTCGGCGACGTCTACTGGAAGGTCGGCCGCCAGCTTGAGGCGCGGTTCCAGTGGAATGCCGCTCGCGACCTCGGTCCCGAGCCGGAAGATCTGGAGAAGATCAAGCGCAAGATCGAGCGCGGGCTGGAGGATTCGCCCTCCGCCAACGCAGCCGAACCAAAGAAGGATGGCGGCTGAGCCGCCGCCGTCGCGCGCCAGCATGCCGGCCGCGCTGACGACCCGCGCCCGCGCCAAGATCAACCTGAACCTGCGCGTGCTCGGCCGCCGTGCCGACGGCTATCACGAACTCGAAAGCCTCGTCGCCTTCGCCGGCGTCGGCGACGAGTTGAGGCTGGAGCCGGGCTCTGACCTCGGCCTGACGATATCGGGTCCGCGCGGAGCGGGACTGGAGGTTGACGAGCGCAATCTCGTCCTGCGCGCCGCCCGCATTCTGGCTGAGGAGACCGGCCCGTTGCCGTTGGGCCGCTTCCATCTCGTCAAGCGCCTACCAATCGCGTCCGGCATCGGAGGCGGCTCGGCCGATGCGGCCGGCGCTCTGCGGCTGCTGGCGCGGCTGAACGGCATTCCGTTGTCGGACCCTGTCTTGCTGCGGGTAGCAGCGAAGATTGGAGCCGATGTGCCGGTCTGCCTCGATTCGCGTGCCCGTGTTATGGCGGGGGTCGGGGAGCGGCTCGGCCCGCCGCTGCGCTTGCCGCAGCTCTTTGCCGTACTGGTCAATCCCGGCGTGCCTGTCGAGACGGCGGCGGTGTTCAAGGCGTTGGGCTTGCAGGCGGGAGAAGCCAAGCCTGGCGCAAATCGCTCGATCCTGCCGCCGACGCAAACGCCTTCAGAGCTCATTGCCGCGCTGACGTCGAGCGGCAACGACCTTGAAGTCCCCGCGCGCCACGTCGCGCCCGTCATCGACACCGTGCTGGCGGCGCTGCGCGCGTCGCCGGGCTGCCGGCTTGCCCGCATGTCGGGCTCTGGCGCGACCTGCTTTGCCATCTTCGACGACTGCCGACAAAGCGCGGCGGCGGCGAAGATACTATCGCGCGAACACCCACACTGGTGGGTCAAGACGACGATTCTGCGGTAGCCTCCGCAGCCTTCAATGCGCCCGCGAGACGCAGAAATCGACGGTCTCGTTCAGCGCCTGCTTCATCGCCGAATTCGGGAACAGCCCGAGCGCATCCTTGGCCATCTTGGCGTAGTGCTCGGCGCGCTCGATCGTATCGTCCAGCGCGCGGTGCCGACGCATGATGCCCTGCGCCTCCTCGAAGTCACCGTCCTTGATCTCGCCGTCCTGCAAGGTGCGCCGCCAGAACGCGCGCTCGCTCTCGGCGCCGCGCCGAAAGGAGAGCACCACAGGCAAGGTGATCTTGCCTTCGCGAAAATCGTCGCCGGTGTTCTTGCCGAGCTTGGCGGCGACGCCGCCATAATCCAGCGCGTCGTCGATGAGCTGGAAGGCGATGCCGAGATTCAGACCGTAGCTGCGACAGGCCGAGGCCTGGGCCTTGCCCGATTCGGCGATCACCGGCCCGACCTCGCAGGCGGCCGCGAAGAGCTCGGCGGTCTTGCCACGGATCACCGCCAGATATTCATCCTCGGTGGTTTCGGTGTTCTTGGCGACGGCGAGCTGCATCACCTCGCCTTCGGCGATCACGGCCGCCGCGGTGGAGAGAATGTCGAGCGCACGCAGCGAGCCGACCTCGACCATCATCTTGAACGCCTGGCCGAGCAGGAAATCGCCGACGAGCACGCTGGCCTCGTTGCCCCAGAGCATGCGCGCCGCGAGCTTGCCGCGCCGCATGTCGCTCTGGTCGACGACGTCGTCATGCAGCAGCGTCGCCGTGTGCATGAACTCGACCGAGGCCGCGAGCTTGACATGGCCCTCGCCGCGATAGCCCGCGAGCGCGGCCGTCGCCAGCGTCAGCATCGGGCGCAGCCGCTTGCCGCCCGACGAGATCAGGTGGTTGGCGACCTCGGGGATCATCGTCACGTTGGACCCCGTGCGCGACAGGATCATCGCATTGACGCGCTCCATGTCGGCGCGGGTCAGATCGACCAGCGTCTCGATCCGGGCGTTGCCGGTTCCATGGCCCGCTTCCTTGTCCTCGAACGCGACGACGACGCCCATCATGTTCACTCCGGCCAGTCCAGGCGCCTTGCGGCGCGTCTTTTCCTTGCCACAACCGTCGCATGCGTGGCCAGCCCCCGCAATCCGACGCTGACGCCGCACCCTGGGCGCGGCATGGCTGACGCAGCAGGACTTGCGCAGCGCCGCCGGCTTGGGCTCCATGGCGCTCATGCACGAACTCCTCCGCACCAACGACATCGTCCTGCTCGGCGCCATCGAGGCGTTGCTGGCCTCGGCCAATCTCGACTGCCTGATCGCCGACCAGCACATCAGTGCGCTGGAGGGCATGATCGGCGCTTTCCCGCGCCGGCTGCTGGTGCGCGAGGCCGACCGGATGCGGGCGCGCGCGCTGCTGGTCGACGCCGGCTTTGGGCCCGAACTGCGCGATGGCTGATTCAGGCCTCGCATCGCCGCTCGGCGAGATCGTCGAGGATCGGCTGCTCGATGGCCGCCTGATCCTGCGCCAGCCGAAAAAGGGCCACCGCGCCGGAAGCGACGCGATTTTGCTCGCAGCCGCGCTGGGCGAACGCGGCGCGGGTCCGCTGCTCGACATCGGCGCGGGCGTCGGCACGGTCGGGCTGGCAGCAGCGCTCACGCAGCCGGCCCTGCATGTGGTGCTGGTCGAGCGCGACGCGGAGATCGCGGCCCTGGCGCAGGCGAACGCCAAGTCGAACGGCCTGACCGAACGCGTCCGTGTCGTCGCGGCCGATGTCGAGGCGTCGGCGGGCAAACTCGCTGCCGCGGGATTGCAGCCGGCAAGCTTCGCCTGCGTCGCGATGAACCCGCCGTTTTATCCAGCAGGCGAGACCCGCGCCTCGCCGGTGCCCAACCGGCGCGCCGCCCATGTCGCCGATGGCGCGCTGGAGAACTGGCTGAAGGCGGCGCGCCGCCTGCTGCGGCCGGGCGGCGAGCTCGCGATCATCCACCGCGCCGAGGCGCTGGCAGAGATTCTGGCCGGACTCGCGACAGGCTTCGGCGGCGTCCAGATCCGCCCGGTCCACGGTCTTGCCGACCGACCTGCGATCCGCGTCGTCGTCACCGCCACGCTGAACAGCAGAAAGCCGGCAGCTTTGCTGCCGGCTTTCGTTCTCAATCGACCCGAGGGCGGCTTCACCGAGGCGAGCGAAGCGCTCCACCGCGGCCTCGTTGCCCTCGATGGACGCGCGCTGGCTCAGTAGAAGTAGCGCGGGCCGTAGAAGGGCAGCGGCGCATAGACCGGCGGCGCATAGTAGCGCGGGCCGTAATAGCGGCGCGGTCCGTAATAGCGCGGCGGTCCATAGTAACGGCGCGGTCCGTAGTAGCGGCGCGGGCCGTAGTATTGCGCCTGCTGCAGCAGAGCGCCCGGCTTCTCGATGGACTGGACCGGGGCCATGGCCACGGGCGCGGCGATGGCCGGCGCCGCGACGAAAGCGACGCCACCCAGCGTGCCGGCGGTCGCGAGACCGAGAACGAGCTTGCGTAACATGAGTCTGATCCTCCTCGACATGGCGCCGGCGGCCCCTGCCGCACGGTCGATCGCCCAACTCCGATAGTGAACCCTATGAGACCGAACCTGAACGGCGCAGAGCGGCGTCGTTCAGGCTGGCTTCATTCTGCGGCCAAAAAACGGCCGCATCCTGCGCCGCTCAGCGGCAGACGCGGACGGGGCGGATCACCCAGCCATAGCCGGTCCAGACGCGCCGGTTGGTCACGAAGCAGCGCGGGCGGTAGACCGGCCGGCCGTAGAAGCGCGGCGGCCCGTAATGCCGGCGTGGTCCGTAGTAGCGACGCGGGCCGTAATAATACTGCGCCTGCTGGACGAGATCGTCCTGGCCTTGGGTCGCCTGTGTCTGCACAGCGCCGGCGGAAACCGGGGCTGCGCTTGCAGGCGCGGAGCCGAACGCCGCGACCGTCAGGGCGAGGGCGCCGAAAGCGGCGGTTACGATGCGAGATGACAGCATAGGGATACTCCTGCTGGCGTTATGCCGCCGGTCCGGCTCAAGCGCTCGCCCCCGAACGCCGCGGATCGTGCGGTTGCCTGGATGACTACCGCGTGCCGTATGAACGAAAGCTGTCCGCGCAGGTTCCCGGCTCGGCCATGCTTGACCGCGGCGGGGGGCAGACCCGAGAGCCGGATGATTTTAGGTCGAATCGACCTAAAATCTGAATCCGCCTCTGAAACAGACGGTTAGAGCATGATGTCGCCCGAAAACCGGTTTCCACTTTTCGGCATCATGCTCTAAGCACGCGTAAATCGCGATATCGAGACATTCCGGAAGGCTCTACGACCTTGTCCGCCTCCACCTCCGCTTTGCATTCCATGCCCGCGCCATCCCCGGCGATGGACCCGACCCGTTCCTTTCAGGGATTGCTGCTGACGCTGCAGCAATTCTGGGCGCAGCGCGGCTGCGTCATCCTGCAGCCTTACGACATGGAGGTCGGCGCCGGCACCTCGCATCCCGGCACGATGCTGCGCTCGCTTGGCCCGAGGCCCTGGAACGCGGCTTACGTCCAGCCCTCGCGCCGCCCCAAGGACGGGCGCTATGGCGAGAATCCGAACCGCCTGCAGCATTATTACCAGTTCCAGGTCATCCTGAAGCCGAACCCGCCGAACCTGCAGGAACTCTATCTCGACTCGCTGGCGGCGATCGGCCTCGATCCGCTGCTGCACGACATCCGCTTCGTCGAGGACGACTGGGAAAACCCGACGCTCGGCGCCTGGGGGCTGGGCTGGGAGTGCTGGTGCGACGGCATGGAAGTCAGCCAGTTCACTTACTTTCAGCAGGTCGCCGGCATCGAATGCGCGCCGGTCGCGGGCGAACTGACCTACGGCCTTGAGCGCCTCGCCTGCTATCTGCAAAACGTCGAGAGCATCATGGAGCTCAACTTCAACGGCGGCGAGGGGGCCGACAAGGTGACCTACCGCGATGTCTTCCTGCAGGCCGAGCAGGAATACTCCCGCTACAATTTCGAGCATGCCGACACGGCCGCGCTGTTCCGGCGCTTCGCCGAGGCCGAAGCCGAATGCCGGGCCCTGCTCGAAAAGGGCGAGAGCGGCGAGCGTCATCTCATGGTCCAGCCGGCCTATGACCAGTGCCTCAAGGCCGGCCACAGCTTCAACCTGCTCGACGCGCGCGGCGTGATCTCGGTCACCGAGCGCCAGAGCTACATCCTGCGCGTACGGGAACTGGCGAAGGCGTGTGGCGCGGCGTGGTTGAAGACAGCGGGCGGGGGAGCCCACTGATGCCTGATCTCCTGCTCGAACTCTTCTCCGAGGAAATCCCCGCGCGCATGCAGCGCAAGGCGGCCGACGATCTGCGCCGGCTCGTCACCGACGCGCTGGTCGAGCGCGGGCTGGTCTATGAGGGCGCGAAGGCTTTCGCCACGCCGCGCCGGCTGGCGCTCCACATCGCCGGCCTGCCGGTGCGTGGGCGCGATATCCGCGAGGAGCGCAAGGGTCCGCGCGTCGGCGCGCCAGACGCCGCCGTGCAGGGCTTTCTCAAGGCTGCGGGTCTCACCTCGCTCGATCAGGCGACCATCGTCAGCGATCCCAAGAAGGGCGACAGCTACATCGCCGTGATCGAAAAGCCGGGGCAGGAGACTCACCTCGCCATCGCCGAGATCGTACCCGCGATCATCCGCAGCTTCCCCTGGCCGAAATCGATGCGCTGGGGCAAGGCGTCCGCCGCCGGCGCGAGCCTGCGCTGGGTCCGGCCGTTGCATACGATCCTGTGCACCTTCGGAGCCGAGACCGAGGAGCCCGAAATCGTACCCTTCGAGGTCGACGGCATCCTCTCCGGCAACATCACCTATGGACACCGCTTCCATGCCCCGGGCGCGATCACGGTGCGGCGCTTCGACGACTATGTCTCGTCTCTGGAGAAGGCGCGCGTCGTGCTCGATGCCGACCGGCGCAAGGAAATCATCCTCGCCGACGCGAAGACTCTTGCCTTCGCGCAGGGGCTCGAACTGGTCGAGGATGAGGGCCTGCTGGAGGAGGTCGCGGGGCTGGTCGAATGGCCGGTCGTGCTGATGGGCTCCTTCGAGGAACGCTTCCTCGATATTCCCGCCGAGACGATCCGCGCGACGATCCGCGCCAACCAGAAGTGCTTTGTGCTGCGCAACCCCGAGACGGGCGCGCTCGCCAACCGCTTCCTGCTGACCGCCAACCTCGTCGCCAGCGACGGCGGCGCAGCCATCACCGCCGGCAATGAGCGCGTCGTCCGCGCCCGCCTCTCCGACGCCGCCTATTTCTTCGCGACCGACAAGGGCGACCTGCCCGATCTCGATACGCTCAAGGAGAGCGCCGACAAGCTCGGGCTCGATCTGACAACGCCGCTCGACCAGCGCATGGCCAAGCTCGACAAGCTCGGGGTGGTGTTTCACGCCAAGCTCGGCACGCAGGGCGAGCGGGTGCAGCGCATCGCGGCGCTGGCGCGGGAGCTGGCACCGATCGTCGGAGCCGATCCCGATCTCACTGAGCGCGCGGCAAAGCTCGCCAAGGCCGACCTGCCGACCGAGATGGTCGGCGAGTTCCCCGAATTGCAGGGGCTGATGGGCCGGAAATATGCCGGGTTGCAGGGCGAGCACCTCTCGGTCTGCGCCGCGATCGAGGAGCATTACAAGCCGCTTGGCCCCTCCGACCGCGTGCCCACCGATCCGGTCTCGGTGGCGGTGGCGCTCGCCGACAAGCTCGACACGCTGGTGGGGTTTTGGGCCATCGACGAGAAGCCGACCGGGAGCAAGGACCCGTTCGCGCTGCGCAGGGCGGCGCTGGGGGTGATCAGGTTGGTGGTTGAGAATGGGGTGCGGTTGGGGCTATCGCGGGCGTTGCTTTCGGCGACGGCGATATACCGAGGCAATGGGATAGCTTCCGTCCTACTTGCAACAACGCCAAATCACGCTGAGCAAGCAATTTCGAATCGGGAGGCGCTGGAAAGAGCATTTGCCGCTCTGACCGCGCCAGACCTCCTCTCCTTCTTCCACGACCGTCTGAAGGTCATGCTCCGCGATCAGGGCGCGCGGCATGATCTGGTCGATGCGGTTCTGGCGGGCGCGACTCCTTCTCCCCTCGGGGGAGAAGGTGGCACGGCGCGTAGCGCCGTGACGGATGAGGGCAGCACTGCGGCAGACGTCCCTCATCCGTCTGCTGCGCAGCCACCTTCTCCCCCGAGGGGAGAAGGAAGCGACGACCTCCTCCTCATCACCCGCCGCGTCGCGGCGCTCGGGCGCTTCCTCGAAACGGATGACGGAAAAAGCCTGCTCGCCGGCTACAAGCGCGCCGCCAACATCCTGAAAGCCGAGGAGAAGAAGGACGGCGAGGGCGCGTTTGCTCAAGCCGCCGATCTCCGGCTCATTGCCGATGCCGGGCTGATCGAGGAGAAGGCGCTCGCGGTCGCGCTCGCGCAGGCGACGCCGAAGGCGACCGCCGCCGTCGCCGCCGAGGACTATGAGGGCGCGATGGCGGCGCTGGCCGAACTGCGCCCTGCGGTCGATGCCTTCTTCGTCGCGGTGATGGTCAACGATCCCGATCCGGCGCTGCGCATCAACCGCCTGCGCCTGCTGAACCAGCTTCGCGAGGCGACGCTCGCCGTGGCGGATTTCGGGCGGATCGCGGGGTAGGGTCCCACGTCATGGTCGGGCTTGACCCTACCATCCCGGAAACCAGTGCCTGCTCGTTCCGGGATTCTCGGGTCTTCGCTTCGCTGCGCCCGCGAATGACACACAACCCGTCATGCTCGCCCTTGTGGCGAGCATCCACGTCTTGGGCATAGCGCTCGACGACGGAAGACGTGGGTGGTCGGGACAAGCCCGACCATGACGGAAAGGGCGGCCCAACGCGTCCAACGGAACCAATTCCCACCCCGCGACGTTCACTTTGCGGCGCTGATGTGCCGCGAAAGCGT
The DNA here is from genome assembly GCF_056405115.1 of Allobosea sp. P2_A10. NCBI lineage: Bacteria > Pseudomonadati > Pseudomonadota > Alphaproteobacteria > Hyphomicrobiales > Alloboseaceae > Allobosea > Allobosea sp. P2_A10. The sequence continues at coordinate 330,434 of NZ_JBFUCS010000002.1, read as the reverse complement.
CGCGGTGCTGGCGTCGGGGGGCCGGCTTCCGGCCGAGGCATAAGGATTTAAGTCATGTCCATTCTGATTTCGCTGCTGATCACCGTTCTGGTCATCGGCCTCGTGCTCTATCTCGTTCGCATGCTGCCGCTCGACGCGCAGATCAAGAACGTCGTCCAGATCATCGTGATCGTGATCGGCATCATCTCGCTGCTGCGTTATCTCAACGTCTTTGCGATCTGACGCGCTCAGCCGGCGCGAGCCTGTTCGGCCGCGCCGGTTCCGCGAGCTCAGGGGCGGCGCGGCGGCAAAGCGCCGTGCTGCTGCCCCGGCGGCAGCCCCTTGGCCTTCTGCAGCAAGCCGGGCGGCAGCGGGTTTTTCGGCGGCGGGCCCGGCACGGGCCCGAACGCCCGCTCGATGACCTCCAGGATCCAGGTCGTGTTCACGTCGAGCTGGAAGGGCTGCTTGGTCTTCTGGTTGGGCGTCGTGTAGTTGCGCAGCAGCTTTTCGGCAAAGAACAGACGGCCCTCTTGCGTGTTGGCCACGATTCCGCCCGTCACCGCCTGTTTCCAGAGCGTGGCGACCTGGCGCTTGTGCTCCGTCTTTTCGGTTGCATATTTCTGCGCGGCGAGGTCGTTTGGCCCATAGGCGGTCTGCTGGTCCCTGATCAGCAACTTTGCCCAGTTTCCGCGATTTTGGATGAAATCCGCCCCGGTCACCCGGTGCTTTCTGCTGTAATCGTAGATCATCACGGTCTGGACATCGATGCCGTGCATCATCATCGCCTGCAGGAAGCTGATGAAGTTGGCTTCGTCGGGCTGATAATGGCCGCTGTCGTTGCAGATCGCCCTTATCATGCCGTTCTCGATCAGGATGGTCCCCGCACACAAAACGGGGTCTCCGGCGAGATAGGACGAATGGTAGAAATTGCCGCCATTGCCGACATTGGCCTGGCCTTCCCCGCAGTGATGACGCGCCATGTAGAGGTCGCGGCTCATGCTCATGGCGAAGCCGCCCCATTTGGCCAGGCCGAATACGCGCGGGTTTGACGCGCTTTCCGAATTCGCGAGCACGAGTTTCATGCTCTTGGGCTGCCGCTTTTCGCCGCTGGCCAAAGCGCGCTTGCGCTTGTCGAGCAGGGTCAGTTCCGTGCCCTTGCCGGGCCAGTTCCACATGTAGGCCTTCTTGTCGCGGAAGACGATCCTGTACTTGTCGACTTCGGCGCGCGTCAGATAGGTCGCGAGCGACCCGACCACATCGAGGTGCTCGCCGTGATAGGTCAATTTGCGGCCGAAATGGCGCTCGAGATATTCCGGCAGGGTGTTGATCGTGCAGGAGAGCATCTGGGCCAGCGAAAAGGCCGTGAATTTGTACAGGGCAAAGACCGCCGGTTCGCGGCCCTTGCTCATGCCGGATTTCTGCTTGAAGACCTTGAGCCAGTAGTCGAGCGTAAAAAACAGGTCGGACTTGAGCTGAAGCCGGGCATATTCATGCCCGCATGTCTCGTATTCCTTCAGGAGTTCGTCGATCCGGACGAGAACGTTGTCGTCACTGCGGCGGGCAAGCGCGACGCTGCTGTCCTTCTGCCACTGCGCGACGCTGGGCGTGCCGGTGTATGTGAGGGGTGTGCTGGCCATGGCCGGTCGCTTTCGCTGTGGTCGCGGTGTTGGATGCGTTGCTTGATGTAGGAGAGTTTTACTCAACTGTCGCTGCGTAACTGTTCCCTGGGAAACAGCCGTCCCGCTTTTGATTGACCGCGATGCGGGGCCGGTCCAGACTGATGCACGTTATGAAGGTCCCGCGGCGCGCAAGTCCGGGACCTTTTTCCATTTGCAGCGACCGGACCCCGGCGATGACCTCGCAGAACCGCACCACCCATACCCGCCTGACCTCGTATCCCGAGCCCGGCAATGCGGCGGGCCGCTTTCCGATCATCTGGGGCGCGGAGACCCCCGCCGAGCGCGGCCCGATCATCGCCTCGACCACGACACCGGCCGACCGCAACGTCATCGGCGCCCATGGCGGCTCCTACTCGGTCTATCGCGCGCTCGCGATTTCGGCGCGCGCCATGAACCCCTCGCAGCGCCCCGATCTGCACAACACCCACCCCACCGCCGAGATCGCGCCTCAAGCCTCGTGGTTCGCACCCGGCCGGATCGTCTCGATGGACCCGTTCGGCCATCGCGTCGCGCAGGATTTCGGCAGGCTGATCGGCGAGGGCATCGACATCCGCCCGACCATCGCCATCACCAAGGCGCGGCTGAACCTGCCGGAAATCCTTGCGGCCATGGCGGCGCACCGCCTGGCGCCCGACGACCACATCCTGCACAAATCCGGCGACATCAGCGTCACCAAGGTGGCGATCGACCCGGTCTGGCATCTGCCGGGCATCGCCGAGCGCTTCGGCACGAGCGAGAACGAATTGCGCCGCACGCTCTTCGAGCAGACCGGCGGCATGTATCCCGAACTGGTGACGCGGCCCGATCTGCGCGTCTTCCTGCCGCCGATCGGCTCGATCACCGCCTACATCGTCGGCGAAGTCTCAGCGATCGCCGATCCGAAAAGGCGCGTCGCCTGCCGCGTGCATGACGAGTGCAACGGCTCGGACGTCTTCGGCTCCGATATCTGCACCTGCCGGCCCTATCTCGTGCATGGCATCGAGGAAGCCGTGCGCGAGGCGCAAGGCGGCGGCGTCGGGCTGATCGTCTACAACCGCAAGGAAGGCCGGGCGCTCGGCGAGGTCACGAAATTCCTCGTCTACAACGCCCGCAAGCGCCAGGAGGGCGGCGATTCCGCCGCGACCTATTTCGAGCGCACCGAATGCGTCGCCGGCGTGCAGGACGCCCGCTTCCAGCAATTGATGCCCGACGTGCTGCATTGGCTTGGCGTCACCCGGATCGACCGGCTGATGTCGATGTCGAACATGAAATACGACGCCATGGTCGAGAGCGGCATCGAGATCGGCGAGCGCGTCGCGATCCCGCCCGAGCTGATACCCGACGACGCCTCAGTGGAAATGGAGGCCAAGAAGGCGGCGGGTTACTATTCGCCTGACGGTCCGCCCGGCGACAACGTCCTGAAGTCGACCGTCGGTCGCGACCTCGACAAGTTCTGAGCGGCGGCAAGGCCATGCCCGATAGCAACCCCGACGCCTTCCGCCAGTTGCTGAAGCCCACCGCGATCCGCGCCCGCGCGCGGGAGATGCTGGCGCTCGGCCTCGCCGGCAAGCTGCTGCATTTCAGCGTCGACGCCTCGCGGATCGAGGCTTGCGCCGACTATGTGCTCGAAACGATCCGCGCGAATTATCCGACGCTGGAAATCCCCTTTCACGCCCGCTGGCGGCATTTCAGCGTGGCGGGCATGGATCGCTGGACCGTGCTCGATCTCGCCGCGAACTTCCGCGACGCCGGCGCGCGCGGCCGGGCGGCCTACGACCTCGCCATCGTCAGCGTGCTGCTCGATGCCGGCGCGGGCCCGGACTGGCGCTATCGCGACGGGGTGACCGGCCAGATGATCGGCCGCTCGGAGGGGCTCGCCCTGGCCTCGCTCGACATGTTCGCCGGCGGCGCGTTCTCAAGCGACCCCGCCGATCCGTTGCGCGTTGACGCGGCGGCGCTGAAGCGGCTCGACGCGGCAAAGCTTGCGGCCGGGTTCCAGTCGGGGCCGGGCAATCCGCTGCTCGCGCTCGAAGGCCGGGCCGCGCTGATGAACCGGCTCGGCGAGGAACTGGAGCGCCACGGCATGAGCCGCCCGGGCGATCTCTTCGACAGGATAGCGGGAGCGGCGGAAACCGGCGTCATTCGCGCGGGCCATATCCTCGCGGAAGTGCTCGCGGCCTTCGGCGGCATCTGGCCGTCGCGGCTGACCGTTGCCGGGATCGCGCTGGGCGACACCTGGCGGCATCCGCTGATCGCCATGGGCGAGCCGACCGCCGGGCTCGTGCCGTTCCACAAGCTCTCGCAGTGGCTGTCCTATTCGCTGATCGAGCCGCTGCAATGGGCCGGCATTTCCGTCATCGACATCGACGAACTGACCGGGCTGCCCGAATACCGCAATGGCGGACTTTTCCTCGACAGCGGCGTCATCGCCCTGAAGGACGCAGGCGACGCCAACCGCGCTCATGAGGTCGGCTCGACGCTCGTGGTGGAATGGCGCGCGCTGACGGTGGCGCTGCTCGACGAGATCGGGGCCGCTGTCCGCAAGCGGCTGGACAGGACAGCCGAGGAACTGCCGCTGGCCAAGGTTCTGGAGGGCGGCACCTGGGCGGCAGGCCGGCGCATCGCCGCGCAAAAGCGCCAGGGCGGCGGCCCGCCCTTGACGATCGTCAGCGACGGCACGGTATTCTGAAACAGACGACAAGCGTTCCCTCAGCCCTCATCCTGAGGAGCGGGCGAAGCCCGCGTCTCGAAGGGTGCTCCAGCCAGCGCTTTCTGGAGCATCCTTCGAGACGCCGCTGCGTGGCTCCTCAGGATGAGGGCTGAGAGTGGATGAAGAACAGGGAAACTTTGCGCATGACCACCCAACAGGACGGCGTCACCGTCGTTGACCACCCGCTGGTGCGCCACAAGCTGACGCTGATGCGCGAGAAGGACCGCTCGACCAAAAGCTTCCGCCAGCTCCTCAACGAGATCGGCATGCTGCTCTGCTACGAGGTCACGCGCGACCTGCCGATGGAGATGGTCGAGATCGAGACGCCGCTGACGAAGACGATGCAGCCGATCATCGCCGGCAAGAAGATGGTCTTCGCGCCGATCCTGCGCGCCGGCGTCGGCTTCCTCGACGGCATGCTCGAACTGGTGCCGGCCGCCCGCGTCGCCCATATCGGGCTCTATCGCGATCCCAACACGCTGCAGGCGGTGGAGTACTACTTCAAGGCCCCCTCCGACGTCGCCGAACGCATGATCGTGGTGATGGACCCGATGCTGGCCACCGCCAACTCGGCCGTCGCCGCGATCGACCGGCTGAAGGAGCGTGGCGCGCGGGACCTGCGCTTCGTCTGCCTGCTCGCCGCGCCCGAGGGCATCGAGCGGCTGCGCGGCGCCCATCCCGATGTCCGCATCTGGACAGCCGCGATTGACGAGCGCTTGAACGACCACGGCTATATCGTGCCAGGCCTGGGCGACGCCGGAGACCGCATGTTCGGCACGCGCTGACGAAACACGCGCTGAAAACGAAGAAAGGCCCGCTCCATTTCTGGAGCGGGCCCGTCGATCCGGAGGAGGGCAATCAGGCCGGCAATGGCGCGATCACCCTTGCGGATCGGCTTCCGGTCAGTTGATGACCTGTACGATGCGGTGCGTCTGCGGGTCGACCAGCACGGTGCGCTTGTTCACGACCGTGTAGCGATAGGGCGTCTCGCCATATTCGCGCGGCACCGTGCGATACTCGACGCCATCAGCCGGCAGCACCGTGCCGACCGCGACCGGCTCGGCATAGGTGTAGGACGGCACGCGCTGCTCGACCACATAGGTCTGGAAGCGCGGGGTGTTGTCGCCGATGATGCCACCAACGATCAGGCCGCCGACGCCGCCGACCACAGCCCCGACAGGGCCGCCGACGATCGCGCCACCAACAGCGCCGGTTGCGCCGCCAGTCAGCGCGCCACCCTGGGCGCCCTGGGGATTCTGGGCGAAGGCGGTCGCGGGAATGATGGCGAGCGCGCCGATGAGAGCAAGTTTCTTGAGCATGTCTGTTCTCCTTTCGAGAGCATTTCGGGAAGGAGAACGAGCTTCACGGCGCTCGGTTCCGCAGAATTCGCGTCACGAGATGTTTCGATTTGCTCCGGAGCGGGAAAAACTTTTATAGAACAGAAGCTTGAGACGTTACTTGACCTCGGCCCGCTCCAAACGAAAACGGCGGACCACAAGGCCCGCCGTCCCGTATCCAGCCTGTCGGTGACCGCTTATTTCGGCGCGGCCGCGAGCGCGGGCGTCAGCTTGTCGGCGTCGCGCTTGATGATGGCCGCGAAGCCCGCCGGTGTGCGCTCGGCAGCCGTCGGCAGCACGGTGCCCAGTTCGAGCAGGCGCTTCTTTGTGGTCTCGTCGTCGAGCGCCTTGCCCAGCGCATCGACGAGGCGGTCGATCACAGGCTGCGGCAGGCCCTTGGGGCCGGCGATGCCGTTCCAGGCCTCGATCTGGTAGCCCGGCAGGCCAGCTTCCGTGGTCGTGGGAACGTCGGGCAGGGCGGGCGAGCGCGCGGCCGAGGCGACGGCATAGGCCTTGATGTTGCCGGCCTTGACCTGCTCGGCGACACTGACGATCTGGTCGCACATGAAGTCGATCTGGCCGGAGACCAGGTCGTTCAGGGCAGGTCCCGTGCCGCGATAGGCGACCGCGTTGAGCTTGGGCACGCCGAGCACGCCCTTGAGCAGGGTGCAGGTCGTCCACGACACCGAGCCGAGACCGGCATGGGCCTCGTTGACCTTCTCGGAGTTGGCTTTGACGTAGGTCACGAACTCCTTGAGGTCCTTGGGCTCGAAATTCTTCTTCGCCACGATCAGGATCGGGGTGCCGCCGGCGAGCCCGATCGGCTGCATGCCGTTGATGGGATCGTATTTCAGGTTCGGATAGGTTGCGGGCGCCGCCGAGAAGGTGCCCAGATGTCCCATCGCGATGGTGTAGCCGTCGGCCGGCGCGGTCAGTGCACGGGTGATGCCGGTGGTGCCGCCGGCGCCCGCGACGTTCTCCACCACGACCTGCTGGCCGAGTGTCTTCGACATGTGGTCGCCGACGATGCGGGCGATGATGTCGGTCGGGCCGCCGGCCGCGAACGGCACGATCATGGTGACCGGCCGCGTCGGATAGGCCTGCGCGTGAGCTCCGGCAGTCAGCGCCAGGCCGATGGCGGCCGCGAAGCCGAGTGTCAGTTTTTTCATGGAAAAATCCTCCCTTGGATGGTTGGAGACAGAGTTGGGGCCGCAGCGCGGCCCCCGCAACCCCGTCATTCGGTGAAGACCTCGTCGCGCTTCTTGTTGATCGAGGGCAGCAGCGCTATCGCCAGAACGACCACGGCAACCACCAGCAGACCCGCCGAGATCGGCCGCTCCACGAAAGTCATGAACGAGCCGCGCGAGATGATCAGCGCCTGGCGCAGCTTTTCTTCCAGCAGCTTGCCGAGCACGAAACCCAGCAGCATCGGCGCCGGCTCGAAGCCGAGCTTGATCAGCAGGTAGCCGAACAGGCCGAACATGGCGGTGAAGGCGACGTCGACCGGCTGGTTGTTCACCGAGTAGATGCCGATGCAGCAGAAGATCAGGATCGCCGGGAACATCAGGCGATAGGGCACCTGCAGCAGCTTTACCCAGACGCCGACGAGCGGCAGGTTGATGATGACCAGCATCAGGTTGCCGATCCACATCGAGGCGATCATGCCCCAGAACAGATCGGGGTTCTTGGTCATGACCTGCGGGCCGGGGATGATGCCGTGGATCGTCATCGCGCCGACCATCAGCGCCATCACGGCGTTGGGCGGGATGCCCAGCGTCAGCAGCGGGATGAAGGCGGTCTGGGCGCCGGCATTGTTGGCCGACTCCGGACCCGCCACGCCTTCGATCGCGCCGCGCCCGAAGCGCGAGGGGTCCTTGGCGATCTTCTTCTCGATCGTATAGCTCGCGAACGGGCCGAGCACCGCGCCATTGCCCGGCAGGATGCCGAGAATGCCGCCGATGAAGGTGCCGCGGATGACGGGCCAGGTCGACTGCTTGATCTCGCCCCAGTCGGGCAGCAGGCGGCCGATCTTGGCCTTGACGACGTCGCGCGCCTCCGGGCTTTCCAGATTGCGCAGCACCTCGGCGAAGCCGAACACGCCCATCGCCAGCACGGCGAAGTCGATGCCGTCCGAGAGCGGCGGGAAGCCCATCGTCATGCGCTCCTGACCGGTCTCGAGGTCGGTGCCGACCGTCGAGAGCAGCAGGCCGAGCATGATCATGCAGAAGGCCTTCAGGATCGAGCCGCGCGCCAGCACGACGGCAAAGCACAGCCCCATCACCATCAGCGAGAAATATTCCGCCGGGCCGAACAGCAAAGCGAGCTTGGTCAGGGGCGCGCCGAGCGCGGCGATGAACACCGTCGCGACGCAGCCTGCGAAGAACGAGCCCAGCGCGGCGACGCCGAGCGCGACGCCGGCGCGGCCCTGCCGGGCCATCTGGTGGCCGTCGAGCGTGGTGACGACCGATGTCGCCTCGCCCGGAATATTGACCAGGATCGCCGTGGTCGAACCGCCATATTGCGCGCCGTAATAGATGCCCGCCAGCATGATCAGCGCGCCGACCGGGTCGACGCCGAAGGTTATCGGCAGCAGGATCGCAATGGTGGCGATCGGCCCGACGCCGGGCAGGACGCCGATCAGCGTGCCGATGAAGCAGCCCGCAAAGCACAAGGCCAGGTTCTGGAGCGACAGCGCGACGCCGAAGCCCAGGGACAGGTTGGAGATCATCTCATGCATCGTCTCAGATTCCCAGGAGCCAAGGAGCCAGCGGGATCGGCAGACCCAGCGCATATTTGAACAGCAGGCCACAGCTGACCGTCATCGCGATGGCGAAGATGATCAGTTCCTTCCACTTCATGTCGTCGGCCGCCAGGCCGGAGATGATGATGACGAGCGGGCCGGCGATCAGCAATCCAAGCTGCGGGACATGGATCGGGCCGATGTCGAAGCCGCGAATGGCGAGCCCGAAGGCGACGGCGCCGCCCAGGACGAGGAAGACGCCGCGCCACGACCAGCCTGTGAGCTTCTCGCCGTTGAAGCGCAGCGAGGTGAGCGAGAGCGCGGCGCCCAGGACTATGCAGAAAACCGCGAAGGATTTCGGCAGCATGCCGGGGCCGATCTGGCGCAGGCTGCCGAGCGGCAGGTCGTTGGAGAGCACGAACGCCACCACGCCGAGCAGGATCATGAACAGGCCGGCCGCCATGTCCTGCTGGGAGCGGATGCGCAGGCCCTGCGACTGTTCGATTGGGTTAAGGCTCATCAGGCTCCTCCGATTGGCGACCCGGCGGTGCGGGCTGTGCGTGTCAGTCTGGTTGCGGAAAGGCTCGTGTTGCCGGGCGGCTTTCGCGCCGGCTGCGTGACGAACGGCAGAATGGTGCGCTCGTCCATCAGGGTCACGCTCTCGCGCAGGATCGCGAGGAAATCATCGCGCGGCCCCAGCTTCTGCTGCGGCCGCCAGGCGATGCCGACCAGCGCGCCGGGCGGCGGCGGATCGAGCAGGGCGCCGCGCAGGCGGCGCATCGTCACGCCGGGAAAGCTGAGCCGGGAGACCCAGTCGGGCGCCAGCGCCATGCCCAGACCCGCCGCGACAGCCGACATCATCGCCGGTTTCTCGGTCGCCTCGATCGTGACGTTGGGCACCGAGCCGACGCTCTCGAAATAGGCCATCACCAGATCATAGGCGAAGGGCCTGATCCGCTTGGAGGGCACGACGAAGGGCTCGCCCACCAGATCGAGCATGGTCAGGTACTCGCGCTGGGCCAGCGGGTGCGTCTCGTTCAGCACCACGATCGGGCGCTCGACACGCAGGATCTCGAAAGCGCAGTCGGTCGGCTTGCGCGGCGGGCGGGTCAAGGCGAGGTCGAGCTTGCCGGCCTCCAGCATCTGGACAAGCGCGGCCGTCATCGCCTCGACGAACTTGATCTCGATGCCGGGATGGCGCTGGCGGAAGCAGGCGAGCGCCTCGGGCACGAAGCTCGACGACGCGGCGTCGATCGCGCCGATGCGCAGGATCTTGCTCGACGAAAGCGAAGCTTCGCGAACGGCGCGCGAGGCATGCTCCATCTTGACCAGAATGCCCTTGGCCTCCTCCAGCATGATCAGGCCGGCGCGCGTCAGCGTCACCTGCCGCGTGGTGCGCGTGAACAGGGCGACGCCGAGTTCGTCTTCCAGCGAACTGATCTGCCGGGACAAGGCTGGTGGCGCGAGGCCGAGCCTTTCAGCCGCACGGCCGAAATGCAATTCCTCCGCCACCGCGATGAAACATCGCAGTTGCCGAACATCCATGATGACCGTCTGCTCCCCTCTGGCGTATCGTTTTTTGCGATATCTTCCAGTCTTAGCGGTTATGCCTCTAACGGCTGTCGCCGCAAAAACGACCCTAGAGCAATTCATAATTTTTTGGCAATAAAGCCACGCTTGAAATCTGGCCCGCGGAAGCCTTCAGCCGCCGCGGCGAAACAGCCGGCCGTCAATCAGGGCAAGGCCGGCGAAGATCGCCGCCATGCCCAGAAAATGCCGCGGCAGCAGCGCTTCGCCCAGGATTCCGACGCCGAGCATGATCGCGCTGACCGGGACCAGGAAGGTGACGAGCATGGCGTTGGCGCCGCCGGCGCGCCGCATGATCTGGAAGAAGATCACATAGGCGAGAGCCGTCGAGACCAGCGCCAGCGCGAGCAGGGCCGAGCCCGCTGCAAGCGAGGGCAGCGGCAGCCGCCAGGGCGGGTTCACGACGAGGACGAGCGGCAGCGCCATGACCGTCGTGGCGCTGAGCTGGCCGGTCGCGGTCACCAGCGAGGGCAGTTCGCGAAAGCGCCGGCCATAGAGGCCGGCAAAGCCGTATGACAGGGCCGCGCCCAGGCAGGCGAGCTGCGGCAGCAGCGCGCCGCCAAGACCGCCGAGCGCATCGGGCCCCATCAGGATCGCGACGCCGACGACGCCGGCCAGGACGCCCGCGACCTTGAGCGGCGTCGCTTTTTCGTTCGTCCCGAAGACATGCGCGACGAGGACGCCGAAGACCGGCGTGGTCGCGTTCAGGATGGCCGAGACGCCGCTTTCAAGCTGGGTCTGGCCCCAGAAGATCAGCGCGAACGGGATCAGGTTATTGAGCAGCCCCATGCCGAAGAAGGCGAGCCACATCCGGCGCCCGACGGCCATGTCGAGGCCACGCGCCCGCAGCACGAGATAGAGCACCACCGCGGCGAGGCTGACCCGCGACAGCACCACCGCCAGCGGCGGCCACTCGGCCACCGCGATCTTGCCGAAGAAGAAAGAGCCGCCCCAGAGCAGCGAAAGCAGCAGCAACAGCAGCCATTCGCGGGCGCCCATCACGGGGCTGGACGTGGTCGGAACGGCAGTCATGGCGATGGCCCCTGGAGGGGAGGCGAAACCCTCCCCTCCGGCGCACTGGCTATGGTCGCGCGAGCGCTCGCGCCACCCGTTTTCTGGTCATGCGGGCTCGGCGTCGCGCGCGGCCCACATCGCCTTGAAGGCGGGGCGGGCCTGGCAGGCGTCGAGCCATGCCTTCACATGCGGGGCTGCGTCGAAGAGCTGCGTGGCGGGCTTCGCATAGCGCATGATCTCGGCGACGTTGATGTCCGCGACGGTGAAGCGTCCGCCCATGATATGGCCGCCGCCCTCGGCCAGCGCCTTGTCGAGCGCGGCGAACGGGCCGGGCAGGGCGGCGAGCGCCGCCTCGACCAGGGCCGGATTGCGCTTCTCGGGCGGATAGGCCGCCATGTGATACTGGATGTTCAGGGCCTGGCCCTCGACGGCCGTCGCCGCCCAGAGCGACCACATCACCGCAAGGCCTTCCTCCTGCGCGTCCTTCGGCGCCAGCGGCCCGCCATGCTTGCGCGAGAGATAGAGGTTGATCGCCAGCGATTCCTGAAGCTTGAAGCCGCCATCGTCGATCGCGGGGATCTGGCCCTTCGGGTTCACGGCAAGGAATTCGGGGCTCTGCGTATGGATCGGAGCGCCCGGCGCATTCGGATCGGGCAGGCGGTAGACCTGGATCACCGGCACATGGGTGAAGGCAAGGTCGAGCTCCCTGGCGAGCCAGATGTTGCGCGAGGCGCGCGAGCGGTAGCACCCGTAGATGGTCAGGGACATGGGATGAGGCTTTCGGCTGGGAGGGGCGGGCCGCCCGCGCAAGGCGAGCGCGGCGGACGTTAGAGATATCCGTCGTCCTGGCCAACCGATCCTTGGAACACGGCTGCGTTAGCCGGCTCTGTGCTCCCGAAGGCGGTCGGTCGGGCACTGCAAACCCTTATGCAGATTTTATTTGACGCGCGCCCTCGGCGGGTGCACTCCGCCCCCGCCGCCGGACCTTCGGGAACGGTCGCTCACAGGAACCCTCATCGCAATGCCAACCGACAGTCCCAGCCGACAGTCGATGCCGTCCGCCGCCGCCTCGTGCGCCTGACCGGGTAACCGGGCTCGCCTGCGACCGGCCGACGACGGCCGATCGCAAGGAAAGAGCCCATGAACGATATCATCGCGCATGACGGTGCAGCCGCGCCCGATCTCCTAGCCACGACCCTGGCCTGCACCCTGGCGCAGGAACACATCGCCGACATCGTCGAGACGCTGAACGATCAGGACACGGCGACCATCGCCGCCGTCCTCGTCGCCCTGCCGTTCGAGCGTGCCGTCGAGGTGCTCGACCAGCCCGAACTGACCGACGCCGCCGAAGCGCTGTCGCACCTGCCGGAACAGCGTGCTGCGGCGTTCCTCTGCGCCATGTCGGCCGACCGCGTCGCCGATGTCGTCCGCGCGCTGAACGAGCCGCTGCGGGCGCGGCTGCTGGCGCAGGTCGATCAGGAAACGCGCGCGGCGATGACCCGGCTGCTCTCCTATCCCGAGCACAGCGCCGGCTCGATCATGACGACCGAATTCGTCAGCGTGCCGGCAAGCTGGACGGTCGCGCAGACGCTCGATCACATCCGCCATGTCGAGCGCTCGCGCGAGACGGTCTATGCGATCTACGTGCTCGATCCCGCGACCAACGCGCTGGTCTGCGCCGTGACCTTGCGCCGGCTGATCAGCGGCGATCCAGCGGCGCCCGTCGCTTCGGTCGTGCCCGCGCGCAAGCCGATCCGCGTCACGCCTGCGACCGACCGCGAGGATGTCGCCCGGCTGATCTCGAAATACAATCTGCTCGCGGTGCCCGTGGTCGACGCGGCCGACCATGTCATCGGCATCGTCACGGTCGACGACGTGATCGACGCGATGATCGAGGAGACGACGGAGGACGTCCAGAAGCTCGGCGGCATGGAAGCGCTGGACGAACCCTATCGGGAGATCGGCTTCCTCAAGATGATCAGGAAACGCGCCGGATGGCTCTCGATCCTGCTGATCGGCGAGATGTTCACGGCTTCCGCCATGCAGTATTTCCAGGACGAGCTGGAGAAGGCGATCGTGCTGACACTGTTCATCCCGCTGATCATGAGTTCTGGCGGCAATTCGGGCTCGCAGGCGACCTCGCTGATCATCCGGGCGCTGGCGCTGCGCGAGATCAGCCTGAAGGACTGGTGGCGCATCGCCCTGCGCGAACTGCCGACCGGCCTTACGCTCGGCGCGATCCTCGGCGTAATCGGCGTCGCGCGCATCGTGCTCTGGCAGAAGCTCGGCATCTACGATTACGGCCAGCACTGGGCCCTGATCGCCGCGACCGTCGGGGGCGCGCTCGTCGGCATCGTCACCTTCGGCTCGCTGATGGGCTCGATGCTGCCCTTCGTGCTGAAGCGGCTGGGCTTCGACCCGGCCAGCGCGTCGGCGCCCTTTGTGGCGACGCTTGTCGATGTCACCGGTCTGGTGATCTATTTCGGCGTCGCGGCGGTGGTGCTGAGCGGGACGCTGCTGTGAGGTGACGTCTGGCGTTCCGGTTCGGAAACACGCCGTCATTCCGGGCGCAGCGAAGCGGAGACCCGGAATCCATCGTAAGGCACGACAGCGCTCGACGATGGATTCCGGATCGGCGCGGCTTCGCCGCTTGTCCGGAATGATGGTAGTCGGTGCGGGAACGCAGCACTCGAAAACCAGGCCGCGCCTCAGCCCGCCAGCACGCGCTGCGGCGGGAAGGTGATCTCGATCAGCGTGCCTTCCTTCTTGACGCTGGTGATCGTCATCGCGGCGCGGTTGGCCTCGACCAGCGCCTTGGTCAGCGGCAACCCTAAGCCCGTGCCGCCCTTGCGGCGCGTCGTCGGCACCTGCCGGAAGGGCTCCAGCGCCAGCGCGATCTCGTGGTCGTCCATGCCGATGCCGGTATCGCGGACGCGCAGGATCGCCTCGCCCTGGTCGCCGAGCGCCGTCGAGACGATGACCTGCCCGCCCGCATCGGTGAATTTCACCGCGTTGGAGAGCAGATTGATCACGATCTGCTTGATCGAGCGCTGGTCGGCGACGACCGGCGGCAGCTTCGGCGAGAGGCCCGAGCGCAGCACGACGCGCCCGCGATTGGCCTCCGGCTGCAGCAGCGCCACCGTCGAGAGCGCGATCTCGTTCAGGTTCACGCTGATGAAGTCGAGGTCGAGCTTGCCGGCCTCGATCTTGGCGAGGTCGAGCAGGTCGTTGACGAGGCTGATGACGTAGCCGCCCGACTGATGGATATCGCGCAGATATTCCTTGTAGCGCTCGTTGGCGATCGGCCCGAAGCGTTCCTCGGCCATCACCTCGGCAAAGCCGATGATGGCGTTGAGCGGCGTCCTGATCTCGTGGCTGATCTTGGCGAGCACGTCGGATTTCTGCGCGCTCGCCCGCTCGGCCGCCTTGCGCGCCTCGACCAGTTCGCCCTCGGTCTTCTTCCAGGCGGTGATGTCGCGCAGCACCGCGCAGAAGCGGCGCTCCGTTCCCTCGGCGATCTGGCCCATGGTCATGAACAGTGGGATCTTGCCGCCCTGGCGAACGCGGCCGACGATCTCGCGGCCGTCGTTCATCACCGAGGCGACGCCGCCGCCCTTGAGTCCTTCGAGATAGTCCAGCGCCGGCGCATGGCTCTCGGCCGAGAACATCAGCGTGAACAATTCGCCGGTGACCTCGCGCTGGTCGTAGCCGAACAGCGCCTCGGCGGTCTTGTTCATCGACAGGATCCGGCCGCGCTCGTCGACCGTGACGACGCCGTCGGTCGCGGTGTCGAGCATCGCCACCAACTCGCTGATTCGAGCCTCGCGCGCATCGACGTCGAGCCGCAGCGCCTCGACGCGGGCGCCGCTTTCAGCGTCCTCGGCCTCGAACTCGGCTGCGAGTTCCGCGTCTTCCGCTTCCTGGGGAGTCAAAACCTTGACCTCGCCGCCGCCATCGGGATGGCGGAAGGCCATCAGCGTCGCCGGCTCGCCGAGCCAGGACACGCTGGAAAGCACCGCATCGACGCTGACCAGATGATTGCGCCGGTCGATCAGGATCATCGCGCCGCCATCGGTGCGCGCCGCGCCCTTGATCAGCCGGCTGACGCTGCCGCCGGCTGCGAGGTCGTCGAGATCGGCATAGTCGAGCAGGTCGAGCAGGGTCCGGTTGGCATAGAGCGGCACGTCGCCCCGGTTGACGAGCACCGCGATCGGCAGCCGGTCGAGCACGTCGGCATGGGAGTTCGGCAGGCGCGGGCGCGCGGCTTCGCCCGTAGCCTGCGCCTCGGCGGCCGGCTCTACGGTGGTAATGGCGGGCGGGGTCGCGGACTTCGGCACGGCCGCGGCCGCGGCCGCGTCCTGCGTCCCGTCCAGCTCTTTCAGCTTGAGCGGCGCGACGGGCGGAAGGCGCGGGCCGATATCGTCCTCGCCGGCGATGCGCGCGCCCAGCGCCTTGGCGATCTCGCGGAAGGCGTTGCGCTCGGCCGAACTGAGATTGGGCTTGGACGGCTCCAGCATCGGCCTGACGGCGGTGAGGTGACCGTTGCGCAGCGGCACGATGTTGGCGCCGGGAACCGGCGTCTCGCGCTCGGGCGCAGCCGCAGGCGGATTTGGCAGGCTCGGCTCGGGAGCAGCCGGCTCGGGCAACGACGCTTCGGTGACGAGAGCTGTCGCGTCGTTGTCGGCCATGTTGTGCGTTGCGACGATTTCGGGAGCATCGTCGTCGACGGCTCCGACCTCTTCGGCTTCACCGGCGTCGACAGGCTCGGCGTCCTCATCGACCTCGGCCGAGGCGGCGTCGTCAAAGACCGCGACGCTCGCTTCGGTCTCGTTCGTCTCTTCATCCTGATGGACGACAGCGTTCTCGGGCTCGAACACAGCGGCGATATCGTGCAGCGCTTCATCGTGCCGCGCTTCGATCCCGGCCGTGGCTTCGACCGGCTCGGGCAGCTCCTCGGCCTCGATTGCGTCGGGCTGCGAGTCCGGCGCGGATTCTGTCGCCGCCCCGATTTCTGTCGTCGCCTCGACCTCGGGAAAGGTTTCGCGTTCGGTCAGGCGTGCGAGGCCGAAGCCGCGAAAGCCCGAGAACTGCCGGGCGGCGTCCAGCACCGGCACGCCCGAAAGCTCGACGCGCGCGCCTTCGCCTGGCGCTTCGGTCCGCCAGAGCACGCGATGGCCGCTCCAGGTCGAGACCGAAGCGAGACGCTCCGCCAGTCCGCCGTCGCGGTCGATCAGTTGGTGGCCGATCAGTCCGGTCCAGTCGCTGCCGGGCAGGGCTGCGGCTGCTTTTGGCCCTGCCAGTTCCGCGAAGTCCGGCGAGACGCTGGTCAGCTTGCCGGACGCGTCGCTGGTCCAGAGAAAGCGCACGATGGCGCGGCGCGGCGCGGCAGGCACGGGAGCCCGCGGCCCGGGCGTCGCCAAAGACGGCGCGGGCTTAGCGGGGGGCGCATCAGCCGGGGCCGGCGCAGGCGCAACCGTTTCCTCGGCAAGGCCGCCGGCGTCGGTTTCAAGGACTGTGGCCGTCGCTTCCGCCGCCGGAAGCGTGACGCCGAGCCGGCGCAACTCCGCTGCGGGCACCGTCAGCGCCAGCACGGGCGCGCCGCCGTCCAGCGTGAGCAATTTGCAGCCGCAGGTGATCAGGGTCGCGGCAAAGCCGGCCGTCAGCCGCAGGCGCTCCATCCGGATGCCGTCGCGGGGAGCGAGGCCGTCCGCGAGCAGGTTCAGCCTGAGGCGCGTCTGGCCGGGGAAGGTGGCCGAGACCGCGTCTGCCCCAAGCAGGGCGCGCGCGCCGGCATCGGCAAATCCGGGGCGCTCTGTGGCGCGATCCCAGAGCAGCAGCGCGCCGCCCGTCGTGAAGGATGCGTTGCCCGCCTCCTTCATCGCCGCAGCGCCCAACGCCGCCCAGTCCTGTCCGGCTTCGCTCATGCCCGCCCGCTCGTTTGGTCCGCGCCCGTATGGCTAACAAATCTTTAATAGCGCCCAAACGATTGCAAATCCATGGAATCGGGGTCGGCTCTCCCGCTTCTCATCAAAACAGCGTTAACATGGGTGACGGCTGTGCGATCCGCCGTTGTCATTGCAACGCAGCAATGATATTGCACTGCACAATGACCGCCTATGCTCATGAGTCATTGCAACAGGAGGATGCCCCGATGAACGGCAAGATGCCCTACGAAGTGCCGACCGAGATGCGCGAATTCGCCGAGAAGAGCGTCGAACAGGCCCGCAAGGCTTTCGACGGCTTCATCGGAGCGGCCCAGAAGGCCGTCGATACCGCCCATGGCTCGGCCGAGTCGGCCCGCGTCAACACGCAGGACGTGACCCGCAAGGCCATGACCTATGCCGAGACCAACGTCGCCGCCGCCTTCGAGCTGGCCCAGAAGCTGGTGAAGTCCAAGGACCTGACCGAGATCATGCAGCACCAGTCCGAGTTCATGAAGGCGCAGATGGCCTCGCTCCAGACTCAGCTCAAGGAGATGGGCTCCGTGGCGCAGGACGTCGCGACCAAGGCCGCCGAGACCGTCGCCAAGGCGACGAAGCTGAAATGAGCTGCCGCTGCGGGCGCTGAGACGCGCCCGCTTGCGCCGATATGCGAAGATCAGGCGGCCGGGCGCACGAGCCCGGCGCGCGCCGTTTCACCGTTGAAGGAGGATCGTGATGGTCAAGCCTGCCCCGACCAAGACGAAAGCCAAGGCGCCGATCAGCCTGGCGCCGGTCAAGGCGCTCTCGAACCCCGCGCCGATGGCTGCCACCGCCACGGCGTCGCCCGTGGTCGTCGCAAAGCCTATTGAGACTAAGCCGGTTGAGACCAAGCCAGCTGATACCAAGCCGGTCGTCGTCGCGGCTGCAAAACCGCCTGAGGCGCCCAAGCCCGTGACCCCCGCCCCGGCGGCGGCTCCGAAGGCGGAGCCTGCGACGCTCGCTGCGGTGAAGCCGGTAGAGCCGAAGGCCGCCGCGCCGGCGATCGCGCCGGCCAAGGCCTCGCCTGCCAAGATCGAAGCGCCCAAGATCGAAGCCGCCAAGATCGAGGCTTCTAAACCTGCGATCGCAGCGAAGACGTCAAAAGCTGCGGCAAAGCTGGCCAAGCCGTCCGCCAAACGCGTGCCGCCGCCCAAGGCGCGTGTCGAGAAAGCGCCCGCCGCTGCCAAGGCCGCCGCCAAGGCGCCAGTGGTGACCAGCATCGCTCCGCCCGTCGTCGCTCCCAAGCTCGCCGAGGTCGCGAAGCCCGTCGCGGCAGCCAGTGTCGCGGTCGCCAGCAAGAGCGTGGAGACGGCCGAGAAGGTCGTGGCGAAAACGGTGGAGGTCGCCAAGGCCGCCGTGAAGGCCGCGCCCGTTCCGGTGGCGTCGCTGGTCGCGATGATGCCGAAGCCCCCGGAATTCGCCAGTATCACCGCCACGACAATGCTGTCGCAGACGCTCGCCATGGCGCGCGCCTTTGGCGCGATCCAGGCCCAGATGCTCGACCACGCCTGCGCCGAGCTGAAGGCGACGATGGGCGAGGCGGAGACGCTCGCGCGCACCGACAGCGCGGCCGATGCGGTCGCCCTGCAAGCCAAGGCTGTGCGCCGCGGCTACGAATCCTATGCCGCCCATCTCAAGGAACTGGCCAGGCTGGCCAGCGCCTCCCTGAAAAAGGGCTGAAACGACCGAATGACGGGCGTGCCGGCTTTCCTCCGGCGCGCCTGAATTCCACGGTTGCATTCGCAAGCCGTCGGAACTAGGTTCCGCGCCGCTGGAGATCGCCCGTTCGATCGCCGCGCGCCGGGAAGCCGGGCAGCCATAGCTCAGTTGGTTAGAGCGCTAGATTGTGGATCTAGAGGTCCCCCGTTCAAGCCGGGGTGGCTGTACCATCCGGACGACCCCGCATCGCTCCCTCCACTGCAAGATCGATCATCGCCGCCGGGTCGCCGGCGCCCGGCAATGCCCTTGAACCGGCCAAAGCGGCTCGCCATATCCTGTCGATGCGGAAGGGTTCGCCTTTCGCGTGCGGGGCGCTGCCACAGGCGGGTTCCGGTCAAGCAGAGGCGCCTTTCGAGGGCTTCGGCGAGGATGTCGGAATGACGCGTACCCCAAGTTTGTCCCACCCGTTCCTGCTCGGTTTCGACGATATCGAGCGGGCGCTGGACCGGGTCACCAAAGGCGCCAGCGAAGGCTATCCGCCCTACAACATCGAGCGGATGGCGCGCAGCGACGAAGAGCCCGACCGGCTCAGGATCACGCTGGCGGTGGCCGGTTTCGCCCGCGATCAGCTGGAGATCACGCTGGAAGAAAACCAGCTGACCATCCGGGGCCGGCAGAGCGACGACAAGAGCCGGCAATTCCTCCATCGCGGCATCGCTGCGCGCCAGTTCCAGCGCAGCTTCCTGCTGGCCGAAGGCATGCAGGTGATGGGGGCGGATCTATCCAACGGCCTGCTCGCCATCGATCTGATCAGGCCGGAACCTGAACGCCTGATCAGGCGTATCGATATCGTCAGCCGCGATTGAGCAGACTGAAATCCAGGCCTGGAACGGTGCAGCGCGGTTTTTGCATCCGTTCATAATTGCAGGCGTAACTTAGAGACCGCTACTCGCACTGCTCTGAAGGAGGGCGCGATGACCGACAGGACCATGATCCAGATGAATCCCCTGACCGCTGCGGAATTCGCGGCGCTTGGCACCGGGGAAGTCGCCTATCTCAAGTCGATGACATCAGAGGAGCTGGTGCGGATATTCCCGCAGGCTCCGGAGATCCAGCCCGGCTTGAAGCTCTTCGCGCTGCTCTCGGCCGATGGCGCACCTATCCTGGTGACCGACTCGCGCGACGCCGCGACCGCCAACGCCTGGGAGCACGATCTCAGGATGGTCAGCGTCCACTGACGCTGGTCCTCGGCGTCGACTGACGCCGGTTCAGAGGGCGGTCGTCACGCCGGCGACCGCGGCCTGAAGCCTGCTGATGTCGGCCGGCGTCGAGAGACGGTGGTCGCCGTCCTTGATCAGCGTCAGCAGGACGGGGTCTTCCGTCAGATGTTCGACGAGCTTGACCGCTTGCCGCCACGGCACGTCTGGGTCGGCCATGCCCTGCAGGATATGGACGGGGCAGCCTGTCCTGATCTCAGCTCCGAACATCAGGTGCCTGCGCCCATCCTCGATCAGCGCGCGCGTGATCGGCGTAGGCTCGGGCGAGTATTCCGACGGCCGGAGCCAGACGCCATCGCGCAGGATGGTCTGGCGGATCGCCTCGGGCATCTGGGCCCACATCAGTTCCTCGGAAAAATCGACGGCCGGCGCGATCAGCACCAGACCCGCCGGCGCGAGCGCCGTACCGAGCAGCTTGCGTGCGACAAGCAGCGCAATCCAGCCGCCCATCGAGGAGCCGACAAGAACCGGCGGCTGCCTGCACCGGGCGCGGATGACCGCAAGCGCATCCTCGATCCAGTCCGACAGCGTCCAGCGCGCGAAATCGCGGGCGGGATTGGCCGGGTCGGCGGATTCGCCGTGGCCGGCATAGTCGAAGCGCAGAAAGGCGCGGTCATTGGCTTTGGCCCAGTCGGCCAGCGCCTGGGCCTTGGTCGCGCGCATGTCGGAGCGAAAGCCGCCGAGCCAGACGACCGGGGCTCCCTTGCCGTCCTCGTCGACGAAGGCGAGACGCCGTGTCCGGTCGCCCCGACCGACCTCCAGCCATTGCGGCGCGGCTGTCTCCACTTCAAAACTCCTGTGACGAATCGGCTTTGACGCTCAATAGAGACTGCGACGACGCCATGCACATGATGATACTATCGTCCCCGGCCAAAAGAGTTCTCTGAAAACGGTGAGCATGTCCTTTCAGCCCGGCGCGCATCTGTCTTTGCCCTCGACCGAGACCCATCCGCTCAGCGGCCGTACCATCCTGCAGATCATTCCCGATCTCGATGCCGGCGGCGCGGAGCGGACGGCCGTCGACATCGCCAAGGGCCTGACGGATGTCGGCGCGCGCGCTCTGGTGGCGACGGAGGGCGGCCGGCTCGTCGCCGAACTCCAGGCCAAAGGCGGCGTCTGGCTGCCGTTCCCGGCTGCGACCAAGAACCCGCTCGCCATGGCGCTGAACGTGCGCCGGCTGGTGCTGCTCTGCCGCCATGAGGGCGTCGAACTCATTCACGCCCGCTCGCGCGCCCCGGCCTGGGTCGCGCTGGCCGCGGCGCGCCGGCTGAAGCTGCCTTTCGTCACGACCTATCACGGCTCCTATGCCGGCCGCTCCGGCGTCAAGACGCTCTACAACTCGGTGATGGCGCGCGGCGACGTCGTCATCGCCAATTCCGGCTATACGGCCGAGCTGATCCTGGCCAAGCACCCCTTCGCTCGCGAGCGTATCCGCGTCGTCCACCGCGGCACCAATTTCTCGGCCTTCGCGCCGGCTGCCGTCGGTCCCGAGCGCGTGCAGGCCCTGCGCGCCGCCTGGGGCGTCGAGCCGCACCAGCGCATCGTGCTGCTGCCGGGCCGTCTCACCGGCTGGAAGGGCCAGCGCGTCCTGATCGAGGCGGCGCGCATCCTGCGCGACGGCGGAGATAGCGAGACCGCTTTCGTCCTCGCGGGTGATCCGCAGGGGCGAGACGGCTATGTCAGGGAACTCGACCAGGCGATCGCGGCGGCGGGACTGGAAGCCCGCGTCAAACGTGTCGGTCATTGCACGGATATGCCGGCCGCGCTGCTCTCGGCTTCCGTCGTCGCCGTGCCGTCGACGGAACCGGAGGCTTTCGGACGTGTCGCCGTCGAGGCGCAGGCCATGGGCGCGCCGGTGGTCGTCTCCAATCTCGGCGCTGTCCCCGAGACGGTGCTCGCCCCGCCGCAGGTGACGCCCGGCGAGCGCACCGGCTGGCGCGTGCCGCCCGGCGACGCCGCCGCGCTGGCCGACAGCCTGAAGGAGGCGCTGGCCCTGCGTCCCTCGGCCCGCGACGGTCTGGCGCTGCGGGCGCGACTCCATGTCGAGCGGCATTTCTCGCTGGAGACGATGGTCGCCGAGACACTCGACGTCTATTGCGCGCTGCTCGGCGGATAGATGCGGGATTAACCGCGAATACGGGCGAAGACTGCCTATTGCTGCATCATCGACCGCCTCCCACATTGACATCGCGCGGCTTTGTGCAATGTGTCTGCTCAGCGGCGCCGCTTGCGCCTGATACAGGAGAACACCCCCATTCGTCGTCCTTTCCGTGCTGCCCCGACCCCGACCAAAGACGGCCCGCGTTCCAACCGCGACATTCGCGGCGTCCGCGATGTCCAGCTCATCGACGATACCGGCGCCAACCGTGGCGTGGTCTCGTTCTTCGAGGCGTTGAAGATTGCCGAGGATGCTGGTCTCGATCTCGTCGAGATCTCCCCCAATTCCGAACCGCCGGTCTGCAAGATTCTCGACTATGGCCGCTTCCGCTTTCTCGAGCAGAAGAAGGCCGCCGAGGCGCGCAAGAAGCAGCGCACCATCGAGATCAAGGAGATCAAGCTCCGGCCGGGCATCGACAAGCACGACTACGAAGTGAAGATGAAGGCCATGCACGGCTTCTTCGAGGAAGGCGACAAGGTCAAGGTGACGCTGCGCTTCCGCGGCCGCGAGATGGCCCACCAGGATCTCGGCGTGAAGGTGCTCGAACGCGTCAAGGTCGATCTCGTCGATGTCGCCAAGGTCGAGAGCGACTGGCAACTCGAAGGCCGCCAGATGGTCATGGTTCTCGCGCCCAGATAAGCGGTACTGTCTCCGTCATGTGATTTCGATCAGGCCCGGCCCCAGCGCCGGGCCTTGTCATGTCCGGGCTCGCGATGCTTCGATGCCGCAACAGGTCGATTGGCTTTTGAAACGCGCCGTCATTCCGGGTCTCCGTCGCGCCCGGAATGACGGCGCGTTCTTTCGCCCCGCGACCCTGCCCAGATGATCGTTCGACCGAAGGACCGCCCATGTCCCAGCCCAGCATCACCCATCAGCGCCGCGACCTTGCCGCTGCCTTGCGCCTCGCCGCGAAGTTCGAGCTCAACGAGGGTATCTGCAACCATTTCTCGGTCGCGCTGCCCGACGGCGCGGACGGCAAGCCGCGCTATCTGATCAATCCCTACGGCGTGCACTGGGCCGAGATGAAGCCCTCTGATCTACTCCTGATCGACGACAAGGGGCAGGTGCTGGAAGGGGAGGGCGAGGTCGAGGCGACCGCGCGCAACATCCATGTCGCCGCCCACAAGGCCAATCCGGGCCATGTCGCGGTGCTGCATGTCCACATGCCCTATGCCACCGCGCTGACCATGGTCGAGGGCGGCAGGCTGGAGATGGCGCATCAGACCGCCTGCCGTTTCCATGGCCGCACGCTCTATGTCGACCACTTCGGCGGACTGGCGCTGGACGAGAACGAGGGCGAGGCGATCGTCGCGGCGAGCAAGGGCAAGGCCGATGGCGGCGCCGACATCGTCTTCCTCGCCCATCACGGCGTCACCATCGGCGGCCCTTCCGTCGCGGTCGCCTTCGATGATCTCTATTTCCTGGAGCGCGCCTGCAAGCAGCAGGTGCTGGCGATGTCGACCGGCAAGCCGCTGAAGCTGATCCCGCAGCAGGAAATCGACGCGACCGCGCGCGAATGGCGCCAGGTGCTGGTCTACCAGTCCGAAAAGCATTTCGAGGCGCTGCGCCGGATGGAAGGCGTGTGACCCTGCGTCATCATTTTCATTTCCCGTCGCCGGGCCTTTGGCTAGGCTGGCAGGATTCGGAACGCGAGCCCTGAAACGAGGCTTGGCCGGGCGAGGGACGTTTCATGGACTGGCATCGCATCGGCCGAGGTGTGGCCGCCTTGGCGCTGGCTTCGATCCTGCCATCTTTGGCGGCAGCGCAGCCCAAGCCCGATGACGGCAAGATCGATCTGAAGCTCTTCGAGAAGGGCGAGGCCGGCCGCTCGAAGGGCTGTTCGGTCGCGCTCTGGCAGGCCAATCGCGATCCCGACAAGGACAAATACGCGATCATCTTCGCGGAGGCGCTGACCGGCCCGAGCAACGCCCGCCAGCCGGCGCGCATCAAGGTCGGCGACAAGGTCCTGACGATGACCCGCGTCGCCATCGGTGGCAAAGGCAGCGGTTACGGGCTCTATCCCTATCAGCTGTACAAGTTGGGCGAACCAGACGCCTTCGCGGTTCTCGAACTCAAGCTCGGGGAGATCGAGGGTGAGGCTGTCGAGATCGAGAGCGGCACGCTGACCCTGAGCATGTCCGGCAAGCAGCCTGCGCGCGTCACGGTCAAGGGCGGTGCGGGCTGCCAGACGGCGGCTGCACCGCCGCCCGCCAACGAACCCTCGGGCATCTTCACCCGCTATCAGGTCAGGCCTGCTCAGGTGCCCCGTTCGCTGGGCGCGACCGTGAAGAGCAAATTCGGCTGCGACCCGGAGATGCTTAAGATCGGCATCACCGGCTTCCAGATGTCGGAGGAATCGGCGATCTGGGAAATCCCCTGCCAGCGCTTCAACATCCAGGCTAATTCGGTGTTTGCGCTGGTCTACCTGCCGGAGCCTGCGACCAATCTCAGCTTCCTCGCCTTCAAGGGCCCGCCTGGCAGGAAGCGCACCAGCGAGCCCAACGAGTTGATGACGGCGACATGGGATGCCAAGGCACGCACCGTCACCGGCATTGCGCTCGGCCGCAGCTCCGGCGATTGCGGCGTCTATGAGCGCCACCGCGTCAACGAGGCCGGGGAGTTCGTCCTCATCGAATATCGCGAGAAGGAAGCCTGCGACGGCAAGGCCATGAAGCCCGAGCAGTTCCCGCTGGTCTATCGCGGGAAATAGGAGAAGCCGCTGGCTCCCCCCGCGCCGTCATCCTGGACAAGCCGCGCAGCGGCGCAGATCCGGAATCCATCGTAAGGCTCGACGGCCCTCTATGATGGATCCCGGGACGACCTTCGGTCGCCCAGGATGACGCGCGTGGTTCAGAGCAACATTGCCCCCTGCAACGCCCTCACCTGATCGGATGCGGATATTGCAGCCCGCCCTTCGAGGCCAGTTCGTTCAGGCCGCGCTTGAGCTGCAGGCGCGAGCCCATGCCGACATTGCGCTCGAAGCTCTCGCCGTAATTGCCGACATGCTTGACGATCCGGTAGGCCCA
This sequence comes from Allobosea sp. P2_A10, assembly GCF_056405115.1. NCBI lineage: Bacteria > Pseudomonadati > Pseudomonadota > Alphaproteobacteria > Hyphomicrobiales > Alloboseaceae > Allobosea > Allobosea sp. P2_A10. The sequence continues at coordinate 305,329 of NZ_JBFUCS010000002.1, read as the reverse complement.
GTCGGTGGTCAGGCCGAGACCCTCGCCAAACTTCTGCTCGACACCGAGCAGGCGCCTGATCTCCGGGTTCGCGGACTTCAGCATCTCATCGACATTAGCCTTGGTGACGCCGAATTCCTCGGCGTTGAGCATCGCGTAGTGCACCCATTTCACCAGCGCAAACCAGCTCTCGTCGCCGCGCTTGACGGCCGGTCCAAGCGGCTCGCGCGAGATCAGCGTCGGCAGGATGACGAAATCATCGGGCTTTGCGAACTTCAGGCGCTCGGCGGCGAGCCCAGAGGAATCGGTGGTGAAGGCGTCGCAGCGTCCGGCCTCCAGCGCCTTGACGCCTTCTTCATTGGTCGAGAACCCGATGACTTCGTATTTGAGTTTGTTGGCGCGGAAGAAGTCCGCGAGATTGAGCTCGGTCGTGGTGCCCTGCGTGACGCAGATCGAAGCGCCGTTCAGGCCCTTGGCCTCGGTGACGCCGAGCGCCTTCTTCACCATGAAGCCCTGGCCGTCGAAATAGTTGATGATCGGCCAGGACATGCCGGCCGTGGTGTCGCGCGACATCGTGTAGGTGGCGTTGCGGGCGAGCATGTCGACCTCGCCGGCCTGCACCACGACGAAGCGCATCTGCGGCGTCGTCGGCACGAACTTGACCTTGTTGGGGTCGTTGAAGATGGCCGCCGCCACGGCGCGGCAGAGGTCGATGTCGAGCCCGTCCCAGCGCCCGTCGGGGCCCTGCAGGCCGAAGCCCGGCAGGGCGATGTGGTTGCCGCAGATCAGTTCGCCGCGCGCCTTGACGCGTTCGAGCGTGGTCGTCTGGGCGATGGCGGAGCTTGCGGTCAAAGCGGCGGCAAGGCCGAGGGCCGCAGTCAGCATGGTCTTCGAGGTGGTCATTCTATTCCCCTGTTTTGGTTTGGCGTTTTTGATCGTCGGTCGTTCGTCTCATTCAAACCTTGCCGTCATCCCGGGTCTGCGCGGCTTCGCCGCTTGTCCGGGACGACGACGGAGGTTTGGAAGTCGGTATCGATAGTCGTCAAATCGCGTCCGCGATCGCGGCGTCGACGGCCTCTCCGAGCCGTTCGACGATGGTGTCCATCACCGCCGCATCGGCGATGAAGGGCGGGGCCAGCAGGACATGGTCGCCGGAGGTCCCGTCGGCGGATCCGCCCATCGGATAGACCAGGAGCCCGCGCGCCATCGCCGCCTGCTTGATGCGGGCGTTGAGCTTGAGGCCGGCGTCGAACGGCGTCTTCGAGGCCCGGTCCGCCACGAGTTCGATGCCCCAGAAATGGCCGCGGCCGCGGACGTCGCCGACATGGTGGTGGTTGCCGAAGCGCTCCTTCAGCCGGCGTTGGAGATGGCCGCCCTGCTGGCGAACATTGGCGAGCAGGCCGTCGCGCTCGATCACCTGCTGGACGGCAAGCGCGGTGGCGCAGGCGAGCGGATGGCCGTTATAGGTCTGGCTGTGCGGGAAAGCGCCGGAGCCGCGTCGGACGGCCTCGACGATCCGCCCGGAGACCAGCATCGCCCCGATCGGCGCATAGCCCGCGCCCAGCCCCTTGGCGATCGCCATCAGATCAGGCGCGATGCCCTCCTGCTCGCAGGCATGCAAGGTTCCGGTGCGGCCCATGCCGCACATCACCTCGTCGAGGATCAGCAGCACGCCATGGCGGTCGCAGATCTCGCGGATGCGCCTGAAATAGCCCGGCGTGGCCGTCGAAGCGCCAAGCGTTGCGCCCACGACCGTCTCGGCGACGAAGGCGGCGACGGTCTCAGGCCCGAGTTCGAGGATCTTGGCCTCCAGCTCGTCGGCCATGCGCAGGCCGTAGGCTTCCGCCGTCTCGCCGTCTTCCAGGCCGCGATAGGCATGGCAGGGCGAGATGTGATGACCGTGGAGCAGCATCTCCTTGAACGGCGCGCGGTCCTTCATCCGCCCGCCGACCGAGAGCGCCCCGACCGTGATGCCGTGATAGCTCTGCCGGCGCGAGATGAAGTTGGTGCGCCTGGTCGCGCCGGTCTCGACGAAGTAATGCCGCGCCAGCTTCAGGCAGGCCTCGATCGCCTCAGAGCCGCTGCTGCAGATGAAGACGCTGCTCAGGCCCTTCGGCGCACGCGCGATCAGGTGCTCGGCGAGTTCCTCCGCCGGCTGCGACGTGAAGAAGCTGGTATGGGCATAGGCCAGCTTGTCGATCTGGGCGCGCATCGCGGCCAGTATATCGGGATGGCCATGGCCGAGGCAGGACACCGCGGCGCCGCCGCTGGCGTCGATATAGCTCCTGCCGTCCGCGTCGACCAGGTTGACGCCATGGCCGCCGACGGCCGTCGGATAGGAGCCCGTGAGGCTGCGATGCAGAAGCTGGCTCATAGCGGTCTCCTTTTGGTGCGCCGGGGCGTCTCATAGGTCGAGAAGGCGTCGAGCTGCGTCTCGGCGGCGGCGATGGCGTCGAGCGCCGGCTTGCCGCGCCGCGCCGTCATCAAGGCAGCCAGGCATTCGACTGCGGCGAAGGCCGGCGTCATCGTGTGGAAGAAGGAGGGCGTCTCCGTGCGCACCACGACCGTCTCGTCGGCGAGCGCGGCCAGCGGCGAGTAGAGGCTGTCGGTCAGGGCGATGATGGTCGCGCCCCGGCTTTTGGCGAACGCCGCCGCCTGCACGGTGAGCCGCGTATAGGGCGCGACGGAGACGACGAAGAGTGCATCGCCCGGGCCGATCCGCCGCAACCCGTCGACGCCGCGCCCGCCCGCGCCGTCGGCGAGAACGCTGTCGGCGCCGATCATCGCCCGCACGAAATCGAGCATATAGGCGGCGGGAAAGGCCGAGCGCAGCCCGAAGCAGAACACGCACCCCGCCGCTGCCAGATGTCCCGCCGCGTGTTCGAGGCGCGCAATCGAATCCGGCTCGCGCAAGGCCCGCATATGCTGCGCCAGCGCCGCGAACATATCCTGCGCGATGGCGCTGTCGCCCTCGTCGCCATGACGTTCCAGCAATTCGGTCGCGCGGCCGGCGAAGCCGTCGGGTCGCTGGCGCAGCGAGGCGGCATAGGCCGTGCGCAACGCATCATAGCCTGGAAGCCCGAGCCGCTGCGCCAGTCGCGTGAAGGTCGCCGGCGCAAGCCCGGCGCGGCGCGCCTGCTCGCGCGTCGTCAGCAGCGCGACATCGGCCGGATGGTCGAGCACCCAGCGTGCGACCGCGCGCAACTGACCGGGCAGATGGTCGAGTTCCGCATCCAGCGTCGCGACGAGCGTTTCCTGGTCCATGGCCGGCGATAGCAGGGATCGAGAGGCGATGAAACAGAAATTACAAAACTGACAATAAGATTCATTTGTTTCATCGCGATCATGGCTGCTGCGTTGCCTCATGATCTGCGTCTGCCACCGGCCTGCACAGCCGGAGATCTGCGGAAACTCTGGCGCCGTCGCGCGCGATTGCCGCAAATTTCAGCGCCCGCATCGGGAGAACCAGATGCGAATCATTGAATCTGATGATTTGGTTCATGTCGGAACCGTTGCGCCGACAGGGGCCTGTCCGTCAGCCGCAGCCTCAGTGCCAGACGACCCGATCCGAGAGAACCACCGCCTTGCAGACGCTCCACAAGGGTATCGCGATCGATCCGTCGCTGGCGGGGCTGATCCGCCACATGCATGCGATCGACGATTATCGTCAGGTCTTCGACCGGCTTCAGGGCTCCTGGGACACGCTGACCCTGCTCGGCCAGCTCTCCGGCAACGCCACCGAGATGTCGGGCACGCGCGCCGCCTTCGAGGAGTTGACCGGCAGCCTGCTCAACCATCTCGCCATGGAGACGCGCGACAAGGTCGCGACCGATCTGCGCACCAAGGCGCAGAACGCCATCGACGTGCTCGTCCGCAATCTCTTCGAGCGCACCGCCGATATCGGCTTCCTCGCCGCCGACACCGACATTCGCGAGATGCTGGAGGAGGCGTCGCCGACGCCCGGCGCGCGCAAGGCCATCGAGGCGCGCTTCCGCGACTACGTCGCGAAATACTCGGTCTATTCCGACATCGTGCTGGTCGATCGCGAGGGCGCCATTCGCGCCCGCCTGTCGCCGCATCAGGCGACGGAGGCGCGCCATCCCCTGATCGACGAGGCGCTGAATTCGAGCGGCGCCTATGTCGAGCACTACGGTCCGGTCGACTTCCTCTCCGGAGACCAGTCGCTGGTCTATGCCTGGCGGGTCGAGGATGCGGGCAAGCGTCCGCTCGGCGTGCTCGTACTGGTCTTCCGGCTCGCCGACGAGATGGCCGGCATCTTCCGCAAGCTCCTGCCTGAGGATGACTGGACGATCCTGGGCTGCGCCACGCCCGACGGCCGGATCATCGCTGGCTCCTGCACCTTCCAGTTGCCGGCAGGGCTGACCCTGTCGCAAACGGCGATGCAGGGCAGCGACCCGGTGATCAAGCTCGGTGGCCGGCAATATCTCGCGGTCTCCTGCCGGAGTTCCGGCTATCAGGGCTATATAGGTCCGGGCTGGATCGGCCTTGGGCTGTTGCCGCTCGAGGCCGCCTTCACCGCTGGCGATCGCAAGCTCGGCCAGCGCATCGACGACGGGTTGCTGGCGGCGGTGACCGGCCAGTCCGGCCTGTTCTCGGAGGATCTGCGCGGCGTCTCGCGGCAGGCGGCTCTGATCCAGCGCGATCTCAACCGCTCGGTCTGGAACGGCTCGATCCGGCAGGCGGGCTCGACCGCCGCCAACGCCGCCTTCTCGAAAATCCTGCTCTGGGAGATTTCCAGCGCCGGCCGCAAGACGCAGGCCGTGTTCGACGCCTCGATCGGCGATCTGCATCGCACGGTGGTGGCCGCGATCATGGAAAAATGCCGCTCGCGCGCCGCCTTCGCCATCGATGTCATGGACCGCAATCTCTACGAGCGCGCCAATGACTGCCGCTGGTGGGCGCTGAACGCGACCTTCGCCCGCGTGCTCGCCGAGCCGAGCCGGGAGGGCGCGCGCCTTTGCGGCGAAATCCTCGCGACGATCAACTCGCTCTACACGGTCTACAGCAACCTGATCCTGTTCGACGCCGACGGTCGCGTCGTCGCGGTGTCGCAAGCCGATGCCGGCCATCTCGTCGGAACGCCGCTCGACGCCGAATGGGTTTCGCGCACGCTCGCGCTGCGCTCGGGCCAGCACTACGCGGTCTCGCAATTCGAGCCGACTTCGCTTTACGCCGACGCCTCGACGCTGGTCTATACGGCGGCCGTCCAATCGCCGGGCGGTGGCAAGCCTCTCGGCGGCATCGCCATCGTCTTCGATTCGACGCCGCAATTCGCCGCGATCCTGGCCGATTCACTGCCCGCCGACGAAACCGGCGCGGCGCTGCCCGGCGCCTTCACGCTGATCTTCGGAAGCGACGGCCGCATCGTCTCGTCGAGCGATGCGCGTTTCGCGATCGGCGCGCCAAGCCCGATCGCGATCAGCCCGCAGGCGCTCGCCGCCGACGGCGACCTTACCGATATCCGCGGCTTCGAGGGCAAGCATGTCGCCATCGGCGCGGCGCTGTCGAGGGGCTATCGCGAATACAAGACTAGCGATGGGCACCGCTCCGACGTGGTCGCGCTCTGCGTCGTGCCGCTCGGCGAGATCGCTTCTGGAACGGCGGCCAAGCCCGCTCCCGGCAGCGAGAGCGCCGCGCGCAAGGCTGCCGAAGGCGTCGCGGCCTTCGAGGTCGCGAGCTTCCATATCGGCCGGCACTGGCTCGGGGTCAAAGCGCGCGACGTCGTCGAGGCGGTCGATCTCGAAGGCCTCAAGCCCTCGGCGAAGCAGGCCGGCGACGGGCTGCTCGCGGGCTACAAGCTGTATGAGGGGCAGCCCGTGCCCGTGCTGCGTCTGGCGCGACTGCTCGGCATTCCCGACGCATCGGCTCAAGGTCAGCAGATCGTTATCGTGCGCGCCGCCGGCCGCACGCTCGGGCTCGTCGTCGATGCGCTCGGCCAGATTCCGGAGGTCGCCGAAACCGAGCTGCAGTCGCTGCGCGAGTTCACCGCCAAGGCCGATGTGCCGGCGCTAGGCGTCGTGGCGATGCGCGACGCGCGCGGAGCGCCGGCCGGCATGCTGATGGTGCTCGATGTCGACCGGTTCGGCGCCAGGCTGGAAAGCGAAGCCGCGCCCGCTCCGATGCGTGCCGCCGAGTAGAACTTAGGCCACCGCCAGCCCCAGAAGCGCCCGCGCCTCGGCGACTGTCGCCGGCCTGCGGCCATATTCCGGGCAGAGATCGACGACGCGCTGCACCAGCGCCGCGTTTGAGGGGGCGAGCGTGTGGCGGTCGAGCCGGACATTGTCCTCAAGCCCCGTGCGGCAATGACCGCCCAGTTCGAGCGACCAGCGGTTGAGCGTGATCTGGTCGCGCCCGATGCCGGCTCCGGTCCAGGTCGCATCCGGCGCAAGGCGCTTCAGCGTCGCGATATAGAACTCGAAAGTCGGGCGGTCGACCGGCATGGCGTTCTTCACGCCCATGACGAACTGGACATGCAGCGGCCCCTCGATCGCGCCGGCGACCCCCATCTCCGCCGCCTTGAAGATCATCGACAGGTCGAACGCCTCGATCTCCGGCTTGACGCCATGGGCCTTCATCTCGGCGGCCAGCCAGTCGACGAGATCGGGGCTGTTCTCGTAGATCCGCGTCGGGAAATTGCATGAGCCGGTCGAGAGCGAAGCCATGTCGGGTTTCAGGCTCAGCATGCCGCCGCGCTCCCGGCCCGCGCCGGAACGGCCGCCGGTCGAAAGCTGCACGATCATGCCCGGGCAATGCTGGCGCAGCCCCTCCAGCAGCCGGCCGAAGCGCTCGGGATCGGAGGTCGGCGTGCCCTCGTCGCTGCGGACATGGCAATGTGCCAGCGTCGCGCCGGCCTCGAAGGCGGCCTGCGTCGACTCGACCTGCTCGGAAATCGAGATCGGCACGGCGGGATTGTCGCGCTTGGTCGGCAGCGAGCCGGTCATGGCGACGGTGATGATGCAAGGGGTCATGGGCATCTCCGGGCTTGAAGCGTTGTGATCTCGCGGGTTCACCCGAAGACGGCCAGCCGCAGACCGAGCCCAATCAAGACCACGGCCATGACCACGTCCAATCCTGATTTGGCGCGCAGATAGGCTCTGCTGACAGCCGGGACTGTGAAGAACAGCGTCACTGCGATCCACCAGGCCGCCGAGACCGCGACGACGACGGCCACAGCCGCCCAGAACAACCAGGCCGGCGCACCGGCCGGAATCATCACGCCGAACAGGCTCGCATAGTACGCTACCACCTTGGGATTGGTGATGTTGGTGATGAACCCCGCCCGAACAGCTTCCGCGCCCGAAACCGGCTCGGACACGGGGTGGGCGGCTGCGGCCTGCTTGTTGCGGAAGGTCGAGACCAGCAATTTGGCGCCGAGATAGACCAGATAGGCTGCGCCTGCGAGTTGCAGGCCGCGATAGGCGACAGGAAAGCTCGCCAGCAACGTGCCGATTCCGGCTGCGGCCGCGAACGCCCAGGTCAGGGTCGCCAGCACGACGCCGACGGTCAGCAGCAGACCGGCGCGGCGATCCCCTCTCACCGCGTAGCTCATGACGACCGCAAATGTCGGACCCGGACTCGCGATCGCGAGCACGTGGATCGCTGCGATGCTAGCCAGAATGCCGGTTTGATTCATGGACTGTCTCCCCCGTCACATATTGTTTCATAGCAGGGCGACGACGTCACTCGGGCTGGTTGCGTCGCCATCGAACCGGCATCGGAGCGCTTGCCACCCCCCGGCTTTTCTGGCATACGCGCGTCCTTCGATCGCCCGGCTGATAAGGGCTGCCGTGGCGGTCGATCTTTGCTTCCCCAAGAACCATTCTTGAACAAGCAAAACATGAAGCGGCGCCGTTTGCGCGCTCGCGACCTATGAGGAGCCGAAATGCCCAAGATCAAGACGAAGTCGAGCGCCAAGAAGCGCTTCAAAATCACCGGAACCGGCAAGGTGCTCTACGCCCAGGCCGGCAAGCGTCACGGGATGATCAAGCGGACCAACAAGCAGCTCCGCAATCACCGCGGCACCAACGTCCTCTTCGAGGGCGATGCGGCCAACGTGAAGAAATATTTCCTCCCCAACGGCTGACGCCACCTAACATTCCGGAGATCATCACATGGCTCGCGTGAAACGGGGCGTAACGGCCCACGCCAAGCACAAGAAGACACTCAAGGCCGCCAAGGGTTTCTATGGCCGCCGCAAGAATACGATCCGCGCCGCCAAGGCTGCCGTCGATCGCTCGATGCAGTACGCCTATCGCGACCGCAAGAACCGGAAGCGCTCGTTCCGTGCGCTCTGGATCCAGCGCCTCAACGGCGCGGTGCGCGAGCATGGCCTCGTCTATTCCGCCTTCATCAACGGCCTGCACAAGGCCGGCATCGAGCTCGACCGCAAGACGCTGTCGGCGATGGCGATCGACGATGCGTCGGCCTTCGCCGCCGTGGTCGAGACGGTCAAGGCCGCGCTCGCCGCCGCCGAGCCCAAGGCCGCCTGAGGCTGAGCTTTCCGCTATGAATTGAAAAAGGCCGGCAGCGATGCCGGCCTTTTTCATGTCTGGGCCTGGCCCTTCGCGCCCGGAGGCGGGTTTGGCGACACAGGCAACATGATCCGCTCGAAGGCCTCTTCAGGCGTGTCGGCATAGCAGAAGAGGTCGAGATCCTCGCGCCGGATAAAGCCTGCCTTCGCCAGGGTTTCGAGGTTGAGCAGGCCTTTCCAGAAGGCGCTGTCATAGAGCACCACGGGAACCGGCGGCATCTTGCCGGTCTGTTTCAGAGTGACGATCTCGAACAGCTCGTCGAGCGTGCCGAAGCCGCCGGGGAAGGCGACGAGCGCCGCTGCACGCATCGCCAGATGCATCTTTCGCATCGCGAAATAGTGGAAACGGAAGGTCAGCGCCGGCGTCGACCAGGCGTTGGGGTCCTGTTCGTGCGGCAGGGTGATGTTGAAGCCGATCGAGAGCGATCCGGCTTCGGTGGCGCCGCGATTGGCCGCCTCCATGATGCCCGGCCCGCCGCCCGTCGCGATGACGTTGTCGCGGCCGCTGTGACCTTCGGCAAGCGCGCCGCCGCGCTGCGAGGCGATGCGCGCGAACGTTCTTGCCGCCTCGTACCAGGGTGCGCCCTCGTGCAGCCGCGCCGAGCCGAAGACGACGATGGTCGAGGCGACGCCATGGGCGCGCAGGCTGTCCTCGGCCTTCTGGTATTCGAGCATGAAGCGGGCGCCTCGTGTCGAATCGCCGAGCAGGAAGTCGGAGTCGAGCGCCGCCAGTCGATAGGAAGGCGAAGTCTTCTGGGCGGTATTGTCAGGCATGTTGGCGCATCCGGATTGCAGTGGCCTTTGCATAGGCCGATCCCGCCGGGCTTGTCGCCTGTGGGATGGTCAGCTCGCCGCTTCGAGATATTTCCGTAGCACCGTGGCCAGCCGGTCCGCGCCCGCATTATGCGGCAGCAGCGTCAGGAAGCGCCCGTTCCGGTCCATCAGATAGGTCAGCGAGCCATGATCGACGGCATACTCGCCGGCGCCGTGATGGGCCTGCGTCAGCTTGCGCCGATGCACCTTGTAGGCCTTGGCGATGGCGGCGATCTCGGCTTCGCTGCCGGTCAGTCCGATCAGGCGTGGATGGAACGCTGCGACATAAGGGGCGATCACCGCCGGCGTATCGTTGTCAGGATCGACGGTGACGAAAATTGGCGCGACCCTGTCGGCGAGCGGGCCGATGGCGTCGAGCGCCTGCGCGATGATCGGCAGATCGACCGGGCAGGTGTCGGTGCAGCGCGTGAAACCGAAATAGACCAGCATGAAGCGGCCACGGAAATCGGTATCGCCGAGGCGCTTGCCGGTCTGGTCGACAAGCGAAAAAGGCCCTCCGAACTGCGTCGCCAGCCGGTCATGCGACACGCTGTCGGGCGGAGCGACGCCATGGTGGCCCTGATGCCCCTGCGCCAACGCGCCGCCCGCCGGCAAGGCGAGCAGGCCGGCCAGCAGCGCCCTCCGGCCGATCGATGTGCTCATTTCGGCCATTTCAGATCCTTCCGGCCGAGAATGCCGTTCTCCGCCAGTGCTGTCTTCGCAGTCGGGTCGGCGCGCCACCATTCGTCGGCCTTGCCGTTGGCGGCGGTCCAGTCCTTCTCGAACTGCTCGGTCGGCATGAAGGCTTCGCTGGCTTTCTCCCGGATGCCCTGCACCATCAGGATCGGCATGGCCGGGTTCTCGACCAGCAGGCCGTCGATCTCGATGGTCTTGCCGCACCACGGGACAAGATCACGCGCCGTGCCGGCAAAGAGCGTGTTGCTTTTCGCCGCAGTGTAGAGCTTGCCGTCGGTCGCGAGGATGCCGAGCTGGCGCTTGCCCGCGCCGCAGGCCGCCGGGCAGTCGCCCTTCAGCGTGCACAGGATATCGACGACCTTGCCGGGGAAGGACACGGTCTTCTCGTCCTTCAATCCCCAGGGGTCGGCGGCCATGGCGGGCGTGCAGGCGAGCGCGGCGGGCAGGACGAGAGCGGCGGGAAGGGCGAGGGCGAATAGCAGCTTGCGCATCGTCGTCACTCCCCGAACGGCACAACGCCGTGCTCGTCATGGGTCAGGTTCACGATGCCCTTGTCGTCGGCGACCTTGTTGACGAGCAGGTATTTGACACCGTCACGCTCGAACAGCTCGCCATCGACGGTGACCTCATGGGTCTGGATCTTGACGATCTTCGGCGAGGCGACGCTGACATCCTCCTCCTCGATCCGCAGCACCATGTAGAACTGGCCATCCTTGTCCCTGATCGCGACGGGAATGCCGCCGACCGCACACCAGACCGCGCATTGATGATGCGCCGTGCCGAGCCCGAACATGATGCCGGTGACGGCGCACCAGGTGTCGACGATCTCGCCCGAGACCTGAACGCGTTTGCCGTTCTCCTGCGCCTGCGCGGCAGCGGGCGTGATCAGCGCCAGGAGCGTGGCGGCAGCCAGCATCATCATTCGCATGTCGCGCTCTCTTTTTTGCGTTTCCCTGAGGCGACGCTAGCACGGGCGCGGCAGCCGGCACTTCACTTGGGTGTGAGACACGATTGCAGCTTCGTGAGCGCGCCGTGAGCGGTCTCAGGGCTTTGGCTTCGGCACGAGTCCCTTGATGCCCAGCGGCCCATTCTCCGCGATCAGGTGGTTGGCCTGGGGGTCGGCGCGCCACCACTCCTCGGCCCTGCCGTTGCGCGCTTCCCAGTCCGGCTTGAAACGCTCGGCCGGCGTATAGGGCAGGGTGGCGTCTGTCCGCACGCCCTGCACGAAGAACAGGGTCACCGCCGGGTTCTCGATCAGCAGGCCGTCGGCCTCGATCTCGCGGCCGCAGAAGCCGATGAGGTCCACCGTCGCTCCGGCGAAATCGATGTTGGATTTCGCCACGAGCCGGAAGGTGCCGTCCGCCAGCACCAGGCCGAGCTGGCGCCGGCCAGCCCCGCAATCGGGCGCGCAGCGCCCCTTGAGCCGGCACAGCGCATCGACGACGCGTCCCTTCAGGACGGCCGGCTTCTCGTGGGGAATGCCCCAGGCTTCGGCGGCGTTGGCCGCGACAGGGGCAAACGCCATCAGCGCCGCGACGCCAAGCCCCACAGCCCTCATCCTGAGGAGCCGCGCAGCGGCGTCTCGAAGGATGTTCCAGCGCGCTCTGGAGCATCCTTCGAGACGCGGACGGCGTCCGCTCCTCAGGATGAGGGCTCGTGTGGTCGGGACGAGGAGGTTGGCGCCCATCCCCTCAGTTCCCGAACGGCTGGATGCCGTATTCCTCATGCGTCATCGTGATGACCCCCTTATCGTCGGCGATGCGGTCGACGAGGAGGTAGGTCACCCCGTCGCGCTCCAGCATCTCGCCATCGACCGTGACCTGACGCGTCGCCATGCGGGCGACGCGCGGGTTGCCGGCGCTGTCCTCGTCGTCGCCGATCCTGAGGATGAGATAGAGTTTGCCGTCCGCATCGCGGATGCTGACGGGAATGCCGCCGAGCGCGCACCAGATGGCGCATTGATGATGCGCCGTGCCCTTGGCGAACATCAGCCCGCTGATCGTGCACCAGGTGTCGCTGATCTCGCCAGTGATCGTGACGCGTCGGCCATCCTCGGCATGGGCACGGCCGGAGATCGCGCTCGCCAGCGCCAGACAGAGCAGGACGCCGCGCCATTGAGACATGATTGTCATGCTGCTGCGCTCAATCCCTTGCCGAGAGCCCGATTCGCCGTTGAGGCGATGCTTTGCCAGCATGATTGCCTCTGGATTCGCTGCTGGCGACACCATAGAAGATGCCTCGCAAACGGACCAGAGCAGGCATGAACGAGATCGACACCCTTGGCGCGAGCCTTCTCGACGAGATCGCCGGCGCGCAGGACGAAGCGACGCTTGAGCAACTGCGCATCGCCGCGCTCGGCAAGGCGGGCTCGATCTCGGCGCTGCTGAAGACGCTGGGCGCGATGACGCCCGACGAGCGCAAGGAAAAGGGTCCGCTGATCAACGGCCTGCGCGACCGCGTCCAGAGTGCGCTCAGTGCCCGCAAGGATGCGCTCGGAGAAGCCGCGCTCGAGGCGCGCCTCGCAGCAGAGACCATCGACGTCACGCTGCCCGTCCGCGAGGGGCCCGAGGCGCGTGGTCGCATCCATCCGATCAGCCAGGTCATCGACGAGATCACCGCGATCTTCGGCGATATGGGTTTCTCGGTGGCGGAAGGGCCCGATATCGAGACCGACGACCTGAACTTCACCAAGCTGAACTTCCCCGTCGGCCATCCGGCCCGCGAGATGCACGACACCTTCTTCTTCGCGCCCGACGCCAATGGCGAGCGCAAGCTGCTGCGCACCCACACCTCGCCGGTGCAGGTCCGCACCATGATGAGCCAGGAACCGCCGATCCGGGTGATCATCCCCGGCCGCACCTACCGGATGGATTCCGACCAGACCCACACCCCGATGTTCCATCAGGTCGAGGGGCTGGTGATCGACAAGAAGACCCATATGGGCCACATGAAATGGGTGCTGGAGGAGTTCTGCAAGGCGTTCTTCGAGATCGACGCGGTCAAGATGCGCTTCCGGCCGTCCTTTTTCCCGTTCACCGAGCCCTCCGTCGAGGTCGACATCCAGTGCTCGCGCAAGGGCGGCGAAATCCGCTTCGGCGAGGGTGAGGACTGGCTCGAAATCCTCGGCTGCGGCATGGTTCATCCGAACGTGCTCAGGAATTGCGGGCTCGACCCCGAGGTTTATCAGGGCTTCGCCTGGGGCATGGGCATCGACCGCATCGCCATGCTGAAATACGGCATGCCTGACCTGCGCCCGTTCTTCGAGGCCGATGTCCGCTGGCTCCAGCATTACGGCTTCCGCCCGCTCGATTTGCCGACACTGACGGGTGGGCTGTCGTCGTGAGCGGGTCTTCGCTGCGGGAATGGCTCCGTTGACGCTCACAGCCGCAGCCGGCCTGTTCGCGGCGCTGATGGTCGCGACCAACCTGCTTTGCCAGGCGATCGCCTTCGTGCGCCTGCGCCGCAAGGACAAGGGCTGCGCCCTGCTCGACGCGTTGCCGCCGGTGACGATCGTGCGCCCTGTCCGCGGGATCGAGGCGTTCAGCCGGGAGACAGCGACCTCGGGCCTGACGCTCGACTATCCCCGCTACAAGACGATCTTCTGCGCGGCCGATGCCGACGATCCGATCGTGCCGCTGATCGAGGAGCTGATCGGCCGCTTCGGTGCCGATAGCGTCAGCCTGATCACCGGCGATGTCGCCGTCAGCGCCAATCCCAAGCTGAACAACTGCGTCAAAGGCTGGGAAGCGGCTGCGACCGAATGGGTCATTCTCGCCGATTCCAACGTGCTGATGCCGAAGGATTACATCCAGCGCATGCTGGCGTCCTGGCGGCCCGACACCGGGCTGGTCTGCTCGACGCCGGCGGGGTCGCGCCCGCAGGGCTTCGCGGCCGAGCTGGAATGCGCCTTCCTCAACACCTTCCAGGCGCGTTGGCAATATGCCGGCGAGGCGCTCGGCTTCGGCTTCGCGCAGGGCAAGTCCATGCTCTGGAACAAGCCTTTTCTCGATGGACGCGGCGGCATCGCCGCGCTCGGGCAAGAGATCGCCGAGGACGCGGCCGCGACCAAGCTCGTCCGGCGCGCCGGCAAGCATGTCCACCTCGTCGGCCAGCCCTTCGAGCAGCCGCTGGGCGAGCGCAGCTTGCATGACGTGGTCCAGCGCCAGTTCCGCTGGGCGCGGCTGCGTCGCGTCACCTTCCTGCCCTTCTTCGCGCCGGAGATCTTTGCAGGTCCGCTGCTGGCGGTGCTGCTGGCGCAGGTTGCAGCGTCGGGCCTGGGCTATCCGCTCTGGCTCGCGCCCTTGCTCGTGCTCCTGCCCTGGTATGCCGCCGAGATCGCGCTTGCTCGGGGCGTCGGCTGGTATCTGTCCTGGCGCATGCCGCTGGCGCTGCTCGTCCGCGATGTCGTTTTCCCCGGCATCTGGGCCTATGCCTTCGTTGCCGGCGAGGTCAGCTGGCGCGGCAATGCGATGAAGATCAGAACAGACGGCGACGATCAGCTCAACGCAGCTGCGCCGAGCCTGTCCCATGCCAATATGAGAAGCGACGGACGACCATGAAGTTCACTTTGTCCTGGTTGAAGGACCATCTCGAAACGACAGACACCCTCGACACCATCACCGAGACCCTGACCCGCGTCGGGCTCGAGGTCGAGGGTGTCGAGAACAAGGCGAAAGCGCTCGAAGCCTTCACGATCGCCTATGTGATCGAGGCCAGGCAGCACCCCAACGCCGACCGCCTGCGTGTCTGCATGGTCGACACCGGCTCGGGCGAACCCGTGCAGGTCGTCTGCGGCGCGCCCAATGCCCGTACCGGCATGAAGAGCGTGTTCTCTCCGCCGGGCACCTATATCCCCGGCAAGGACATCACGCTCGGCAAGGGCGTCATCCGTGGCGTCGAATCCAACGGCATGCTGTGCTCGGCCGCCGAACTCCAGACCTCCGATGAATCCGACGGCATCATCGACCTGCCCGCCGATGCGCCCGTCGGCCAGCCCTATGCCGCCTGGCTCGGGCTCGACGACGCCACGATCGAGATCGCGGTCACGCCCAATCGCGCCGATGCGCTCGGCGTCTCAGGCATTGCGCGCGATCTTGCCGCCGCTGGCCTGGGTGCGTTGAAGTCGTCGCAGGCACAGCCGTTGCGCGGGGCTTTCCCGTGCCCGGTCAAGGTCACGCTCGATTTCGTTCCCGAGGACAAGGCGCTCTGCCCGGCCTTTGCGCTGCGGCTCGTGCGCGGCGTGAAGAACGGTCCGTCGCCGGAGTGGCTGCAGGCGCGTCTGCGCGCGATCGGGCTTCGCCCGATCAACACGCTGGTCGACATCACCAACTTCATGACCTTCGACCGCAACCGGCCGCTGCACGTCTTCGACGCCGCCAAAGTCGCGGGCAATCTCGTCGTGCGCCGCGCCAAATCCGGCGAGACCCTGCTCGCGCTCGACGGCAAGACCTATGCGCTGACCGACGAGCATGTCGTGATCGCCGATGATCACGGCGTCGAATCGCTTGCCGGCGTGATGGGCGGCGAGGCCTCGGGCTGCGACGAGAGCACCATCGACGTGCTGGTCGAAAGCGCGCTCTGGGACCCGCTGACGGTCGCCCGCACCGGCCGGGCGCTCGGCCTCAACAGCGATGCGCGCTATCGCTTCGAGCGTGGCGTCGATCCCGATTTCTGCCGGCCGGGCCTCGATCTCGCGACCGCGATGATCCTCGAACTCTGCGGCGGGCAGGCTTCGGAAATGGTGTTCGAGGGCGAACTGCCGGAGCGCCCCCACGCAATCGATTTCCCCTGGTCCGAGGTCAAGCGCCTGACCGGGCTCGATCTGCCGCAGGTCGAGATGAAGCTCGCCTTGGACTCGCTCGGATTCCACGTTTCGGGCGCTGGCGAACGCGTCAAGGTCGCGGCCCCTTCATGGCGTGCCGATATCGGCGGCAAGGCCGATCTGGTTGAGGAAATCCTGCGCATAGCGGGGCTCGACCGCGTAACCTCCACGCCGCTGCCGCGCATCAAGGGCGAGGTCGTCAAGCCGGTCCTGACCGTCCTGCAGAAGCGCACGCGCCAGGCCAAGCGCCTGCTCGCCAGTCGCGGGCTCGTCGAGGCCGTAACCTGGTCCTTCATCTCGCATGATCAGGCGAAGCTCTTCGGCGGCGGCTCGGACAAGCTCGTGCTCGCCAATCCGATCGCGGCCGACCTCTCCGACATGCGCCCCTCGCTGCTGCCGGGCCTGATCCGCTCGGCGCAGGCCAATGCCGATCGCGGCTTTGGCGATGTCGCGCTGTTCGAGGTCGGGCAGGTCTTCAGGGACGACACGCCCGAGGGCCAGTTCATCGCGGCAGCCGGACTGCGTCGCGGCACGGCGCGGATCGAAGGCGTCGGCCGGCATTGGGACGGCGCGGCCAAGCCCATCGACGTGCTCGACGCCAAGGCCGATGTGATGGGCCTGCTCGCCGGCCTCGGCGTGCCGGTCGGCGGGTTGCAGATCGTTCCTGGCGGCGCGGCCTGGGCGCATCCCGGGCGCTCGGCTCTCCTGCAGTTCGGCCCCAAGGGCGTGCTCGGCGCGTTCGGCGAGGTTCATCCGACGATCCTGAAGGCGCTCGACGTCAAGGGGCCGCTGGTCGCCTTCGAAATCCATCTCGATGCGCTGCCGCTGCCGAAACACAAGCCGACCAAGGTCAAGCCGAAGCTTAGCCTGTCGGGCTTCCAGCCGGTGACGCGCGACTTCGCCTTCATCGTCGAGAAGAAGACGGCGGCGGGCGACATGCTGAAAACCGCGCAGAACGCCGACCGGGCGCTGATTTCCGACGTCGCCGTCTTCGATCTCTACGAGGGACCGGGCGTCGAGGCAGGCAAGAAGTCGGTTGCGCTGGCAGTGACGCTGCAGCCCGTCGAGAAGACGTTGACCGAGACCGAGATCGAGGCAGTCGGCGCGAAGATCGTGGCGGAGATGGCCAAGCGCTATGGGGCGTCGCTGCGGGGGTGAGGGGCTGCAGGAACCCTTCTCTCGGATGGGAGAAGGGCAGGGATGAGGGGCCTGCCCTCGATGGATGAGACGAAAACGGCTCCGCTCGCGCCCACTGGAGCAGTGGCAGGCCCTCATCCGTCGCTCCGCGCCACCTTCTCTCATCCGGGAGAAGGGAAGAAGCGTCCGACCTCGCCAAACCACCTCGCCACCATTGATCCTGATTGTGTAATAATCGGCGCGCGCAATCGCTGGAAAATCAGGCTATCGGCACTTCCATTGTTGCAACTTCGCGGTCGTGATGTCGCTCACCGAACTCCCCGTCACTGACAGCCTCTTCCCCGGCTTCCGCCTTCTCGACGTCGCGACGTCAGGTGCGCGCATCCGGGTGCGGACGGGCGGGCAGGGGCCGGCCCTGCTGCTGCTCCACGGCTATCCGCAGACGCATGCGCTCTGGCACAAGGTCGCCGCGCGGCTCAAGGACAGCTTCACGCTCGTCTGCGCCGATCTGCGCGGCTATGGCGACAGCGACAAGCCGACGACCGACGCCGAGCATTTTCCTTACTCCAAGCGCGCCATGGCGCTCGACATGGCGCAGATGATGAGCGCGCTCGGCCATGAGCGCTTCATGGTCGGCGCGCATGATCGCGGCGCGCGCGTCGCCCATCGCCTGGCGCTGGATCACGCCGGGCGGGTCCAAAAACTCGCCACGCTCGACATCGCTCCGACGCGCGAAATGTACGCCAACACCAGCGACGCGTTTGCGCGCGCCTATTGGCACTGGTTCTTCCTGATCCAGCCCGCGCCCTTTCCCGAGACGATGATCGGGGCCGATCCCGACGCCTACTGGCGCAAGAAATGCGGCTCCGGCTCGGCCGGGCTGACGCCGTTCGCGCCGGAGGCTTTGGCGCACTACCTGCGCTGTTTTGCCGATCCCGCGACGATCCATGGCAGCTGCGAGGACTACCGCGCGGCGGCGACGATCGACATCGCCCATGACGACGCCGATGGCGGCCGCAAGCTGGAGCTGCCTTTGCTCGCGCTCTGGGGCGAGAACGGCGTCATCGGCCGCTGCTTCGATCCGCTGGCGCTTTGGCGTCTGCGCGCGCACAACGTCCAAGGCCGCGCCCTGCCGGGCGGGCATTATCTCGCCGAGGAGATCCCCGATCTCGTCGCGGCCGAATTCCAGGCCTTCTTTGGAGAGACCCCATGACCACCACGGGCAAGAGCGGGACCAATCGCGTCTACCGCATCGCCGTCATCGCCGGGGACGGCATCGGCAAGGAAGTCATGCCCGAAGGCGTGCGTGTGCTCGAGGCGGCGGCGAAGAAATACGGTTTCGAGCTGCGCCTGGACGAGTTCGACTTCTCGTCCTGCGACTACTACGCCAGGCACGGCAAGATGCTGCCCGACGACTGGAAAGAAAAGATCGGCGGCCATGACGCGATCTTCTTCGGCGCGGTCGGCATGCCCGCCCAGGTGCCCGATCACATCTCGCTCTGGGGCTCGCTGCTGCTGTTCCGGCGCGAATTCGACCAGTACGTCAATCTGCGCCCCGTCCGGCTGATGCCCGGCGTGCCCTGTCCGCTCGTCGGCCGCAAGCCCGGCGACATCGACTTCTTCGTCGTGCGCGAGAACACCGAGGGCGAATATTCCTCCGTCGGCGGGCGCATGTATGCCGGCACGGAGCGCGAGATCGTGCTGCAGGAGACGGTGATGAGCCGCGTCGGCGTCGACCGCGTGCTGAAATACGCCTTCGAGCTGGCGATGCGCCGGCCGCGCCGTAAGCTGACCTCGGCGACCAAGTCCAACGGCATCTCGATCACGATGCCCTACTGGGACGAGCGGGTGAAGGAGATGGCGAAGAACTATCCCGATATCGCCGTCGACCAGTACCATATCGACATCCTGACCGCGCATTTCGTGCTGAATCCCGACCGTTTCGACGTGGTCGTGGCCTCAAACCTGTTCGGCGACATCCTGTCGGATCTCGGCCCGGCCTGCACGGGCACGATCGGCATTGCCCCAAGCGGCAACATCAACCCGACCGGCGATTACCCGTCGCTGTTCGAGCCGGTCCATGGCTCGGCGCCCGACATCTACGGGCAGGGCATCGCCAATCCGGTCGGCCAGATTTGGTCGGGAGCCATGATGCTCGACCATCTCGGCGAGACCGAAGCCGCCAAGGGCATCGAGGCGGCGATCGAGCGCGCGCTCGGCGATGCCCGCACCCGCACGCGCGATCTCGGTGGCACGTTGGGAACGGAGGCGGCCGGCAAGGCGGTGGAGCAGGCGCTCGGCTGACGGATTTCGCGAACGCCCGACCATCCGTGCGGGGAGGCGACTTCGCCGCCCGGATTGGTTAGGAGATGATATCCGCATGCCAAAAGGTGGCTAGATCATGGATTTCTCGGCAATCTCCTTCAGCGACCCTCTCCTTTGGGGGAAGCTCTTCGAGATCATCATTCTGAATATCGTGCTGTCGGGCGACAATGCGGTCGTCATCGCGCTCGCCTGTCGCGGCCTGCCGCCGGAGCAGCGCACCAAGGGCATCGTCCTGGGCGCCGGCGTCGCGGTCGTGCTGCGCGTCATCTTCACGGTGCTGATCGCGTCGCTTCTCAACACGCCGTTCCTGCGCATCGCCGGCGCGCTGCTGCTGCTCTGGATCGCGATCAAGCTGATCGCCGAGGATGGCGAGGCGCAGGACGATTCCGTCGCCGCCAGCGACCGGCTTTGGAAGGCGGTGCAGACGGTCGCGATCGCCGACATCGTCATGAGTCTGGACAATGTGCTGGCCATCGCCGCCGTCGCCAAGGATTCAGTGCCGCTGCTGGTGGCGGGCCTCGTCATCTCGATCCCGCTGATCGTCGTCGGCGCATCGCTGATCACGAAGCTGCTGGAAAAATTTCCGATCCTGGTCTGGGCCGGCGCGGCCCTGCTCGGCTGGGTCGCGGGCGAGATGCTCGATTCCGACCCTTGGCTGATCACGACCTTCGGCGCGGACCTGCTGCACAAGCTCGAATACCCCGCCGCCATCGTCGGCGCGCTGATCGTGGTCGGCGTCGGCTACCTGCTGAAGAACCGGCGGGCCGAGGCTCACTGACGCGGCTCGGGCGCGCATGCGCCGGAGCCTTTCACTCACCCCCGCCGCGCCCGCGGCGGGCCGCGCGACCGACAAGGGTGCTGCATGGATTTCTTCTCGACCCAGTTCCTGATTTCGCTGCTGCAGATCATCTGGATCGATCTGCTGCTGTCGGGCGACAACGCGGTCGTGATCGCGCTCGCCTGCCGCAACCTGCCCGAGGAGCAGCGGAAGCTCGGCATCTGGCTGGGAGCAGGCGCCGCGATCGGCCTGCGCATCCTGTTCGCGCTGGTCATCACCTATCTGCTCGCGATCCCCTTCCTGAAGATCGGCGGCGGGCTCCTGCTGTTCTGGATCGCGATCAAGCTGATCCATGGCGAGGAGGATCACGGCGACGTCCAGGCCGGCACGACGCTGTGGGACGCGGTCAAGACGATCGCGATCGCCGACGCCGTGATGAGCCTCGACAACGTGCTGGCGGTCGCCGCTGCCGCGCATGGCAATGTCTGGCTCTTCGTGTTCGGGCTCGTGCTGTCGATCCCGCTGATCATCTACGGCTCGACGATGATCCTGGGTCTGCTGACGCGCTTCCCGGTGCTGATCTGGCTCGGCGCTGCGCTGCTCGGCTGGATCGCGGGCGACATGATCGCGAATGATCCCTGGGTGACGGCGCGTTATGGCGCGCCCAGCGGCATCCTCGAATATCTCAGCGACGCTGTCGGGGCGCTGTTCGTGCTCGCGGCCGGTTTCTTCTTCAAATGGCGCAAGGAGCGCGCCGCGCGAACGCACTGACCGGCGCGTTCAATCGAGTAAAACCAGGGCGGCGGCGAGGGTAACCTCGCCGCCGTTTTTCACGAGGCGGCCATGACCCGTCGCCAGCCCGCGCCCGGGATCGTCGATCACAAGGCCATCCTCGCCGAGAAGCGTCAGCGCGAAGCTTTCCGGCGGTCGCGCGAACCCGGTTCCGAGCGCCTTCACATACGCCTCCTTGCCGGCCCAGATCTGCGCGAAGGCGAGCGGCCGGGCGGCTTCCGACAAGGATAGCAGCGCCTCCCTTTCGCGCGGATGCAGAGCTTCCAGCGGCAGCGCCAGCAGCGGATCGACGCGCTCGACATCGACGCCGACGGGATGATGCGCCAGCGCGACAGCCACGACCCCGGCGCGCGTCGCCAGCGACAGATGCAGACCGGTGCCGGCCGGGTGGGCAAGGAGCGGCCGACCGCGCGCGTCATGGTCGATCACGACGTCGGCTTCGGCCAAATTGGCTTGCGTCGCTATGATCGCGCGCGCGACCCGACGCCGCAAGGCCGATCGCTCGATCAGATTGGCCGGCTCGGCGCCGGTCGCGATCAGCCAGGCGGCTGGCAGGGTCGGTGCGGGCTCGCTCTCGGAACTCAGCCAGATCATCGGCGAAGCTTACCCCCACGGCTTTGCCGTGTCCCGCCCTGCGCTCTCCTCATGCGGCCTTGCCATTGTCGTCCGTTGACGTGCGCTGGCGCAGGCTTTCTTGGGAAGAGATGGAGCATTCTCCCGAACCCGGCCCGAAACCCACCGACGTCCTGCTGAGCTGGCAGGGCGCGCTGCTCGGCCTGCGTCGCGTCTCGGTTCTGATGCCCGGCATCGTCGTTTTCGCGGTCGCCTTCGGCGCGGCAGCCTCGGCCAAGGGCCTGAGCCTGCTCGAGACCGTGCTGATGAGCGGACTGGTCTATGCCGGCGTGGCTCAACTCGTGGCCATGGAACTCTGGCGGCCTGAGTGGACCTGGGGAGCGATAGCAGGGCTTGCCGTCGTCACCGCGACCGTCAATGCGCGGATGGTCCTGCAAGGCGCTTCGCTGCAGCCCTGGTTCGCGCCCTATTCCAGGCGGACCAATGCCGCGCATCTCTTCCTCTTCACCGACGCAAACTGGCTGGTCGGCACGCGCTATCATGGCGAGGGCGGACGCGATCTCGGCGTGCTGATCGGAGCCGGCGTCGCCCTCTGGCTGGTCTGGGTCGCGGCGACGGTGCCGGGCTATCTGCTCGGCGCGCTGGTCGCCGATCCCCGGCGATACGGCATCGACCTGGTCATGCCGATCTTCTTTGCGGCGATGATCGTGCCGATGTGGCGGGGCATGCGCGCCGCCGTGCCCTGGGTCGTGGCCGGGTTGGTGGCGCTCGTCACAGCCAAGCTCGTCGACGGCTATGCCTTCATCATCGTCGGTTCCTTGTCGGGGGCGCTGGTGGGAGCGTTGCGCGATGACGCTGCCTGAGCTCGGCCCCTGGGGCCCCTTCATCGCCATCCTCGCCATGGCGGTCGCCACCTATCTCTGCCGGATTTCCGGCGTCGTTCTGATGGGCTTCATCCCGCTGACGCCGGCGGTCAGGCGCGGGCTTGCGGCGCTGCCGGGCTCGATCGTGGTTGCGACCGTCCTCCCGCTGATCGAGCGTCTCGGCCTGTCGGCCGCGCTCGCTCTGCTCGCCGCCATGGGCAGCATGGTGCTCAGGCGCAGCGAACTGCTCGCGCTGGGCGTCGGCATGGCGGTGGTCGCAGGCGCACGCGCGCTCGGGTTCTGATCCATCACCCGTTCGGATCGCATCCATCACATCCCGTCATCGCCGCCGTGTTGACGAAGGCAACGACTGGGCAGACGGTGTCGCCCG
The DNA here is from genome assembly GCF_056405115.1 of Allobosea sp. P2_A10. NCBI lineage: Bacteria > Pseudomonadati > Pseudomonadota > Alphaproteobacteria > Hyphomicrobiales > Alloboseaceae > Allobosea > Allobosea sp. P2_A10. The sequence goes on along the minus strand of NZ_JBFUCS010000002.1, from coordinate 282,610 downwards.
GCAGAAATCACTGAAACGGAGCGCCGGAATGGCCTGGTATTCTCAGACTTGGACCTGGTTCGACGGCACATGGCACGAGGGCAATCCCGGCATCGTCGGGCCGCGCAGCCATGCGCTCTGGCAGGCCTCCTCGGTCTTCGACGGCGCACGCTATTTCGACGGCGTCGCTCCCGATCTCGATCTGCACGCAGCCCGCGTCAATCGCTCGGCGGTCGGCCTTGGCCTGAAGGCGACCGTGACGCCGGAGTTCATCATCGAGAAGACCCATGAGGGCGTGAAGAAGTTCGCGCCCGGCACCGCGCTCTACATCAAGCCGATGTATTGGGGCGAGGCCGATGGTCCTTCGACCATCATCCCCGACGCTGAATCGACACAGTTCGCGCTGTGCCTGTTCGAGGCGCCGATGCCGCAGCCGAGCGCCGGCTTCTCGGTGACGAAGGGCGCGTTCCGCCGCCCGACGATGGAGACGATGCCGACGGACTCCAAGGCTGGCTGCCTCTACCCCAACAATGCCCGCATCCTGCGCGCCGCCAAGGCCGCCGGCTTCGACAATGCGCTGGTGCTCGACATGCTCGGCAATGTCGCGGAGACCGCGACGTCCAACATCTTCATGGCCAAGGACGGCGTGGTCAGGACGCCCGTCGCCAACGGCACCTTCCTGAACGGCATCACCCGCCAGCGCGTCATCAGGCTGATGCGCGAAAGCGGCGTCACGGTCGAGGAGACGAGCCTGCGCTATGGCGATTTCGAGCAGGCCGACGAGATCTTCATCTCGGGCAACTACTCGAAATGCATGCCGGTGACCCGGATCGACAACACCGCGCTCCAGCCCGGCCCGATGTTCCGCAAGGCGCGCGAGATGTACATGGACTTCGCCAAGTCGAAGGCCGCGTGAGGCGTCAGCGTCAGCGCAGCAGCCGGGTGAGGCCGCCAATGCGGAGTCCGGCTGCGACGACCACGGCATAGACGATGGCCGCCGCGAGGCCGACCGCTGCGAGCGCCACAAGCTTCGGCTCCAGCGGGACCGACGCGGCTGCCACAAGCAGGGCCGGCGCGCTCAAGCGGGCCGCAAGCCCGGCAAGGGCGGCGGCGACCAGCACGGTCGTGATGAAGGCCGGCAGCCCCGGTGCGGGCCGTGTCCAGCCGCGCTTCACGCCGAGTACGAACAGCGCGCCGACATTGATCCAGGCCCCGGCCGCCGTAGCCAGCGCCAGCCCCGGCGCGCCGAAATCGCGCCACAGCAACAGTTTCAGCCCGACATTGCCGGCAATCGCCGCCAGCGAGACCAGCATCGGCGTGGTCGTGTCGCCGCGCGCCTGAAAGCTCGAGACCTGCGTGCGGATCAGCACGATCGCGGGAAGGCCGATGGCATAGGCGAATAGAACGGCGCCCGCCGCCTGGCTCGCCGCCGCGTCGAAGCGCCCGCGCTCGAACAGGGCCGCGACGATCAGTTCGGGAACGGCGAGGAAGGCGGCGGCGAACGGCGCGGCGGCCACCAGCGTCAGCGCTACCGCCCGGTTCTGCGCCCTGTCGGACGCGGCGACATCGCCAGCCGCCAGCAGCCGGCTCATGGTGGGTAGCAGCACGGTGCCGACGCCGATCGCGATCACGCCGAGCGGCAGCTGATAAAGGCGTTCGGCATAGTACAGCGCGGCATAGGCGCCCGCCGGCAGCAGCGAGGCGATGATCGTGTCGGCGAAGAGCGCGATCTGGACACCGGCCGAGCCGATCACGGCCGGCCCGAACGCCTTGAGGAAGGCCTTCACGTCGCCGTCGAGGCGAGGGCGGGTCAAGGCTGCAGCGACGCCGGCCTTGCGGGACGCGAGCGTCAGTAGCAGCCATTCGAGCACGCCGGCGACCGCGACGCCCCAGGCGGCGGCATAGGCCGCGCTCGGAAACAGGAACGCGATGGCAAGCGCTGCGATGAGGCAGATATTGAGCAGGATCGGCGCAGCCGCAGCCGCTGCAAATTTATCGACGGCGTTGAGGTTGGCCGAGAGCAGCGTCACCAGCGTGATGAAAAGCAGATAGGGGAAGGTGATCCGCGTCAGCGCGACCGCGAGATCGAAGCGCTGGGGGTCATTGGCGAAGCCCGGCGCGAGCAGTCGCACGATCTCCGGCATGAAGGGCAAGGCGAGCCCCAGCAGCACGATCTGGACGACGAGGTTCAGGCTGAACACCCGGTTGGCGAACAGCGCGGCGGCGGCCTGTCCCGTTTGCTGGCGGACCCGCGCATAGGCTGGGATATAGGCCTGGTTGAAAGCGCCCTCGCCGAAGATGGCGCGGAAATGGTTCGGCAGCCGCAACGCCACCGAAAACGCATCCATCATCGGCCCGGCGCCAAGCACGGCCGCCAGCACGATGTCACGCACGAAACCGGACACGCGGGACAGCAGGGTGAAGCCGCTGACGGACAGGATTTTCTTGAGCATCGCGAAGCGGCAACCTTGCTTGGAACCACGACGCCGTCATCCCGGACGCAGCGAAGCGGAGATCCGGGATCCATCATAGAGCACTGTGTCGCCCTATGATGGATCCCTGATCGGCGCGGCTTCGCCGCTTGTCCGGGATGACGGCGGGGTTGCAGGCGAAATGAAAGAGGTGGCCTTCATCCCAGATCGGCCGCCTTGCGTCTACCTGATCAGCGGCGGCAGCGCGTCGCCGCGCGGATGATCGACGGTGCGGGCGTCGAAGCCGACGCGCTCGCCGATCAGATAGAGCGGCCGGCGCTTCACCTCGGCGAAGATGCGTCCGACATATTCGCCGATCAGCCCCAGCGAGATCAGCTGGATGCCGGAAAAGAACATGATCGAGACGATCAGCGAGGGAAAGCCCGGCAGGTCGGTACCGAAGATCAGAGTACGCACCATGAAGAATAAGGCTGTGAAGGCTGCGATGATGGCGATGACGACGCCGGCCCAGGTCGCGATCTTCAAAGGCACCGTCGAGAACGACGACAGCCCGTCGAATGCGAAGGAGAACAGCCGGCGATAGCGGAATTTCGTCTCGCCATGCAGGCGGTCCGCCACCTCGAACGAGACGCCGGTCGAGGGGAAGCCAACCCAGGCGTAGAGCCCCTTCGAGAAGCGCGCGCGCTCGGGCAGCGCGCGCAGCGCATCGACCACCTTGCGGTCGAGCAGGCGAAAATCACCGGCGCCTTCCGGCAATTCGGTCTCGCCGAAGCTTGCAAACAGCCGGTAGAACATCTTCGCGAAATTGCGCTTGAGCGCGCTTTCGCCGTCGCGGTCGGCGCGTTGGCCGTAGATGTTGAGAAAGCCCTCGCGCCATTTCGCCAGGAACACCGGAATCGTCTCGGGCGGATGCTGCAGGTCGGCGTCCATGATCACGACGGCGTCGCCGCGCGCATGGTCGAGCCCGGCCGCGATAGCGATCTCCTTGCCGAAGTTCCGGCTGAAGGAGACGGCGCTGATGCGCTGATCGCCGGCGCTCAGGAGCTTCAGCACCGACAGCGTGCCGTCGCGGCTGCCGTCGTCGACGAAGACGAACTCCCAGGACGAGACCTGGCCCGCAAGCACGTCATTCACGCGCTCGACCAGCAGCGGCACATTGTCGGCCTCGTTATGCACGGGCACGACGATGGAGAGCTCCGGCCGGTTGGCTTCGGCCTTGGGCGCTGTCGAAATCGGGGCAGGCGACATCTCGGACACGAACGACCTCTCGACACCGGCCTCTCGTCCCGACGCCAGAAGGCGCGTCTCGACAGGCCGGATGCAATCTGCACAGAAGCATTGGCTTCTACACGGTTTTGGATGAACCAGTGACAACAGGCACGATGGCGACCGGCTTCGTTCTCTGCGCCGATGATTTCGCGATGACGGATGGCGTCAGCCGCTCGATCCTGGCGCTTCTCGAAGCCCGAAAGCTCTCGGCCGCGGGCGCGATGACCAACCGGCCGCACTGGATGCGCCTCGCGGCGGAATTCGGCGCGCATGTCGCCGATGCCGATCTCGGCCTGCATCTCAACCTGACCTGCGCCGCGCCGCTCGGGTCGATGCCGAGGCTGGCGCCGGGCGACGTCCTGCCGAAGCTCGGCGAGGTTGCGCGCGCGGCGCTTGTCTCGTCTGCCGCCCGGCGGGAGATCGCCGCCGAAATCGCGCGCCAGCTCGACGCCTTCGAGGCCGGGCTTGGACGCGCCCCGGACTTTGTGGACGGCCATCAGCATGTCCATGTCCTGCCGGGCGTGCGCGGCGCAGTGCTGGCCGAACTGCAGCGGCGCTATCCGCCGGGCTCGGTCTATCTGCGCGATCCCGCCGATTCAGCCCGCGCCATCCGGGAGCGGGGCGTTGCAGTGAAAAAGGCGCTGGTCATCGCTGGCCTCGCGCAGGGCTTGGCGAAGTCGGCGCGCCGGCGCGGCATCCCGGTCAATCGCGGCTTTTCGGGGGTTTCGCCCTTCGACCCGCAACGCGATTTCAATGCCGATCTCGGCCGGTTCCTGACGCGGCCCGGCCCGGCCCATCTCGTCATGTGCCATCCCGGCTTCATCGACGACGAGCTTGCGACGCTCGATCCGGTGATCGCGACCCGACCCCTCGAACATGCCGCGCTGCTTGGCTTTGCGCCGCCGCCGAGCCTCGCCATGGTTCGGTTCGCCGGTCTCGCCTGACGCGCCGCCATTCGGCCGCAGCGGGACTTCACGGCTCTCGCCGCCTCGGGTGAGCCGGGTGCAATCGATTCTTTACCTCGTTCGTTCAACATCGTTCCCCAGCGATCATGCGCGGCGAACGCATGCGAAATCGATGAAATTCGGGGATATCAGCGCAATGAAATGGTTCAAGCGAGCCGGCAAGGTGGCCAGCCCTGCCGGGGTGCTTCCCGCGAGGGAAGGTGTCACCCGTTCGCTCGGCAGCCAGATCGCCGGCGCGGCCGTCGCCATCGTCGCCGTTGCGATCGTCTTCGTGGTCATTGCGGTCGCTCGCTACAACGACGCCAAGACGCGCGGCGACCTGGAGCAGAAGATGACGGCGCTGACCACCATGGTCGTCAATGCGTCGCCGGCCCTGATCCTGTCGCGCGACACCACGACGTTGGGCTACATCCTCGAATCGCTGCGCCGCGACCCCGATTTCGACGCCGGTATCGTCGCCGACGACATTTCCGCCCTGGCCAGCGCCGGCCGCACCGAGGAAGCCCGCCTGTCGCTGACCCCTCGCACCCTGAAGGCTGCGCTCGGGCGTGAGCCCTGGGACAGGCTGATGGAGGTCACCTCGACCGAAATCGAGGACAGGACCTATGTCACCAAACTGCATGTGGTGAAGGTCGGTGGCCATCAAAAGCAGATCGGCTACATCGCCGTCCGCTTCGACAAGACCCGCCTCGTGGCGCGCGCCAACTGGGAGCAGTTCGCCACCATCGGTTTCGGCATCGCCATTCTCGTCGTGCTCGGTCCGCTTCTGTGGATATCGCTGTCGCAGACCATGAAGCCGTTGAAGAGCATGACCCGCGCCATCGTCAGCATTTCCGATGGCAAGCTCGATACCCCGATCGACGCCGTGGGCCGGCGCGACGAGATCGGTGCGATCGCGCATGCGCTCGGCATCCTCAAGGTCAGCCTCGCCGAGCGCGCGACCCTGCAGGAGAAGCAGCATGTTTCGGAAGCCGAGCGCAGCGCGCATCAGAAGCGCGTCGACGAATCGATCGCGCTCTTTCGTGCCGAGGTCGGCGTGGCGCTTGAGGCCTTCAAAAGCAATGCCGACCGGATGAGCGAAGCGTCCGACGGGCTTGCCCGGGTCGCGGCCGAATCCTCCGAGCGCGCGGCGCGCGCCGCGCAGAACGCGCATGGTGCCTCGGGCAACGTCGAGAACGCAGCCCAGGCGGCCGAGGAAATGGGCGCCGCCATCCGCGAGGTCGAATTCCAGGTCCGCCGCGTTCGCACCGAGATCGTCGAGGCCGCGTCGGTCTCGCGCGATACGGCGAGCTCGGTCCGCGCGCTCGACGAGACCGCGCGCGCCATCGGCGAGGTCGTCAACCTGATCCGCGACATCGCGGCGCAGACCAATCTGCTGGCGCTCAACGCCACGATCGAGGCCGCCCGCGCCGGCGAGGCGGGCAGGGGCTTTGCCGTGGTCGCCTCCGAGGTCAAGTCGCTGGCCTCGCAGACTGCGGACGCGACCGACCGGATCGTCGCTCAGGTCGGCGCGATCCAGGGCGCCACCGGCGAGGTCGTCGGCGCGATCCAGAACATCGCCGAGCGCATGGGCGCGATCGAGAACTTCGCCAATTCGGTCGCGACCTCGATCGAGCAGCAGGCGATTGCGACCGGCGAGATCGCTTCGGGCGTCGCCATGGCGTCGTCGTCGTCGCTGTCGGTGTCCAGCGATCTCAGCGTGCTTGCCGACAGCGTCGAGGAGACCGGCCGCTCGGCCGAGCAGGTCAGGGGAGCCGCCGGCGAGGTCGCGGCCCAGGCGCTGCGCCTGCGCTCGACGGTCGACCAGTTCCTGCACAGCGTCGCGGCCTGAAGCCCGGCCCCGCACCGCAATAAAAAACGGGGCCGAAAGGCCCCGTTTCCATATCAGCGCTGTCGCGGATATCAGGCCTTTGCGGCGGCTGCGTACATTTCCGCGACATACTCCCAGTTCACCAGGCTCTCGAGGAACGCCTTGAGATAGTCGGGGCGGCGGTTGCGGTAGTCGATGTAGTAGGAGTGCTCCCAGACGTCGCAGCCGAGGATGGGCGCAGCCCCGGTGACCAGCGGGCTCTCGCCATTGGGGGTCTTGCTGACGGCGATCTTGCCGCCCTTGACCTCGAGCCAGGCCCAGCCCGAGCCGAACTGGCCGACGCCGGCGGCGACGAAATCTTCCTTCATCTTTTCGACCGAGCCGAACGAGTCGATCACGGCCTTCTCCAGCTCGCCCGGCAGCTTGCCGCCGCCATTGGGCTTCATCCACTTCCAGAAGTGGAGATGGTTGTAGTGCTGGCCGGCGTTGTTGAAGATCGGCGCGCTCTTGCCGTGCGAGCCCTTGACGATCTCTTCGAGCGACTTGCCCTCGAATTCGGTGCCCTTGATCGCGTTGTTGCCGTTGGTGACGTAGGCGAGGTGATGCTTGTCGTGATGGTATTCCAGCGTTTCCTTCGACATGAAGGGCTGAAGCGCATCATGGGCGTAGGGCAGTTCGGGAAGGGTGAAGGACATCGTTGCCTCTCCTTGGGCTGTCGGATCGCACGGGCCGGGCAGAACGCCCGGGCTTGGGAACGGCTTGGGTCGGGTCGCCCACGAGGAGCGGTCCGCCATTCCCGATCTAGTTAAGCCTCCGGCCAGTCCCCGGCAACCGCCGTGGTGGTGGATCGGGGCATGTCGTTGCGGAAACCGCGCCTCAATATGGCCGGATTTATCGGTCTATCGAGGCGCGTCATTGAAACACTCTCTTATTCAATACGTTAGATGATGATAGACCGGGTCGCGCAGTGACCGAGCCACCGGTCGTCTGGTCAGGAATGCTGAATTGAGCACGCTCTTCGTTTTGCTTGGTGTGATTTTTCTCGGTGGCGGCATCGCGAGCATCGTCGATGGCTATCCCTATATGGTGCTCGAGCGCGGCTTTACGCAGGTCATTGTGGGCTCGGTCGCGGTCGTGGCGGGTGTGCTCTTGCTGGCGCTGTCGCGTGTCATGGCCGAGCTTAAGCAGCTCAGGATGACGCTCTCCAACGCCGTGATGGCGGTCTCGGTTGCTTCACTCGCGGCGGAACCGCCGGCTCTCTCGATCTCCCGCGCCGGAGATCGCGATCTGGACGGCCCATCCACTGACAAAGGCGGCTCTGGAACGGGTCTGTCGGGCGCCGCAGTGGGCGCTGTCGCTGGAGCAGGCGCGGCTGTGATTGCCGGCAGGATGCTGGCGCGCGATGAACTGCGTCATGATCCATTGCCCCAAAGTGAGACCGCACCGGAGGGGGCTTCGTTCGAACAGGCTTTGGCCGCGACGTCATCGTCGGGCGACGATGCCGATCTGTTCGAGAAGACGGATGCCGAGGGCGCGAAGGCCGAGGTAGACCAGCCGGACATGTCCGGGCTGGATCGCCATGACGATGCGCTCCCGGCGGCGGCGATGGCCGATCTCGGCACGTCGCAGGAAACCGCCGACGAACCTCCTATTGTCGCGTCGGCTTCGATCGCCCCGGCCGACGACATCAGGGATCCGTTTTCGGATGCGCTGCTTGCGCCGACCGCTCCGGCTGTTGCGGAGCACGCAGCGGCTGAAGACGCCTCCGACGCATTCCATTCCCACGAGACTGTGGAGCCCCCCCGCAAGAGCGAGCCGGATTTCGACACGCTGCTGGCCTGGCCCGAGCCCGAACCCTACAAGCCGATGGTGTCCGCGCTCCGCTCCGAACCGCGCGACGACGCATTCGGCTCCCTGCGCGACGATCTTGCAGACCGACCCGGCGACCGTAATCAGGCCGCGGACATTCCCGCGCGGGACGATGGGCGTCGTCAGGGCGGCAAGATCGAAGCCGCCGAGTCCTGGATGGCGGAATCCTGGATGGACCGCCCGGCCGCGCGTCGCGAGCCCTGGTTCGCCGAACCTCCGGTCCAGCCTCCAGCGGTGGATTCCGACGAGACCGCACCTGTTGTCGCCGAGATGCCGCTGCCACCCGACCTGCAGCTTCCGCCATGGCCGACGCTGAAGCGCGGCTCTGCGCCGGCGGAAAAAGCTCATGTCCCGGAATGGCCGACGCTGGACAGAGACAGGGAACTCGACGCGGCGATCGAGGCCGCCGAACCCGAGGCGCGCGATGCTCCAGCCCCGGCCGAGGAGATTTCGCCCGTCCTGCCGGACGATATCGCGGCGCACTCGGAGCCCGAACCGGACGAGGTCGCCGATGTTGCTCCTCCGGCCGCCTCGAACGAGGGCATCGTCGGCGCCTATCAGGTCGGAGATGCGAATTTCACCATCTATGCGGACGGCTCGATCAAGGCCCGCACACCGGATGGCGACTATAATTTCGGCTCGATGGACGAACTCAAGACCTATCTCGCCAGCGAGAAGTCGAGGCTCGGCGTCTGATCAGCTTGCTGGTTCGCTGTCGCTTGGCAAGGCATTGTCGGGCCACGCGCCGCCGACGGCCTGAATTGCGAAAGCGTAGGACAGCGCGGTCTCCTTCAGCGAGTCGAAGCGCCCCGCCGAGCCGCCATGCCCGGCGTCCATATTGGTGTGCAGCATCACAGGACCGCCGCCGGTCATGGTTGCGCGCAGCCGCGCCACCCATTTCGCCGGTTCCCAATAGGTCACGCGCGGGTCGGTCAGCCCGCCCATCGCCAGGATCGGCGGATAGCGCTGCGCCTTGACATTGTCATAGGGCGAATAGCTCCGGATCATGTGGAAGGCCGCGACATCGCGGATCGGATCGCCCCATTCCGGCCATTCCGGCGGCGTCAGCGGCAATGTATCATCGAGGATCGTGTTCAGCACGTCGACGAAGGGTACTTCCGCCAGCACGCCCGCGAAAAGGCTGGGCGCCATGTTGGCGACCGCGCCCATCAGCATGCCGCCGGCGCTGCCACCTTCCGCCACGATCCGACCATGCGTCGTGAACCCGGCCTCGGCCAGCGCCTCGGCTGCGGCGATGAAATCGGTGAAGGTATTCATCTTGCGGTCGCGCTTGCCGTCGAGATACCAGCCCCGGCCCTTGTCGGTGCCGCCCCGAACATGGGCGATGGCGTAGACGAAGCCGCGATCGACCAGGCTGAGCGGCCGCGTCCGGAACGAGGCCGACATCGCCGAGCCATAGGAGCCATAGCCGTAGAGCAGGCAGGGCGCGCTGCCGTCGAGTGCGAGATCGGCGCGGTGCAGCAGCGAGACCGGCACCTTGGCGCCGTCCTTCGCCGTCGCAAAGATGCGGCGCACGCGATAGGCCGCCGGATCATGGCCCGAGGGCACTTCCTGGCGCTTCAGCAGCAAGCGTTCGCCGGTGGCCATGTCATAATCGAATGTTTCGGCAGGACGCGCCATCGAGGCGTAGATGAAGCGCAAGGTTTCGGTGTCGAACTCGTAGCCGGCGTCGAGGCCAAGCCCGTAGGCTTCCTCCTCGAACGCGATGCTGGTTTCCGCCCCACTGGCGAGGTCGCGGATCACGATGCGCGGCAGCCCGTCCTCGCGCTCCAGCCGGATCAGCCGGTCCTTGAGGCAGACATGGTTGAGGATCAGCCGCCCGGCCTTGTGCGGCACGAGATCGCGCCAGTTCTCGGGTGCGGGCGCGGCGACCGGCGTGATCGCGATCTTGAAGTCCTCCGCGTCTCCGGCATTGGTCAGGATCAGGAAGTCATCGCCGTGATGCTCGACATCATATTGCCGCCCGACCAGCCGGGGCGCGATCGTCACGGGCTTCGCGGTCGGATCCGCGAGGTCGAGCGCCCGGATCTCGGAGGTCTCGTGGTCGCCGATCGATATCAGCAGGAAGCGGCCCGACTGCGTTTTGTCGATATCGACGAACATGCCGGCATCGTCTTCCTCATGCAGCAGTTCGTCGCCCGCTGGATCGGTTCCGAGCCGATGGCGCATCACCCTCGACGGGCGATGGTCGGCGTCGAGCCTGACATAGGCGAAAGACAGGGAATCGCGCGCCCAGATCATCTCGCCGGTGGTGTCGTCGATGCGGTCGACGAGATCGGTGTCGGTCGCAAGATCGCGAACCCGGATGCTGTGCAATTCCGAGCCGGCCTCGTCGGCGCTCCAGGCGAGGAGCGTGTGGTCGGGACTGTGCGCGGCGTCGCCGAGATCGAAGAAGTCCTTGCCCTCGGCCAGCGTATCGGCGTCGAGCATAATCTGTTCGCGGGACTTGCCGCTGCGAGACTTGCCGCTGCGAGACGTGCTGCTGCGCGGCTTGCGGCAGATCAGCGGGTGTTCGCCACCCTTGCGATAGCGTGAGTAATAAAGGAACGGTCCGTCGGGCTGCGGCACGCTCGAATCGTCCTCCTTGATGCGTCCGCGCATCTCCTTGACGAGTTCGCGCTGCAGCGCGCGCGTCGGCGCCATCAGGCGTTTGCAATAGGCGTTTTCCGCATCGAGATGACTGCGGATATCGGCTGGAAGCACGTTGGGGTCGCGCAGCACATCCTTCCAGTTCGCCGCGCGCAGCCATGAATACTCGTCGCTGAGCTGTGTTTCATGGACGATCCGGACGTCGTGTCTCGTCTCTGCGCGGGGCGCGCGCCTTCGCGGCTGCGCCTTTGGTCCGTTGCCGTGATTTTTGTCTGCGCGCGTCGAAGGCATTGCAATCCCCTGCTGCGGTCGACTGGTAGTGATCGCCGTCTGACCTGACAAGACAATCATGGCCGCCACAACTCACACACGGTAACAGTCCCCGCGTCATTCTGCATTTACAGGGCGTTGCAATATTGCTTGTAGATGACCGTATTCGACTGCTGAAGTTCACTTGCGGGCTCGTAAACTATCGCCTACATAAATAAGCGATCGATCCGCTTGGGATGATTCCATGGCTGCAGGTTCTTGACCAGCTTTCAGCCATTGTCAGCGTAGGCTTGGGCGCCCGGGGGGGCGCGGACGATCACGGATGACCAAGGTCCAAGAACACATAAAGGAGTGCTGCCACCATGCCTGATAATGACGGGTCGGATTACATCGAGCTCGCGGCTGACATTGTTTCAGCCTATGTCTCGAACAATTCTGTTCCGGTGTCCGAATTGCCTGCTCTGATCGCCGATGTGCACGCAGCACTGAGTCGTGTGGTTGGCGGCGTCGCACCGGTCTTGCCGACAGAGGCGCCCAAGCCTGCCATCCCGGTCAAGAAGTCGATCACTGCCGATTATTTGATCTGCCTTGAAGATGGAAAGAAGTTCAAATCGCTGAAGCGCCATCTTCGGACGCAGTACAACATGTCGCCCGAGCAATATCGCGAGAAGTGGGGCCTGCCGCCCGACTATCCGATGGTCGCGCCGAACTATGCCGAAGCCCGCTCCCAGCTCGCCAAGAAGATGGGTCTGGGCCAGCAGCGCCGCAAGCGCCGCTGAGCCGCGGCACTGCCTGGCTTCGCCGGCGGTTCCAGCATCATACCGAAAGGCCGCCGGCATCGCCGGCGGCCTTTTCGTTTGCGCTGTCGTCGGTTGCCGCCCCGGGGGAGGGGACAAGTCGGGGGTGAGGACTGCGGCGTTTCTGCCCTTGCTATTCCCGAGATAGGAATATAAACCTATAACGTCAGGTTGCGGTGACCCGCTCCGACCAATCGGAGAGAGAACATACAATGAACATATCCCAAAGCAAGCGGCAGGATCCGCTGCCTCACGCCGCCTCGGCCCGCCTTGCCGAGGTCGCCGTCGCGGCGATGGCGCGTCTGCCGGCGGCGAGCCTGCGCCGGGCGCAGCGCGGCAAGCGTCAGGCTGCCCGCGCCCGGCAGACCGCGATGTATCTCGCCCATGTCGCTTTCGGCCTGTCCTTCATCCGCATCGGGATTTGCTTCGGGCGCGATCGCACCACGGTCCGGCATGCCTGCGAGCTGATCGAGGACAGGCGTGACGATCCCGCGCTCGAATTCGGCCTGTCGGCGCTCGAAGCCGGCCTCGTCGCATTGAACGACCGGCTTGCCGGCGAGGTGCGGTCATGACCGGGGACGATGCCGTTCACGATGACCGCGCCCGTCTGCTGCGCCATCTCGGCCAGCCGGGCGCTTTCGCGATGGTCTCGCCGCTCGGCTGCGGGCGCATCGCGCTCTTCCGCAGTCATGGCGGCACGAGCCTGGGCGCGGGCTATGTGCCCGATGCGGCGGCGCAGGCGCTGGTCGCCGACGGCCTGGTTTGCTGGAGTGGCTTGGGGAAGGGCAAGCGCCTCGTCGCGGTTGCCGGCGCCGCACCGGGTCGCGAACTGGCGAGCCGGGTCGTGCATGTCGATGGCACGGCCACGCGGGTGCTCTGCGACGAGCGCGAAAGCCCGCTGCTCTGGCTGCACCGCCGCAATGGCAAGGACGGCAAGCCGCAGATTTCCGCCGATGAATTCGCTGCCGGAGAGCGTTTTCGTGCCGATCTGACGCTGGCCCAGATGCTGCCGCGCACGACGATGAACTGGGATGCGTCACTGTCGCCCGGCGCGCGCGGGCCGGGCGGGCGCGACCCGGCCAGCGCGTCGGATTCGGCGCTGGCCGCACGGCAGCGGGTCCGCCTCGCCTGCGACAGGCTCGGGCCGGAGCTTTCGGGCCTCGCCATCGATGTCTGCGGCTTCCTCAAGGGGCTCGACCATGTCGAGCGGGAGCGGCACTGGCCGGCGCGCTCGGCGAAGATCGTGCTTCGGATGGCGCTGGCTGCGCTTGTCGGGCACTACGGCATCGACGCCCGGACCAGGGACGTCAAGAGCAAGCGTCCGTCGGTCTGGCTCGCCGACGACGCCCGCGCCGGCATCATGCCGGCGGATGCGGGGGTGTGACCGTCAGCCCTGCACGGCGGCGCGCGCGTCCGATTTGATCCGGTCGATCATGGCGCGCACGCCGTTCGAGCGCTGCGGCGTCAGATGCGCGGCGAGCCCGAGCCGCTCATAGATTGCGAATGCGTCCGCCGCGACGATCTCCTTGGCGGAGCGGCCGGAGTAGATCGAGAGTGCGAGCGCCACCAGCCCGCGCACGATATGGGCGTCGCTGTCGCCGCGGAAGTTCAGGATGGTCGCCTCGCCCGGGCCGCCTTCGGTCGTCATGTCGAGCCAGACCTGGCTGGCGCAGCCGCGCACCTTGTTGGCGTCGTTATGCGCTTCTTCCGGCAGTGGCGCGAGATCGCGGCCAAGCTCGATCAGATAGCGATAGCGATCGTCCCATTCGTCGAGCAGTTCGAAATTGGCGATGATCTCGTCGAGGCTGGCGCTCATGTCCGGTCCGCTTGCGGGCCGTCGCGGGAGGAACTTGCAGCGGCCGGGGCTCAGCGTCTTCGGCGCGTCGCGCTGCTTCGTCAAGCGCCGGGGTGCCGCAGGCGGCGGTGCTTGAGCCTCAGCGCGGTTTGACGATTTCGCGTGCTTCGGGCCGGCCGGCGATCGCGGGAACGGCCAGCGCCAGCATGCGCTGGCGCGTCTCGGGGTCGAGGTTGGCGAGAATCTGGGCGGCTTCGCGCGCGGCCGCAAGGCTCTGCATCGCGCCATGGGCGTCGATCTGCGTGGCGGATTTCGCCAGGCCGTGCAGCGCCGAGGCCGCGCCGCTCTCGGCGGGTTTGTCGCTCTGCACGGGCGAATTCAGCGCGATCACGCCGATCACCGCCAGGCTGCGCAGAAGATACGCCATGCTCGATCCCCGTTACGGACAAGGCTCTTGCGAACCCACCGGAACCATAGACTGCAAACCCGAAAGATCGCGTCATCCCGATCGTCCGCATTTGAATCGAATGCCGCGCGCGATCTTCAGCTTCCGTTCACCCTGCCGCCAACATGGCGAAAGCGTGCGGGCGGCGCCGGAATCCGGGTAAGATTATGAAATTATTGGCTTTATTCGGATTTAATCCCGTCTCCACGCGGTCCGGTCCCGGCGCGCTTTAAGTCGCGCTTAAACCGCGCTGACGAGGATCGCCTCCAACACGGGCGACAGAGCCCGTCAGGGATCAGGCGTTGCGGTTAGAAATGGCTAAATCGGCGATCAGGACACAGGTAGCGGCGATGGTGCACGCCTCCGTGCTGCCCAACTCGCTCGAGCGGATGCGCCAGGAGCGCTTCATCCTGACGCGTCTGGCCGTCGGGGTGGTGTCGCTCGGGCTGGTTCCGGCCTATCTCGCCTGGCGTGGCGCGCTCGGGGCGCTCGAAGCGGTGGTCGTGATCGCCGCCGCCCTGCCGCCGCTGGCGGTCGTCGTCCTCTCGCGCACCGGGCGGCTCGATCTGGCGCATTGCATGTCGGCTGCGGCGCTTGCGCTCTTCATCTGCGCGCTGGCGGGCATGACCGGCGGTGCGGCCTCGCCGCTACTACTGTGGCTGGCGGCCGTGCCGGCCGAGGCGATGTTCTACGGTTCGCGTCCTTATGTCTCCCGCGCCAGCGCCATCGCGGCGATCGCGCTCTGCGGCGTCATCATTCTGCATCATTTTGGCGCCTTCGCCGAGCCCGCGCTTTGGACCGCCGGCTTGATGCCGACATTCGTCACCATCGCGATCCTGCATTCGATGGCGATCGCCGTCGGCTTCCTGCGTCGCCGCGATGTCGAGCTGCGCGAGCACCGCGCCTCCGACGCCCGCGCGCAGCTGCTGCTCGACCATGTCGGCGATCTCGTCACCTGGCATGACGCCGCCGGATCCGTCGTCTTCGCCAACGCCGCCGCCCGCGCGTTGGCCGGAGCCGAACCGCGCGAGTTGTTCGGGCGCGGCCTGTTCGATCGTGTCCACATCGCCGATCGTCCGCTTTTCCTGAAGGCGCTGAGTGACGCCGCCCATGGAGCGGGCGAGGCCACAGCCTGCTTCCGCACCCTGTTCGTGCCGCGTGACGGCCAGGCGCCGATCTCGCTCTGGCTCGAAATGCACGCCCATCGCATCGCCAATGCCGACGCTGGCGACGGCGCTGCCGTGGTCTGCGTGATGCGCGACATCACCGCCCGCCACGCGATCGACGAGGAGCGGGCGCGCGGCCACGCCGAGGCGGTCAAGGCGAGCGACGTCAAGGGCCAGTTCCTGGCGACTGTCAGCCATGAGTTGCGCACTCCGCTCAACGCCATCATCGGTTTTTCCGAGATGCTCGTCACCGACACGCAGAACTGGCTCGATGACGCCAAGCGTCAGGAATACGCGACGATCATCCATGCCTCGGGGCATCACCTGCTCGACGTCGTCAACACCCTGCTCGACATCTCCAAGATCGAGAGCGGCGCGATGACGATCGAGCAGGATCCGGTCGATGTCGCCGAGGTCGCCCAGGATTGCTGTGCGCTGATGGCGCTGAAGGCCGACGCCGGCGGGATTTCGCTGGAGCGCGTGCTCGGCCCCGATCTGCCTTCCATTCTCGGTGACCGCCGCGCGCTGAAGCAGGTCATGATCAACCTCCTGTCCAACGCGGTGAAATTCACGCCTGCCGGGGGCCGCGTCGTGCTGGCCGTGGTGCGTGACGGCGACATGATCGACCTGTCGGTCTCCGACAGCGGCATCGGCATCGCCGCGACCGACCTGCCTCAACTGGGCGACCCCTTCTTCCAGGCCAAGGGCTCCTATGACCGTACCTATGAGGGCACCGGCCTTGGCCTGTCCGTCGTGCGCGGGCTCGTGGGCCTGCATGGCGGCAAGCTGACGATCGAGAGCGCACCGGGCGTCGGCACGCGCGTCGCCGTCAGGCTGCCGGTCGGCGGCGTCGCGGCCGCCTCCCAACCCGTCAAGATCGCGACCTTCGCCCGGGCCCCACGCCGGGGCATGGACACCAAAGAACCCATCCGCCTGACCGCCTGACCCAAAAACCAACCCTGACCCAGAGCCGAGCATGTCCGCCACTCTCGCCGCCCGCGCCCATACCGGTTCTTCCCTGTCCGCGCCCGTCAGGCGCGCTGCGCCGGCGCGGCGGCAGGCCTCATGGCTGCAACGCATGGGGCGGGTGATCGTGCGCCGACCCGGCCGGGCCGTCGTGCTCGTGCTGTTCAGCGCGGTTGCGACCGCGATCCTCGTCAACGCGATGCTGTTCCAGAAGGGGCGCCATCCCGCGCCGATCATCTCGGCGACGACGCAGACGCCGCCGGTCCGCTCCACGGAGCGCCGCGCCGATCCCAGCGCCGCCACGCCTGCCAATACGGCGCCTGCAAATCCCGTTTCGGCTGCGTCGGCTCCGATGCCGCCGGCCCGGCCGAGCGATCTGTCGCAGGGCGCGCGCGAGGCGCAGACCCGCCCACCGGCCGGCGTCACTAGCATTCCGCGCACGGCGGTGACCCAGGCCCCCGCAGCGCCGGCGCCCGTCGCCCGCAGCACCGCCGCCCGCGATCCGATCGCCGATCTGATCAACGGCTCCGATATCCGCCCGCCGGCCGAAATTCGCGGCGGCGCGGCCGGCAAATCTGCCTCGGCTCGCCGTACGGTCGAGAACTAGGCCGGCGGTCGCGTACAGCGATGCCGCGTCTCACCAGCGATTTCTGGGTATCGGCCTATCTGCGCCAGGCCGCCCATGACGGGCTCGTCGCGGTGCTCCGGCGACGCGGTTCGCCGGAGGCCGGCGCGATCTTCGTCAAGCTCGACCGCCTCGACGGCACGGCGGCGCTTTACGGTCCGGCGCCACAATCGCTTGCCGACGAGGCCGGCAGCCGGCGCTTCCAGTTGATACTCGACGCCGATCCCGGCTCCGTCGAGGAGCGGGTCGAGAAGGAACGGCGCTTCGACCCCGACCTTTGGTTGGTCGAGATCGAGAACCGTCAGGGCGATGCGAGGGTCGATCTGGTCGAGGTCTAGCCCCGGGCCTAGCCCTGCTCGCGCTTCAGCCCGAGCTTGCTCATGACGCCCGACATCAGAGTCTTGGCCTCCGGCCTCGCCGCGCCGGCGCGCACCGGCGTGCTGCTGGGATCCATCGCAGGGATGTGACGGCCCGTTCGTGCAACGCTTTGCGCCCTCACGCCCGCGACCTGCATCACGATGCGCTGCGCCACAGTGGGCCTGATGAAGCGCATCAGCGCGACGAGGGCGAAGATGCGCTCGACCGAATGGGCGGTCTCGTCGCCGAGCCGGATCAGGAAGCGCGTCGCATCCTCGACGCTGACGCCTGCGGAAGTCAGCGCCAGCGCCGCCAGATCGCGCGAGCGATCGACAGAGAGCGCGTGGGCAAGCGTCGGCCCGCTGCCGAGATGGTCGGCGATCGCGCCGAAGGCTCCTTCATGATCGTCGTTGGCCATGGCGAGCCAGCCTGCAAACAGATCCTCGGCGACGGTCGGGCGGCGCTCCGCTGGAGAAAGCGCATCGAGCGCCGACAGTGAATCGATGATCGCGGTGCGTCGCTCGGCGCTGGCCTGCAGGAAAAGCGGCGTCAGCTCGGTGCTGGCGATGTCGCGCCGAGCCAGCAGTCCCGGCCCGTAGGCGGCGTCGCTGCGCGAGCGCTCGACCAGCTGGTCGAGCGCGGCGCGTGGAAGGGGAGCGGCGGGATTGGCGATCAGGGCGAGATCGAGCGGCCGCTCGTCGCGATCGACCAGGATCAGAGCGGCCGTGGCGGTGAGGTCCGGACGCTCGGCGACGGCCGTGGCGATTTCGACATCCGCGGTGTCGGCCAGGAGCTCGATCTCCGTCTCGGGCATCGGCATGCCATGGCGCAGCAGGGCTGAGAGAACCGGGCCGCCGCGCGCCTTCAGCGCCTGCAGCACGAGGCGAGGTGCGTGACGCCAGCCGGCGAGCTTGCGCGCCAGGATCACGGCGGTGTCTTCATCGATCGAGGGGATCAGCGCCTGCGCCATCTCGGCGAAGTCGGCGAGGTCCTCCTGCGGCGGCAACGGCGTCGACATCAGCAGATCCGCCTTCACCCGCAGCGAGACCTGGCTGAGGTCGAGGCCGCCATCACGCGCGACGCGGGCGAGTTGGGCGAGTTCGGCGGAGATTCGCGATGGCATGAGGGCAACTCTGTCGGAGATTTCGGCGATATCGGCAGAGTAATCCCCGAGGCTTTAACACGGCGTTAACCATGTCGGGGCCTGATGCGATCAGGAGGGCCTAAGCGTCGATGCGGGGTTTGGCCCCGAGCGGCCTTGCAGCCCTGCTGCCGCCGCAACCCGGGCGCCAACAAGGAGGCGCGTCAAATGTCCGATGTCATTCTTTTCGCGCCACGCCTCAGGGCCGTTGTCCGCGCGCCGGAAGCCGCGCCGCGCGAGGCTGCGCAGATCCTGTTCTTCACCGGCGTGCGCTATGAGCGCCAGCCGGAGGTCAAGCCCGCCGAGGCGCCGACACCGCGGCGTCGGCGTCCTGCGGCAGGACGGGTCAAGACCGCCGGGCAGCCGGCGTGACGTCCCGGGCTTCGCGGCCGAAGACGCGTCGCGCCTTGAGTCTCGCCGTTCTCTCCGGGCTTGCCACGAGCGCCTGCACGGGTGATCTCGGCCGTCCGCGCCCCAATCTCTGGAGCGACGTTATCGCACCGCAGGCTGGCTTCTGGGCCGCGACCGCGCGCGGGGAGGCGACATCCTCCTTCCGTATGACCGATGACGAACTGCAGCTGCGCGATCGCGCCTGGCGTCTGGTCATGCCCGCGCACGAACGTAACTTCTTCGAGCGCGAGGTGTCCGATCTCGCTCACGCCCGCATCCTGCCGACCTCGGCGCAGTCGAACGCGATCTCCGACTATCACCGCGCCCTGACCGGCGGCTCCTATGCCTCGCAGGCCTCGCGCTATGGCAGACTTTCCGAGGACGCCAATGCCGACCGTCTGCTGATCACGCCGTTTCGCGGCAACGCCATGCGTGTCGTCGCGGCCGATCGTGTCCGGCTGCGCGCCGTCGACGGCTCGCCCTTCGTGCCGCCGGAAAAGCACGATCCCGCCTTCGCGCGCGTCGTCGAGAACGAGGGCCTCGTGCTCTGGGTCTGCGAACGCGTCGGCTTTCGGCTCGAAAGCTACCGCTATGCGCTGGCCAATCTCGTTGTCGAGATGCCGTCGCGCGAGGCGATCCGGGCCGAGCGCGCCATCATGGCGCTGGAGGCCGAGGCCGGGCCGATGTGCAAGCTGCCGCTGATCGGCGTGTTCGGCGAGGGTGCAAGGTCGCGCGAACCCGCGAGCGGCGAGCGGCCGCCCGTCGTCTACAAGGGCTGATCAGTCGGCCAGTTCGCAGGCGACGCCGGTGGCGAGCGCCTCGGCATCGGCGCGATCGGATGGACGCCGCGCCAGCACGCGGGCGACGATCAGCCCCTGCTGCGTGTCCGAGACGACGCGAAGTTCGCGCGAGGTCTCGCCTTCCTCGTCGCGGGCGATGCGCTCGTCGCGCTGCTCCTCGGTCATCACCAGGAACTCGACCACGCCCCGGATCGCGGCGCGATCGGTGATCGCGTAGAGCACGCCGCCGCCACGGCGGTGCAGCGTCAGGCCAAGCGGCAAGGTGCCGGCGCGGGCGACGACACGGACCGGGCCGGCGCTGAGATCATAGCCGCAGACGGCGGTCACGGCCGCCGGATCGGCCTCGCGCAGCGCCGGCAGGCCGCTTGCCGCGCCGGGCCCGGAGATCAGTTCCGCCCGCCCGTTGGCGCCTAGCGCGAGATAGGCGCTGGTGGCGTCGCGCTCCGACAGCACGGGGATGAGCAGGACCGCCACGATATGGACGATCCCGGCGAGAACCAGCCCGGCGAGCGTGCCCAGTGCGAAGCGGCGCAGCGCGCGCGCCAGACGCGAGCCCCAGCTTATCCGCGGCGGTGCGGCGACTGGGGCAGCGGGAGAGGGAGGGGCGATATCCCGCTCCGGAGCCTGGTCGAGCGCGCTCATCGGCAATCGAGCCGCATGATCGCAGGCAGGATGCCGGGGCGCAATTCGCCGGCCTGGCTTGAGATCGGCGTATCGTAGAGCCGCAGCCTCAGCTGGAAACGCCCGCTATCGGGTATAGGCAGCCAGTTGCCGGTCTGTGCGTCCGAAGCCGCCACGATCCGCATCGCGCCGGCTTCGTCGCGAATGATCTCCTCGTCGCTGAAGCCGCTGCGCACGAGCGGCAGGCGCAACGGCTCGCCGGCAGGGTCGCTGACGCTGAGCGTCCAGCCGCGCGTCGTCGGCGTCGCGCCGGTCACCAGGTAGCGGCAGCGTCCGTCGAGAGCCTGGCCGCGGTCGTCGCGGGTCGCGATCAGTTCGAGGCCTTCTCCGGCGCCCAGCGGCAGGTGCACGCCGCGTGCGAGGTAAGCGCGCATATAGGGGTCGACATCGCGCCCGCCGCCGCGCGGCCAGGCGTCCCATGCTCCGATCGGCACCATGCCGAGCAGGGGGCGGCCTGCGACGGCAAGCTGCGCCGAGGCCAGCCCGAGCCCGGCGCCGACGGCGATCACATAGGACAGATCGAGGACACGCAAAGTGGTGGGTTTCCGTGCCGGTTCTGGCGCTGCCGGCGGCGCGAGTTGAACCAGCGGCGCGCTTCGCGTCAACCTGCGATGGCCGCTCTAGCGGATGCGGGTTTCGCGGCCGCCGGGCGTGACCTCGCGGATGCCGACCTGGATCGAGGGCCGCGATGCGCGCTGCGGTTCGATCGTCTTGAACATCGAGCCCACCGCCGACAACACCTCGAAGGACTGGCGCGGCATGTGGCCGGCGCCAGGCCCGGTGGGAGCTGGAGCGGGTGTCGCGGCCGCGGTCGGCGCACTCGCCCTGGCGACCGGCGTCCCCTTGGGGTCGGTCGCCGGCGTGACGCCCGGGATCGGCTTCAGCTCCAGCCCCTGATGGGCGAACTGCATGATTTCCTTCCACAGGATCGCCGGCAGCGAGCCGCCGGTCATGTTGGCGGTCTCGGATGAATCGTCGTTGCCGAACCAGACCGCGCCGACGAGATTGCCGGAATAGCCGACATACCAGGCGTCCTTGTAGCCATTCGTGGTGCCGGTCTTGCCGGCGGTGACGACGCCGTCGAGTGCGGCCTTCCGACCCGTGCCTTCGGTCGGCACCTTCGACAGCATGAAGTTCATGTCCTGCGCGACCTGCGTGCTCAGCACCTGAAGCGGCGCCGGCTCATCGCGGTCGTGGCGGTAGATATCGTCGCCCTGGGAGTTGCGGATTTCGACCGCCGCATAGGGCTTTGCGCGCTTGCCACCATTGGCGAAGACCGAATAGCCCGCCGCCTGGTCGATCACCGTGACCTCGGCTGCGCCGATCGGCAGCGAGACGGTGTCGGCGAGAGGCGTGGTCAGGCCCATCGCATGGGCGGTCTCGACGATTTTGTTGCGGCCGATCCGGGCGGCGCGCGCCTCGTGGCTCTCGCCGGCCGCCTTGCCGATCGCGATCGACATCTGCACGGGGATCGTATTGATCGACTTGGCGAGCGCGACCGTCAGCGGCATCGAGCCGGCATAGGAGCGCCCGTAATTGTTGGGGCACCAGTTGCCGATGCAGACCGGCCGGTCGGTGACGATGGTGTTGGGCCGGTAGAGCCCCGCCGACAGCGCCGCCGCATAGACGTAGGGCTTGAACGAGGAGCCCGGCTGTCTCTGGCTCGACGTCGCGCGGTTGAACTGGCTTGCGCCGTAGTCGCGTCCGCCGACCATGGCGCGCACCGCGCCGTCGGGGTCCATGATCACGGTCGCCGCCTGCCTGGCGCGGTAGGCTGCGCCGTGCTGGCGCAGCACCATCTCGATCGCCTCGTCGGCCTTGTCCTGGATCGCGGGGTCATGCGGCGTCTTCACCGTCAATACCCGATCGGAGCCGATCTTGCCGTCATCGGCGAGCTTCTTGATCTCGTCGAAGGCCCAGTCGAGATAATAATCCGGGCTGGCGTCGCGCCGCCGGTCGATCGGCGTCGCCGGGTTGCGCTTGGCGCTGTCGATCTGCCCGGCCGTCAGGAAGCCGGCATCGACCATGGCGTTGAGCACGTCGCCGGCGCGTGCGCGGGCGGCCGGCAGGTTGACATGCGGCGCATATTTCGTCGGCGCCTTGAACAGCCCGGCCAGCATCGCCGCCTCGGCCAGCGAAACGTCTTTCACCGACTTGCCGAAATAATATTCGGCGGCGGCCGCGACGCCGAAGGTGCCGCCGCCCATATAGGCGCGGTCGAGATAGAGCTTCAGGATCTCGTTCTTGGTCAGGCGATATTCCAGCCAGAGCGCCAGGAACGCTTCCTTGATCTTGCGGTCGAGCGAGCGCTCATTGCTCAGGAACAGGTTCTTGGCGAGCTGCTGGGTCAGCGACGAGCCGCCCTGCACGACGCCCGAGGCGCGCGCATTGACGGTGACGGCCCGCAGCGTGCCGAAGACGTCGATGCCGAAATGGTCGTAGAAGCGCCGGTCTTCCGTCGCCAGCACCGCCTTGATCAGGTGGTCCGGCATTTCCTCGAGCTTCAGGGAGTCGTCGTGGCGCGCCCCGCGATGGCCGATCTCGGAGCCATAGCGATCGAGGAAGGTCACGGCGAAGACCTGGTTCTTCAGCCCTTCCTCGCGCCCCTCGCGGAAGGAGGGGATCGCCAGCGCCAGCATCAGGAAGGCCGCGACGATGCCGATGTTCAGCCCTTCGCTGGCGAACTCCGCCGCGAGACGCTTGCCGCCGGTGACGGTGAAACGGTCGGCGAAGCTGCGGATGCGCTCATAGACCTCGCCGGCCTTGCGAGCGGCACCCCACAGGCCGGCATCGACCCATGAGTCGACGCCGAGCGCGAAGCGCTTCAGACGTGTCCCCCAGCCTGCCTTCCTGAATTCCATCGCCGTCCCGGACCCCAACTAGAGCCGCCGCCAAATTCCTGCCGCGACAAGATCGTCTTGGCAACAAAATCCGCAGCAGCGGACAGATATGTGCCGTTTTGCGCCTGTGAAAGGGCGTGTGACCGGCCGCGCGACATCGTGAGCAGATTCCGGGCCGGCCCCCTCGTCCCGTTGCCGCACAGTGTCGCAGCTTGCTCTACCGGCGGCGACGTCTCGCGGATGCGCGCATGCGCCGGCTTCCCTAGCGCGGCGCGACGGCGCATAAGCGCTCCATGACCCAAAATCCTGCTTCGACCGCCCCTTTCTGGCGCACGACGACGCTCGAAGCGATGAGCCGGGAGCAGTGGGAATCGCTCTGCGACGGTTGCGGCCGCTGCTGCCTGATCAAGCTCGAGGATGACGACACCGGCGAAATCCTCGCGACCGATGTCGGCTGTCGCCTGTTCGATGCGGGCTCCTGCCGCTGCCGCAACTACCCCGGCCGTTCGACGATCGTGCCCGATTGCGTCACGCTGACGCCCGATATCGTGCGCAGTTTGCGCTGGCTGCCGCCGACCTGCGCCTACCGGCTCGTCGCGGAAGGCCGCAACCTCGCCTGGTGGCACCCGCTGGTCTCGGGCGATCCGCAAACGGTGGTCGAGGCCGGCGTCTCGGTGAAGGGCCGCGTCTCCGTCAGCGAAGAAGAGGTCGACGACGAGGACCTGCCGTCGCACATCGTCAAGTGGCCGCTGCGCTGGCCGCGCGGCGCGCGCGGCCAGCGCCCCTGACAGCCTAGCGCCTCGGCGTCGGATCTTTCCGTTTCCGGCGCAGATCGTCCTCCAGCACCACCCGTTCAGCCAGCTTCGGATCACCGATGTCGAGCACGAGGATCAGATCGCCTTGCGTCCCGATCCGCGACGAGAAGGCCAGGTGATGCGAGCGGTAGACGATCTGCTGATGCGCGATCTCCAGCGAACGCCGTTCCTTCAGCAAGGTCCGCAAGGCGATGCCAGCCGCATCGTCGATGCCGGGGCCCAGCAGCCGGCGGGCCGCCAGCGAGGGGTAAATCACGATGGGCAGGGAATGACGCGACATATCTTCTCTCCACGCAGCCGCCGACCCACGTCGGAATGACGTGGCGCGGTGGATGGAGAGGCGGATATTCAGCGCATGGCCGGAGAATTGCTCTTGAACCTCGGCGGAAACAAGGCGTCGACACAGACACCCGCTCATTGATTGTTCAGCCGGTTTTCGGCATGACCACGGCGCGCCCGGCCTGACTGGCGCGCGAGCGAAACCATTCGATTGCCGGCGCGTTCGTCTGCCCGGGCAAATCCGTGAAGAGGCTGTTCTGATGGCTGGCGCGAAGTGGGTCTACACCTTTGGCGATGGCAGGGCCGAGGGCGAGGCGGGGATGAAGAACCTGCTCGGCGGCAAGGGCGCGAACCTGGCCGAGATGAGCAATCTCGGCTTGCCCGTGCCGCCCGGCTTCACCATCACCACCGAGGTCTGCACCTGGTATTACGACAACGGCAAGAACTTCCCGCCCGAGCTCGAAGGCCAGGCCAAGGCCGCGCTCGACGGCATGGCCAAGCTGACCGGCAAGGTCTTCGGCGACCCCGCCAACCCGCTGCTGGTCTCGGTCCGCTCGGGCGCGCGCGCCTCGATGCCGGGCATGATGGACACGGTGCTCAACCTCGGCCTGAACGACGTCACCGTCGAGGCCGTCGCCACGGCTTCGGGCGACGCCCGCTTCGCCTGGGACAGCTATCGCCGCTTCATCACCATGTATTCCAACGTCGTGCTCGACGTCGATCATGGTGCGTTCGAGGAGGCGCTGGAGGACTACAAGGAGCGTAAGGGCCTGCATCTCGACACCGATCTTTCGGCCGATGACTGGAAGCTGCTGGTCGGCAAGTACAAGGACATCGTCAGGAAGGCGCTCGGTTCCGAATTTCCACAGGAGCCGCAAGCCCAGCTCTGGGGCGCGGTCGGCGCGGTGTTCTCCTCCTGGATGAACGCGCGCGCGATCAAATATCGCGAGCTCAACGGCATTCCTGCCGCCTGGGGCACCGCCGTCAACGTCCAGTCGATGGTGTTCGGCAACATGGGCGAAACCTCCGCGACCGGCGTCGCCTTCACCCGCAATCCCTCGACCGGCGAGAACGCGCTCTATGGCGAGTTCCTGATCAACGCCCAGGGCGAGGATGTCGTCGCCGGCATCCGCACGCCGCAGGACATCACCGAGGCCGCCCGCAAGGAAGCCGGCTCCGACAAGCCCTCGATGGAAAAGGAGATGCCCGACGCCTATGCCGAGCTCTGCCGTATCTACGGCATCCTGGAGAAGCACTACCGCGACATGCAGGACATGGAGTTCACCATCCAGGAGGGCAAGCTCTGGATGCTGCAGACCCGCTCCGGCAAGCGCACGGCCAAGGCCGCTTTGCGCATCGCGGTCGAACTCGCCAAGGAGGGGCTGATCGACGAGGCGGAGGCCGTCGGCCGCATCGAGCCCGGCGCGCTCGACCAGTTGCTGCACCCGATGATCGACCCCAAGGCGGAGCGCCGCATCCTGACGACCGGCCTGCCGGCCTCGCCGGGCGCGGCCGCCGGCGAGATCGTGTTCAATTCCGACGATGCCGAGAATGCCAGGAAGGCCGGTCGCAAGGTCATCCTCGTGCGCATCGAGACCTCGCCGGAAGACATCCACGGCATGCACGCCGCCGAGGGAATTCTCACGACTCGCGGCGGTATGACCTCGCACGCGGCGGTGGTCGCGCGCGGCATGGGCAAGCCCTGCGTTTCCGGCGCCGGCCAGATCCGTGTCGACTATGCCAAGGGCACGCTGACGGTCGGCCAGACCGTCTTGAAGGCCGGCGATTTCATCACCATCGACGGCGCGGCGGGCCAGGTCCTGCTCGGCGAGGTCAAGATGCAGAAGCCGGAGCTATCGGGCGAATTCGGCACGCTGATGGGCTGGGCCGACAAGGTCCGCCGCCTGAAGGTCCGCGCCAATGCCGAGACGCCCGAGGACGCCCGCACCGCGCGCGATTTCGGCGCGGAGGGCATCGGGCTTTGCCGTACCGAGCACATGTTCTTCGACGAGGACCGCATCCAGCCGATGCGCGAGATGATCCTCGCCCATGACGATGCCGGCCGTCGCGCCGCGCTCGCCAAGCTCCTGCCGATGCAGCGGCAGGATTTCGTCTCGCTGTTCACGATCATGCAGGGCCTGCCGGTGACGATCCGCCTGCTCGACCCGCCGCTGCACGAATTCCTGCCGCATGGCGAGGCCGAGGTGGCTTCGGTGGCGCGCGCGCTCGGCGTGACGCCCGAGGCGCTGAAGCACCGCGCCGCCGAACTGCACGAGTTCAACCCGATGCTCGGCTTCCGCGGCGTGCGGCTGGCCATCGCCTATCCCGAGATCGCCGAGATGCAGGCCCGCGCCATCTTCGAGGCGGCTGTGATCGCCGCGAAGGAAACGGCTAAGCCGGTCATGCCCGAGGTGATGATCCCGCTCGTCATGGGCGTGCCGGAGTTCGATCTGGTCAAGGCGCGCATCGACGCGATGGCCAAGGCCGTGATGGCCGAGAGCAAGGTCGAGCTGACCTATCAGGTCGGCACCATGATCGAACTGCCGCGCGCCTGCCTGCGCGCCGAAGAGATCGCCGGAAGCGCCGAGTTCTTCTCCTTCGGCACCAACGATCTGACGCAGACGACGCTCGGCATCAGCCGCGACGACGCCGGCTCGTTCCTGGGCTCCTATACGACCAAGGGCATCCTCGCCAACGACCCCTTCGTCACCATCGATCAGGAGGGCGTCGGCGAACTCGTCAGGCTCGCAGCCGAGCGCGGCCGCAAGGCACGGCCCGACATCAAGCTCGGCATCTGCGGCGAGCATGGCGGCGACCCGGCCTCGATCGGCTTCTGCGAGAGCGTCGGGCTCGATTACGTCTCGTGCTCGCCTTTCCGCGTGCCGATCGCAAGGCTTGCGGCGGCGCAGGCGGCGCTGGGGGCCGTGCGGGCGAAGGAAGGGTGAGCCGCGTTCCGCGTGGCCCATCATTGACCGGCGGACATTGGCCGTGACGGCCCCTCCGGGCTAGCATTCGGCCATGCACACGATTTCGGGTTATCTCGACCGCTCTTTCGGCAGGCTCTATTACGAGATGACGGGCTCAGGGCCGCCGATCGTCTTCGCGCATGGCCTCGGCGGCAATCATCTGTCCTGGTGGCAGCAGGTCGCGCATTTCGGGCGTTGCCATACCTGCGTCAGCTTCGCTCATCGCGGTTTCTCGCCGTCCGACGCGGTCGCCGGTGGACCGGACCCCGACGATTACGCCGGGGACCTTGCCGCGTTGATCGGTCATCTTGGGCTGGATCGCCCTGTCCTTGTGGCGCAATCCATGGGCGGCTGGAGCTGCCTGGGCTACGCGCTCGACAACCCGGGCAAGGTGGCGGGGTTGATGATGGCCTGCACCACCGGCATGCTCGATTTTCGCAAGAGCGAGCGTGACATCGCAGCTCCGCTCGCGAATTGGCAGGCGCGTGCCGATGCGGCGATGCCACGCTGGGCTGAGGCCGGCATCCATCCCGCCTGTGGCGAAGCGTTCGCGGCCCGCTCGCCGGCTTTGCACGAACTCTACAAGGCGATCGATCAGCTGAATGCGGGGCTGGACAAAGTCGCGCTCCGCTGGCGGCTTGGGGCCTCGCGCCGTCACTCGCCGGCGGAACTGTCCCGGCTCGACTGCCCGGTGTTGTTTCTGTCGGGTGCGGACGATCTCGTCGTTCCCGCCTGCGGGCTGGAGGCTGTCGCGGCTCAAGCGCCCAATGGACGCTTCGTGCTCGTTCCGGACGCCGGGCATTCGGTCTATTTCGAGCATGCCTCGCGCTTCAACGCCGAACTCGAAGCCTTCATCGTCGCGCTGGGAGTCTGAGCCCGTGCCGCGCACGCTCACCACCATCGGCTTCGACGCCGACGATACGCGTTGGCGGAATAGCTGCTCCTTCAGCAAAAGGAGCGTTTCATCGTACCGCTGATGGCGGCACTTGTGAGTTCATTGCAAAAAAGGTATATTTCCGACCATGGCATGGTCGGTCGAGTTCTTGAACAGCGACGTCCGTGCCGAACTTGAGACGCTGCCCGCCGATATCATAGCAAGTTTCCTGCGCATCTCCCGCCTGATCGCAGCCAACGGTTTGCCGAGTGTGCGCGAGCCCTATGTCAAGCACCTCGAAGGTCCGGTCTGGGAAATGCGGATGAAGGGCAGGGACGGTATCGCCCGTGCGGCTTATGTCACCGCCGTCGGGCAGCGCGTCGTCGTCGTGCGTGTTTTCGGGAAGAAGACCCAGAAAACGCCCCGCCGCGAAATCGAGATCGCCCTGAAGCGGGCAAGGGAGGTTCAATGAGCCGGAAGTTCATTCCTGTCGAAGAGGCGGCGAAGGATTGGTTCGAGAAACCCGATTTCGTCGCGGCCTTCGATGCGCTCGATGAAGAGTTCACATTGGCCGACGCGCTGATCAAGGCCCGCGCGGGCGCCGCAATGACTCAAGAGGATGTTGCAGCGCGCATGGGCACGACGCAGGCCGTCGTCGCGCGTCTGGAAAGTGGCCGGGTGATGCCATCGACCCGGACGCTGAAGCGGTTTGCCGAAGCAACCGGAACGCGCCTGACGATCAGTTTCGACGCCTTGGAACAGCGCAAAGTATCAAATCGCTGAATTCTTCAAAGTCTGCCGCCGTGCGGGCGACGGCGTGCCAAACGTCCATGCCGACCGAAGGGAGCCGCGCTGCTGGACCCACGTTGCAAATTGTGCTAGCCCATCCCATGTAAGACGAGATGCGGCCGGGTTCTGGCCATTCCTCCGCGCGGGCTCACCCGGTCGGCGGGCACGATTCAGATCCACCACTCATCGCTACAAGACCAGAGCGAGGCGTCCGCGCGTCGAGCACTGGGTCTCATCGAATACGCGGATCTGAAACGTAAGGACTACCTTCCATGGATAAGGGCACCGTCAAGTGGTTCAACGCCACCAAGGGCTATGGTTTCATCACGCCTGAGAACGGCGGACAGGACATCTTCGTCCACATCAGCGCCGTCGAGCGCGCCGGCCTGCGTGAGCTGGTCGAAGGCCAGGTCGTCTCCTACGAGATGGTCGCCGATCGCAAGACCGGCAAGTCTTCGGCCGGCAATCTCTCCGTCGCCTGAGACTGAAACGATGACGACCGGGTGGGTGTTTCCATCCACCCGGTTCGCAAACGACACCTTCCGGCGCTGTGGCATAGCGGTTCGCCGGCAGGAAAGAGCAAATACTCATGGCCGGGCGCAATCCGGCGGCACAGCCGATACCCACATGTGCCCCTTGCGTCGCGGCGTCCAGAAAGACCTGTTTTGACTCAATTCACCGACCTCGGCCTCGCCGAGCAGCTGCTCAAGGCTTTGAGCGCCGAAGGTTACACCACGCCCACGCCGATCCAGGCCCAGGCGATCCCCCCGATCCTCGCCGGACGCGACCTTCTCGGCGCCGCCCAGACCGGCACCGGCAAGACGGCCGCCTTCGCGCTGCCGCTGCTACACCGCCTGCTCAACCAGCCGCGCCGCATGCAGCCGCGCTCGGTGCGCGCGCTGATCCTCTCGCCGACGCGTGAACTTGCAGCCCAGATCGAGACCTCGATCCGCGCCTACGCCAATTTCACCACCGTCAAGTCGACCGTCGTGTTCGGCGGCGTCCCCGTCGGCAAGCAGATCCGCGCGCTCGGGCAGCATGTCGACATCCTCGTTGCGACGCCCGGCCGCCTGCTTGATCTCGTTGACCAGCGCGCAGTCTCGCTGCGCGAGATCGAATATCTCGTCCTCGACGAAGCCGACCAGATGCTCGATCTCGGCTTCGTCCATGCGCTGCGCCGCATCGCCACGCTGATCCCGGCCAAGCGCCAGACGCTGCTATTCTCGGCGACGATGCCCAAGCCGATCCGCGAGATCGCCTCGGCCTATCTCACCGATCCGGTCGAGGTTGCCGTCACCCCGGTGGCGACCACCGCCGAGAAGGTCGACCAGCGCGTCATCTTCACCAATCCCGGCGACAAGCCGGCGTTGCTGGCGAGGACCCTGAGCGTGCCCGAGATGGAGCGCGCCATCGTCTTCACCCGCACCAAGCACGGCGCCGACAAGGTGGTCCGCCAGCTTGAGATCGCCGGCATCAAATCCGCCGCGATCCACGGCAACAAGAGCCAGGGCCAGCGCGAGCGCGCGCTTGGCGCGTTCCGTGACGGCGATCTGCGCATCCTGGTCGCCACCGACATCGCCGCGCGCGGCATCGATGTCGACGGCATCAGCCATGTCGTCAATTTCGACCTGCCCAACGTCTCCGAGACCTATGTCCACCGCATCGGCCGCACCGCGCGCGCCGGCGCGTCCGGCGTCGCGATCGCCTTCTGCACGCCAGAAGAGCGCGGCGACCTCGCCGCGATCGAGAAGCTGACCCGCATCGAGCTGACCCCGGTCGGCGACGTCCCCTATTGGGACGGCCGCACCCCGAAGAAGCCGCCCCAGAACCAGGGCCGTGGCGGACGCAGCGGTCAGAACAATGGCGGCGGCGGACGCGATCATGGCAGGCCGTCTGGCCAGCGCCAGGGCGTCAAGCCTTCTCATGCCGGAAATTCTTCGCATGCGGGAAAGCCTGCGCATGCCGCTGGCCAGCGCTCCGAGGCGCCCCGCACTGATGCGCCGCGCAACGACAGGCCGCAGCGCAGCGAGCAGCAGCCCCCGCGAAAAGACGGTGGTTCCGCCAAGGAAGGGCTTGGCGGCGTCGCGTTCTTGCAGCAAAGAACAGGGCAACAACGCACCAACGGCGCCCGGCGGCGCGCAAACTGACGCGCGAGACGCCAGAGCTGGAGCAGGGCAGGGCCAAGGGCCGCGCCCGCTCCACGCGCCCGAGCCGGATCGTCAAAGATCGAATGCGATCTTTGACGTGAATCCGCTTCGGCTATTGTATTTGGACCATGATTTGACGGAAAACCGCGTCCCACTTTTCCTGATCATGGTCCGGGCACACGAAGGACGAACGAATGGCTAAAGAAGAACTGCTCGAATTCGACGGCACGGTGGTCGAAGTCCTGCCGGACGGCAACTACCGGGTGAAGCTCGACAACGAGCACGTGATCCTGGCCTATGCGGCCGGCAAGATGAAGAAGAACCGCATCCGCACCATCGCGGGCGACCGCGTGGTCGTGGAGATGTCGCCTTACGATCTCGATCGCGGCCGCATCAATTTCCGCCAGAAGACAGCCGGCCCCGCGCCCGGCGGTCCGCCGCGCAACCAGAACTTCCGTCGGCGCTGAGCCGGGCATCCAGATGCGCTTTTCGCGGATCGAAATTCTCTTCGTCATCCTCGGTGGCGCGCTCGGCGCCATCGTGGCTTTCGTCTTCAAGGCGGGCCTGGTCGCGGCGTCCGCGAGCTTCCCGCCTTTCATCTTTGTGCTGCTGGGGCTCGGCGTGATCGAGCTTCTCGCCGGCCTTGCCACGCGGGCCTCGCCCGGTGCGCTGGTCGGCATGCCTGCCCGCATGATCGCTTTCGTCGTCGGCGTCGGCGTACTGGCCGCGATCAACGGCGGCTTGAGCTAGACACCGGCCGCTTCTCCCAAACCTCTCCGTCATTCCAGGCAAGCCGCGCAGCGGCGCCGATCCGGAATCCATCGTAAGGCGCAGTCGCAGCTTTATGATGGATTCCGGCTCTCCGCTGCGCAGCGCCCGGAACGACGCCGCGTTTCGACTTTTGAAAAATCCGGCCTTCCGATCGTCCGCCGCAGCGACCAATTTTCTGGGCTCGAGCCCAGAAAAAAACCCCGGCGCGAGCCGGGGTTTGAAGTGGTCTATTTTCCGTAGTCAAAGGGTCTGCGTAGAAACTCGTTGGTGAAACTCAGTAGCCGGTGCGGGCCCAGCGCTGCGAGCCGGGGCTCACCAGCACCGAACGCTGGCGCGTCTCGTAGACGGCCGGGATCGTGTCGTGCACGACCTGCGTCGGGCGCACCATCACCTGGCGCTGCCGCTGCGTGTAGACGGCGGGGATCGTCTCGTAATCGACGCTCGCTGCCGAAATCTGGACCGTGCGCTGCTGATACCCGTACTGGGCCGGCGTGTAGACCCAGCAGCCGGTGGTGCGGCCATAGGCGTCGGTGGTCACTTCCCAGCGCTTGCCGCCGGCCGAGATCATCACCTTTTCGGAGACGGTCGAATACTGCGCCGGGCGGTGATGCGGGATCTGGCGGGCCGGGTGAACCATCACCGTTTCCGTCTGGTAGTCGTATTCGGCGGGAATGACGCGGGCCTGGCTCTGGGCCGGGCGGGCGAGATAGGTCTCGTTGACCGTGCCATAGACCGGCGGCGTCTGGACCAGATTATAGCAGGACGAACCCTGGCAGGGTGCGGGGCGGCAGGAGGAGCCGTAGCAGCCGCCGGCCTGTGCGCCCTGTGCGCCCAACAGCAGGACCGCCGAAAAGGCCGAAGCAGTGAATGCCGAAAGCGAAACGATCTTGCTCATCATGTCCAAATCCAACCTGCCCTGTGGCGTCACCGCGCCGCTTGTGGAATTGAAGAAGCCAGTCCCGGGTGATGAACGCAAGGTAAACGCCAAAACAAGGTAAAATTAACCATGCCGCGTGCGCTGCGCGCGTTCACGCAGATTGAGACGGCGTAAAGATGATCATGGCAATTGTAGCGATCGACTGGTGGTTTCCGCTCATGCGGCCGATGCGCCGGACTCGCCAAGAAGCTGTTCACCGTGGAGTGCTAGAAATGATCGCGTTGTCGCGATAGGAGCCGTCATGGTCA
Source organism: Allobosea sp. P2_A10 (assembly GCF_056405115.1). Taxonomy (NCBI): domain Bacteria; kingdom Pseudomonadati; phylum Pseudomonadota; class Alphaproteobacteria; order Hyphomicrobiales; family Alloboseaceae; genus Allobosea; species Allobosea sp. P2_A10. Next base: position 249,577 of record NZ_JBFUCS010000002.1, on the reverse strand, counting down.
GGACAGGTGGCGCGGGAGAAGGTTGCGGGCATGCGTTGGCCCGGCTTCGCGGAACGCGTAATCTTGCCGGAGGCGCAGATGTCCGACGCCGTCGCTGACCAAAGGGCCGGAGCAGGATATTTGGGTAAGCCGCTTCCTCCTTATCTGCGTCCTCGGCAGCCGGAGCAGGTCGAAAAGCCTGTGCCCGCCCGCCCCCCGATCGCAGCAGGGCCGGTCGGGCGCTGGTTCAAGGCCGTGAACTGGACCCGCCCGGTCGTCAGGGCGATCGTGGCCCTTGCCGCCGCCGCTCTCGTCGCCGGCGTGGTGCTGCTCGCCTGGGCGATCGAGAGCCGTCGTCCGGCCGCGCCCCAGCAGACGAAATCCGCACCCGCCGAACCGTTCAGAAAGGTCGAGGCCCGCACCGAGCGGGCGGTGCTGGCCGAGGTCCTGGACAAGCGCGGCAACGATCTCTCGGCCCTGCCGGCCTTCGATCTCGTCGCGCCGTTCGTATCAGTCGACGGCATCACGCTCCTGCGTGGAACAAGCAAGGTTCGGCTGGAAGGCGTCGAAGGACCCGGCGGCAGCGACACCTGCATCGACGAAGCCGGCGCGCGCTGGGCGTGCGGCCTGCAGGCGCGTGCCGCGCTGCATAATCTGCTCGCCGGCAAGAGCCTGTCCTGCCGGCCGCGTCGTTCGCTCGGCCAGGACGAGATGACCGCGCTGTGCTCGCTGGGCGCACCCGGCCCTTCGTCCTGGAGCGATCGCGATCTCGCCTTCATGCTGATCGAACTAGGTTGGGCACGGCCGCTCGACGCGAACGCCGTGCGCTACGAGCCCTATCTCGCCGTGGCGCGCGAGAAGAAGCTCGGCCTCTGGCGCGGCAACTGGACGCTCTTCACGCAGCCGAAGGGGAATTGAGAGGGGTGGGTGCCTGACGCTCTCAGCCCTCATCCTGAGGAGGCGCGGCACGCGCCGTCTCGAAGGATGCTCCAGTTCACTCAAGAAGCGCCTTCTGGAGCATCCTTCGAGACGCCGCTTCGCGCCTCCTCAGGATGAGGGCTGTACTTGGCCAAATGCGATCGTCCGGGGGAGGTTCCGAGCGCCGCTTTACAACGCCTTCAAGGCCGCTGCATCCTCAGGTTGAACGACGTGACCGAGATGCGCGAGCTGTTCGCCTGGGCGATGATCGAGACGGTAGAGCTGCGCCATCTGGCGGCTGCAGGGCAAACATAGAGCGAGTGCGGGAGGTGACAATATCCCTAAGAGGGCTGCGCCGTGGCGTACACTAATGAAGTCGTGCAGAACATGGCGCAGATGCTGCGTGACTATCGGCTTCGTGAGGCGTTAGTCCGGGAACGGTTACTTTTGTTGCCCCTTCAAAGCGATGAAGGCCGTCAGTATGTCGCGCAAGGAGTAACGCGGCGGCTTGCAACGATAGAGTTGTGCTTAGATCGAGTGTTCAATGTGCTACCCGTCCAAGAGGCCCAACCAGGACGGGCGGCTCTAATCGAGGCAGCCGTACTGCTGCAGGCCTTCGTGATGCATGTCACCGGTGTCATGGACAATCTTGCCCGCATCTGGTGCTTGGAGCGAGGATTTGCTGACGAGAACGGGGCTCCTATCCCGGACGCGCATATCGGCCTAGCACCTCAGAACCGGTCGATTAGAGCGTCTCTCAGTGAGGAATTCCGGGATCGCCTACAGCGAGCGGATGATTGGTTCGCATACTTGAAGAACTACCGTGACGCATTCGCGCATCGCATACCACTCTATATACCCCCGCGTACCTTGGGGCCTGAGGATGAACAGCGATACAGACAGATAGACCTCGAGCACGCGGCAGCGCTACAGCAGCGAGATTATATCGTGGCTGGTAGGCTAATCGTCGAGATGCAGACGCTGGGTCGGTTTGACCCGATGATGATGCACGCTTTTGGAAACCGGCCCCAAGATGGTAGGCCTGTGCGGCTTCATCCTCAAATGATTTGCGACCACGCCACCGTCGTCGAAATATGCGAACTTATGGCCACCGAACTCGAGCGCGGCCCATAGCTCGCCAAATTGCAGCTGCAGCCACTTTGATCGTTCGAGCTACGCGCGCCGTTTCACGTCTGCCCCGGCCGCAGCTTGTAGAAGACATGCTGGCCGATCGTGTCCATCTTCTTCAGCTTCTTGGCCCAGTACGGCCGGACATAGTTCGCGTGGTAGTGCGTCGAGCCGCCGACTTCGGGCATGTAGGTCGTGCCGTCATAAACCTCGCGGGCGAGGCGGACCGCGTCGCGCCAGGGGCCGGGCTCGGTGATGCGCAGCGACTTGCCTTCGCAGGTGAAGGTGAACTGGCAGGCGAGATGCCGGTTGCTGTTCTGGTAGACGACGCCGCAGACGCTATCGGGATAAAGCCCGCTCTTGACCCGGTTCAGCACCACCTGCGCCACGGCGGCGCGGCCTTCGTTCGATTCCGAGCGCGCCTCGAAATAGACCGCTTCCGCCAGGCAGCGCTGCTGGCGCGCCATGTCGCCGGGAGCGATCAGCCCGATATAGCTTTGCTGCGGGCCGGGATCGACCTTGCGGATGGCCGAGGTCGCCGGCGCGGTCGCGCGCGCGACGAGATTGGGGCTGGCGGGCGCGACATGGGCTGGCGTCGCCGGCGGGGCGAGCGTTGCTACATTGTAATTCACCGTCGGCGTCGCCGAGGCGCGGGCGGTCGCCGTTGAAACGGACGGCGTCGAGCCGTCGATGCTTTCCAGATGCAGTTCGCCCTGGCGCGGCGAAATGATGATCGCCTTGGGTGAACTCGGCGAGGCGTCCGACAGCGCCGGATCGGTCAGCCCTTCTTCGTTGGCATAGGGCTCGAAGCCGGTCTGTGGCCCGGTGACGGCTTCGGCCTCGCGCTGGGCGTCGAGCGAAAACCCGCCCGAGATCAGGCCGGGCTGGTTGTCGCCGAAGACGACGCGTTCCAGTTCACGCGGAGGCGCCTGCGTCAGGCTCGGTCGCAGGCCCGGCAGCGGGTCGCCCTTGGCGCTGCGGTCGACCTCGGGGAAGGCGCTGGCCGAGCGCTTCATGTCCTCGCGTGGCTGGCGCGGATCGATCGTGATGCGGCGTTCAGGGTCGTCGAACGAGAGATGCGCCTGCCGGATCGCCGAGGACAGCGACAGCCCCGGCAGCCGGAAGGCGGAGGCCGCGATCAGCATCGAGGGACCTTCCTCGAGTTCCGAATCGGCGGCTGGAACGGCGCGCTGAACCAGCGAATAGGGCAGGGCGTCGGGCCCGTAGTTCTGGCCGGCCGATGCCGTGAATGAGACAAGCAGGCCAGAGGCCAGCGCCCAGGGCGCGACCGTGGCGGCGATCCATCTCAGCCGCAGCAGGCGCTTTCGCCTGGAACGCTCCCGCAACCGCACCTGACCCGAACTCCACTCAAAACAGCGGCGATCCGCACGCTTCCGTTATCTCCCCGGTAGGGTTGAGCTGCGGTTAATGCGAAGGCGTTTTTCGGCGCTGGCGGGCGGATAGCCGCGCGACCATGCGCGGCTGTGATGGGCTACGTAACGAAAAGGCGCTGTTGCGCTGCGGCAAGGGCCGGTATCGTGCAGCCACACGTTCCGCTTCCGCCGCATCGGCCGGAGAACTGCCATGACCACTTCGACATCGCGCGGCTACGCGCCCGAGATCATCGTCGCCGCCGGCTGCCTGATCGCGCTGATCACCTTTGGTCCACGCGCCAGCGCCGGCCTGTTCCAGATCCCGATGACCACGGAGTTTGGCTGGGGCCGCGACACCTTCAGCCTCGCCATCGCGATCCAGAATCTGCTCTGGGGCGTCGGCGCGCCTTTCGCCGGAGCGGTCGCCGATCGTTTCGGCACGGTGCGCGTGCTCTGCTTCGGCGCGGTGCTCTATGCGGCGGGCCTCGTCGGCATGAGCATGGCGACGACTCCGCTGGGCATGCATCTGAGCGCCGGCGTGCTGATCGGCTTTGGCCTCTCGGCCTGCTCGTTCAATCTCGTGCTTGCGGCGTTCAGCAAGATTCTGCCGGAAAGCTGGCGGCCGATGGCGTTCGGCGCCGGCACGGCGGCAGGCTCCTTCGGCCAGTTCCTGTTCCCGCCGATCGGCAACATCCTGATCGAGCAGGTCGGCTGGCATCAGGCGCTCGTCGTCTTCGCCGGCACGGTGCTGCTGGTGATGCCGTTCACATTGATGCTCGCAACCCGCAAGCCCGATGCCGCGCAGATAGCCGCCGCGGCCAAGGTGCCAAGCCAGTCGATCAAGCAGGCCCTGACGGAAGCGTTCCAGCACCGCTCCTATGTGCTGCTCGTGCTCGGCTTCTTCACCTGCGGCTTCCAGCTCGCCTTCATCACCGCCCATATGCCGGCCTATCTCAAGGATGTCGGCATGGCCGCCTGGGTCGGCGGCTGGACGCTCGCCATCATCGGCCTCGCCAATGCGGCGGGCTCGCTCGCCTCCGGCTGGCTCTCGACGCGCATGCCCAAGCGCCATCTCCTGGCCTGGATCTATTTCGGGCGTGCCGCCGCGATCGCGGCTTTCATCCTGCTGCCGCCGAGCCCGGCGACAGCGCTGGCGTTCGGCGCGGTCATCGGCCTGTTCTGGCTCTCGACCATCCCGCCGACCTCCTCGCTGGTCATGCTGATGTTCGGCACGAAATACATGGCGATGCTTTATGGCTTCGCCTTCTTCTCGCATCAGGTCGGCGGCTTCCTCGGCGTGCTGCTCGGCGGCGTGCTCTACGAGGCGACGGGCTCCTACCAGATCGTCTGGTGGCTCTCGGTCGCGCTCGGCATTGCCTCCGCGTTGATCAACCTGCCGATCGTCGAGAAGCCGGTCGAGCGGCCGGTCGCTCAGCCGGCCTGATCCGGAACTGACCAAAGACGCACGGCGCGAGGGCTTGCCCCGCGCGTCGCCCTGCGTATCTCCTGCAGCGAAGCTTCAGGAGAAAACGCCCATGTCGACCTTCAAGGCCCTCGTCGCGACCAAGGGCGAAGCCGGCCCAAATCTCGCCTTCACCGATTTCGCCGAGAGCGACCTGATGGAAGGCGACGTTACCGTCCGCGTCACGCATTCGACGGTGAACTACAAGGACGGGCTCGCCGTGACCGGCAAGGCCCCGGTGATCCGGCGCTGGCCGATGATCCCCGGCATCGACTTCGCCGGGCGCGTCGAAACCTCCGACCATCCCGATTTCAGGCCGGGCGACCTCGTCATCCTCAATGGCTGGGGCACGGGCGAGACGCATCTGGGCGCCTATGCGCAAAAGAGCCGCGTCAAGGGCGACTGGCTGGTGCCGCTGCCGGCCGGCATGAACCCGGACGAGGCCATGGCGATCGGCACCGCCGGCTACACCGCGATGCTCTGCGTGCTGGCGCTGGAGAAATACGGCCTCAAGCCCACTGATGGCCCGGTCGTGGTGACGGGCGCGGCCGGCGGCGTCGGCTCGGTTGCGATTGCGCTGCTCGCCAGGGCCGGCTGGCACGTCATCGCCTCGACCGGCCGTGCGGAAGAGGCGCCCTATCTCAAGGGCCTCGGCGCGGCCGAGATCATCGACCGCAACGAGCTCTCCGCAGCAGGCCGCCCGCTGGCCAAGGAGCGCTGGATCGCCGGCGTCGACGCGGTCGGTTCGCACACGCTCGCCAACCTGCTCGCCATGACGAAATATGGTGGTGCGATCGCCGCCTGCGGCTTGGCGCAGGGCATGGACCTGCCGGCCTCGGTCGCACCCTTCATCCTGCGCGGCGTCGCTTTGCTCGGCGTCGAGTCGGTGATGTGTCCCAAGCCGCGCCGGCTGGAGGCCTGGGCGCGGCTTGCGACCGATCTCGACCGGGCCAAGCTCGCGACCATGACCACGACGATCCCGCTGGAGAGCGTGATCGAGACCGGCAAGGCGATCGTCGAGGGCAAGGTCAGGGGGCGGGTCGTGGTGGAGGTGGGGTGAGGCTTTACCCTGCACCCTCGATCAGCCCGCGCCGTTTCGCCAGCTCCGCGCCGACGAACTCCATGAACGCCCGCACGCGTGGGGCGTGGCGGATGTCGGGATGGGTCAGGATCCAGACGCCGGTCGAGAAGTCCGGGTCGGGCGGCATCAGCCGGATCAGGCCCGGGCGCTGGTCGGCGATGAAACAGGGCAGGGGGCCGATGCCGAGCCCCTGCTCGACGGCCTCGGTCAGGCCGAGCACGGCTGAACTGCGCAGCGCGATCTTCTCGGGCGCGACGCGGTCGCGGACATAGCGCGCCGCCTTCACATAGCCGAGCTGGTCGCCGAGCGTGACCCAGTTGCGCTGGAACAGCGCGGAGGCGTCGGCCTGCTCCGCCTCCGACAGCGGGTTCTCGGCGCGGCCATAGATCGCCCAGGTCAGCGTCGCCAGCCGCCGCCCGACCAGCGTCTCGCCGGGCGAATCGCTGGCGCGGATCGCGACATCGGCGTCGCGCTTGGAGAGGTTCAGCGTCTGGTTGCCGATCACGATGTCGAGCCGGATCAGCGGGTGCGCCAGCCGGAAGGCGGCGAAGATCGGCAGCAGCAGGTTGAGATAGAGCGTGTCGGTGGTGGTGACGCGAACCTCGCCGGAAGGCGCCACGTCGCGCCCGGCCAGGCGTCGCCCGAAGGCGGTGACGTCCTCCTCCATGCGGGCGGCGAGCGCCGCCATCTCGGCCCCGGCGACGGTGGCGACGTAGCCGGTTTTGCGGCGCTCGAACAAAGGCAGCCCGAGCTGCTCCTCCATCTGGCCAAGCCGCCGGAACACCGTCGAATGATTGACGCCGAGCGAGGCCGCGGCCCCGGTCAGCCCGTCATGATCGGCGATCGCCTTGATCAGGCGGAAATCGTCCCAGGCGAGATGGGAGTTCATCGGAAAGGCCCTGCGTGAAGCCGGAACCAAGCCGATATCTTGCAGATATGCAAGCTGCGGCTTGCCTCTGATCAGCGCGGCGCGGCGGCGCGCGCGAGCCTGTCGTTGATCGCCTCGCCAAGCCCCCGCATCGGGATCGGCGCAACCGCGATCGTGGCTGCGCCTGCCGCATCGAGCCGGCGCAGATGGCCGAAGAGGTTGGCGGCGGCCTCAGTCAGATCGCCGGTCGGGCTGAGATTGAGCGATGCCTTCGCAAAGCCGATATTGCGGGGTTCCGGCCCGAAGCCGAGCCAGGCCTCGCCGGCTTGCGGCCGCTCCGCATCGAGCCGGACGCGTGCCGCAGGTGCGTAATGCGAGGCGAGCAGGCCCGGCGAAATCGGGGCCACCCCGCTTTCGCCGGCCAGCACCAGCGTCCGCCCGATCACGGCCTCGATCGCGGCGCTGGCGATGCCGCCTGGACGCAGTAGCCGCGGCGCGCCGTTCAGGCAGGCGACGATGGTCGATTCGACCCCGACCTGCGTCGCCCCACCGTCAAGCACAGCGTCGATGCGGCCGTCGAGATCGGCCAGCACATGCTCCGCGCTGGTCGCGCTGATCCGGCCCGAGCGATTGGCCGACGGCGCGGCGACAGGTCGCCCGGCGGCACGCAGCACCGCCTGCGCGATGGGGTGCGCTGGCACGCGCAGCGCGACGGTATCCAGCCCCGCCCGGGCGAGATCGCAGATTGTGCAGCCAGTCGACACCGGCACGACCAGCGTCAGCGGCCCCGGCCAGAAGGCGCGCGCCAGCGCCAGCGCATTGGCGTCGAACAGCCCTTGCGCCTGCGCGGCGGCGATGTCGGGCAGATGCGAGATCAGCGGGTTAAAGCTCGGCCGCTCCTTGGCGGCGTAGATGCCCGCGACGGCCGCGCCAGAGGTGGCGTCGGCCGCGAGCCCATACACCGTCTCCGTCGGCAGCGCGACGAGGCCGCCCGCGCGCAGCAGATCGGCCGCAGCGGCGATGCCTGCCGCGCTGTCGTCGAGCCGCCGGGTGCTACGGGTGGAAAGCACATTGACCTCAGATGGTTCATATATAAACTAATTCTGTGCATCCACGATCATCGCCCTGCGGACGAAGGTCGCGCTTGCCCTGCGTGGCGTCGGGGATAGTTCCTCGCTAACATCGCGGCAACGTCAAAAACATCGCTTCGCCTGCCCGCTCCGGCATGATGCGAAGGCGTCAAGGGAGAGACCCATGAGCTATCGCGCCCCGGTCGAGGACATCATCGCCACCATGCGCCACGTCGCGGGGCTCGACGCGCTGATCGCCGAGGGGCTTGCGCCCGAACTCGAAGGCGGCGTGGCCGAGGCGGTGCTCGACGAAGCCGCGAAGTTCGCCGCCGACGTGATCGCGCCGCTGAACAAGGTGGGAGACAAGCACGGATCGACCCTGAAGGACGGCGTCGTCACCACGCCGCCGGGCTGGAAGGAGGCCTACACTGCCTGGGCGCAGGCTGGCTGGAACGCATTGCCGGGCCCCGAGGAATTCGGCGGGCAGGGCTTGCCGAACCTGCTGCAATCGGCCTGCACCGAGATGTGGAACTCCGCTTCGCTCGCCTTCGCGCTCGGCCCGCTGCTGACGGTCGGCGCGATCGAGGCCGTGCACGCTCACGGCTCGGACCATCTCAAGCAGACCTATCTCGCCAAGCTCGTCTCGGGCGAGTGGATGGGCACCATGAACCTGACCGAGCCGCAGGCTGGCTCTGATCTCAACGCGCTCAGGGCCAAGGCAGAACCGGTCGGAGACGGCACCTACCGCATCACCGGCCAGAAGATCTTCATCACCTATGGCGAGCATGGGATGACCGAGAACATTATCCATCTCGTGCTGGCGCGCCTTCCCGACGCGCCTGCCGGCACGCGCGGCATCTCGCTCTTCCTGGTGCCGAAATATCTGGTCAACGCCGATGGTTCGCTCGGCGAGCACAATGATCTGCGCTGCTCGGGCATCGAGCACAAGCTCGGCATCCATGCCTCGCCGACCTGCTCGATGGCTTATGGCGACAGGGGCGGCGCCATCGGCTGGCTGATCGGCGAGGAAAATCGCGGTCTCGCCTGCATGTTCACGATGATGAACAACGCCCGCCTCAATGTCGCGCTGCAGGGCGTCGCCATCGCCGAGCGGGCCTATCAGCAGGCGCTCGCTTTCGCGCAGGAGCGCCGTCAGGGCTCGGCCCTCGACGCGCCAAAGGGCTCCGCCATGAGCCCGATCGTCGTCCATCCGGATGTGCGCCGCATGCTCATCGACATGCGCGCCAAGACGCAAGCCTCGCGCGCCATCTGCTTCATGGTCGCGGAGGGCCTCGACCGCGCCCATCGCGAGACCAACCCGGACAGGCGCAAGGCTGCGTCCGAGCGCGCTGCGCTGCTCACCCCCGTCGCCAAGGCCTATGCGACCGATATCGGCATCGATGTCGCCTCGACCGGCGTCCAGATCCATGGCGGCATGGGCTTCGTCGAGGAAACCGGCGCAGCCCAGCATCTGCGCGACGCCCGAATCCTGACGATCTATGAGGGCACCAACGGCATCCAGGCGATCGACCTCGTGCTGCGCAAGCTGCCCTTGTCGGGTGGCGAGGCAGTCAAGGCGCTGATCTCCGAGATGCGCGGCGTCGTTGCGCAGGTCGAGGGCGCCAATACGCCGGGCTTCGGTCATACGTCAGCCCGCCTCAAGGCCGCGGTCGATTCGCTGGAGCGCGCCACCGACTGGATGCTGGCGACGATGGGCGCGAGCCAAAGCGAGGTGCTCGCCGGCGCGACGCCCTACCTTAAGCTCTTCGCGCTCGCGCAGGGCGGCGCCGGGCTCGCGAAAAAGGCGCTGGCGTTGCGTAGCGAGGATAGCGGGCTCGCCCATCTCGCCACCACCCGCTTCTTCGCCGAGCACATCGCGACCGAGGCCCCCGCGCTGGAGCTGGCGGTGACGGAAGGCGCCGGCGCGGTCGCGGATGCGGCGGCGGTCTTCGCGGCGTGATCGCATCGCGCCCGCTGGCAGGCAAGATCTGCCTCGTCGCCGGCGCGTCGCGCGGCCTGGGGCGCGGAATCGCGAGAGCGCTCGGAGAAGCGGGCGCGACCGTGGTGGTCACCGGGCGTTCGAGCGAGGCCGGCCCACGCACCGACCAGAGAGCCGAGACCTTCGAGGATACGGCGCGCGAGGTCGAGGCCGCCGGCGGCAAGGGCCACCCCTATCGCTGCGACCACGTCAACGAGCGCGAGGTCGACGCGCTCGTCTCATGGTGCCTGCGCCGCTTCGGCAGGCTCGATTGCGTGGTCGATGCGGTCTGGGGCGGCAATGAGGGCTATGACGGCGAGCGCTATCCCGACGGCTCGGCCTTTGGCGCGCCGTTCTGGCGCCGTCCGGCGGCCCGCCTCGGCCAGAACTTCGAAAGCGGCGTCTACGCGCAACTGCTGCTGGCGCGGGCGGTTGCCCCGGCGATGGTCCAGATGCGCAAGGGCCTGATCGTCACGGTGAGCTTCGATACGCAAACAGGCTATCTCGGCGACGTCTTCTACGACCTCGCCAAGGCGGCGATGAACCGGCTGACGCTGGCGATGGGCGAGGAACTCAGGCCCTTCGGCGTCACCGCGCTCGGCCTCTCGCCCGGCCATGTCCTGACCGAGCGTGTCACCGACGCCGGCATGGCCGGTGAGACGACGGAGACGCCGCTCTATACCGGCCGCGCGGTCGCCGCGCTTCTGGCCGACGCGGAGGTCGCGCGCCATGCCGGGAAGGTGCTCCATGTCGCCGATCTCGCTCGCGCCTATGGCTTCACCGATCGCGATGGCGGCCAACCCGGGCGCTTCGTACTGACCGCGCCGCCAGCCGGCGCATCGCCGTCATCCGTTTGACAGCACAGGAGGATTGGGCTTCCTGCGGCGCAACAAGCGCCGTTGCGCCGCCACGCTCCATTGAGTCGCCCGCATGCTCCTGACCCACGGCATCTGCCCCGACACCAGCGACAAGCTGCTGCACCGGACGATCACGACCGACGAGGACTTTCCGCCCGGTTCGGTCTGGATCGACCTGCTCAACCCGACCGCGGCCGAAGACGCCAAGGTCGAGAAGCATCTCGGCATATCGATTCCGACGCGCGAGGAAATGCACGATCTCGAACCGTCCGAGATCATCTACACCGAGAACGGCGCGCACTACATGACCGCGCGGATCATCTGCCAGTCCGATACGATCGTGCCTCGCCTCGCCGACGTCACCTTCATCCTGACCGAGAAGGCGCTGGTCACGGTCCGCTATGACGAGCCCGGCGCCTTTCAGATCTTCCTCAACCGCGCGACCAAGCCCGGCGGCTGTGGCACCCAGCCCGAGGCCGTCCTGGACGGGCTGATCGAAGCGATCGTCGACCGCGCGGCGGAAGTGCTGCGCGGCGTCGGCGACCAGATCGACGAGGCGTCCCGGCGCATCTTTTCGGGGCGGGGGCAGGACGTCGAGCAGGGCAGCGCCTATCAGGCGGTGATCCAGAAGATAGGACAGTACGAGCACATCATCTCGAATGTCCGCGAGAGCATGGTCTCGGTCGAGCGCGTGCTGCTCTTCCTGTCGGCCAACTACGCCCGTCCCAAGAAGGCGCAATCGGGCTTCGCCGCCGAATGGCGCTCCTCCGTGCGCGATGTGCAGGCGATCGAGCAGCACGCGACCTTCCTCTCCAACAAGCTGCAATTCATGATGGACGCGACGCTCGGCCTGGTCTCGATCGAGCAGAACAAGATCATCAAGCTGTTCTCCGTCGTCTCGGTCGCGCTTATGCCGCCGACGCTGATCGCCTCGATCTACGGCATGAACTTCAAGGCGATGCCGGAGTTGGAATGGCAGTGGGGCTATCCGATGGCGATCGGGCTGATGATCCTCTTCGCCGTGCTGCCCTATCTCTTCTTCCGCTGGAAGAAATGGCTTTAGAGCATTTTCGAGCGAAGTGGACGCCGGTCCGCGTGAAGAAAATGCGACGAAACAACGAGCTGGAGCCGTTCCGCGATTCCGGGAAACGCGGAACGGCTCTGGACATCGGCGCGGCTTCCCGCGGCGCGGGACATGGATAAGCGCAGCCGATGACCACGCCCCAGATCCTTTCCATCTCGCTTGTCGCCGCGATGATGGCGGCCTTCCTCTGGGGCCGGCTGCGCTACGACATCGTCGCCATGCTGGCGCTGCTCGCGGGCGTCGCGGTCGGCATCGTCCCGGCCAGGGAGGCCTTCAAGGGCTTCTCCGACGACATCGTCATCATCGTCGGCAGCGCGCTGGTGCTGAGTGCGGCGGTGGCCCGTTCGCGTGTGATCGAGCGCCTGCTCGGCCGGCTCGCGCCCGAGCGCGCCTCGACGCAGGTCCAGGTCGCGCTGCTGGTCGTCATCGTCGCGGTGATGTCGGCGATCATCAAGAACATCGGCGCGCTGGCGATGATGCTGCCGATCGCCTACCAGCTTGCCCGCAAGGGCGGGAAATCACCCTCGGTCTTCCTGATGCCGATGGCCTTCGCCTCGCTGCTCGGCGGCGTCGTCACGCTGGTCGGGACCTCGCCCAACGTCATCGTCGCGCGCGTCAGGGCCGAACTTGGCGGCCAGCCCTTCACGATGTTCGATTTCACGCCGGTCGGCATCGTCATCGCGCTCGCCGGCTGCGCCTTTCTCGCCATCGGCTACCGACTGCTGCCCAAGGACCGGCGCGGCGCGGTCTCGCTCGACCAGGCGATCGAGATCAAGGACTATGTCACGGAAGCCGCGCTCCGCGAGAAATCGGCGCTCGCCGGCAAGACGGTCGCCGATCTCAAGGCGCTGGGCGGTGGCGAGGTCGAGATCGTCGCGATCCTGCGCGACAAGCGCCGGCTGCGGACGCCTTTGCCGGACGCCGTTCTGCGGCCCGGCGACACCTTGCTGCTGCGCGGCGACGCCGGCGTGCTCGAACGCGTCGTCGCCGAAGGCGGGCTCGATCTCGCCGGCAAGGACCGGCCGACCGAGAAGGCCGACGCGCTCGATCCCGATCTCGTCAGCGAGGCGATCATCGGCCCCGATTCCGTGCTGATCGGCCAATCGGCCGGCGATATGGGCCTGCATGCCCGCTTCGGCGTCAACATGATCGCGATCAGCCGCTCGGGCGAGAAATTCTCGCAGCGCCTGCGCGATATCCGGCTGCGCGCCGGCGACATCGTCGTGATCCAGGGCGACGAGAAACTGCTGCCGGAAAAGCTGATGGAGCTCGGCCTGCTGCCGCTGGCCGACCGGGTGGTGGCGCTCGGCTCGACCCGCAGGGCGCTGGTGACGGTGTCGATCGTGCTCGCGGCGGTGGTCGCGCTCGCGGCGGGGCTCGCGCCCGTGCCGCTGGTCTTCTTCTCGGCCGCCGTTCTGCTGATCGCGCTGCGCTGCGTGCCGCTGCGCGAGGCCTATCAGAGCATCGACGCGCCGATCCTGCTGATGCTGGCGGCGCTGATCCCGGTCAGCGATTCCCTGCGCGCCACCGGCGCGACGGACCTCTTCGCCGGCTGGCTGGCGCAAATTGGCGCGGGGCTGCCGGGCTGGGCCTCGGTCGCGCTGATCCTGGCGGCGGCGATGGCGGTGACGCCCTTTCTCAACAACGCCGCGACGGTCCTGGTGATGGCGCCGATAGGCGCGGGCTTCGCCGCAAAACTCGGCTACAATCCCGACGCCTTCCTGATGGCGGTCGCGCTGGGCGCAGCCTGCGACTTCCTCACCCCGATCGGCCACCAGTGCAACACGCTGGTGATGGGGCCGGGTGGCTACAGGTTCGGCGATTATCCGAGGCTGGGCGCGCCCCTCTCGCTGATCGTACTGGTGGTAGCCGTGCCGATGATCCTGCTGGTCTGGCCGTTAAAATGAGCTGGGCGCGTCTGACGAGGCTTGTGTCGGCTCCGGCACGATGGCGTTATACTCCGCGAGTGTTCAACGAGGCCGCTGCCATGCCATCAACTGACGCGGAGAAGGCCAGGCTGGTGCTCGATGTCTTCAAGCATTTCGACACCGAGCCGGGCGAGCCTTTGGCAGCGGGAAACCTGCTCTCCATCGCCGCGATGAACGGCTGGCAGACGACGGATGTCGCCGACGGTTACAAGCACGGCGTCTCGTTGGGCTGGTTCGAGGACGGCCCGAACGGAACCGTGATGCTGACGGCTGCGGGTTTCTCCCAGCTTTGACGAGGGTAGGTCATGGCGTTTCCCGAACAACGTCATCACCGAGCCGCACCACTCCGCCCCCGATGACCCGCGCCGTGATCCCGCCATGGCCGCGCACGGCGTTGTAGCCGCCGGGGCCGAGCGTCTCTTCCATGCGCGAGCAGGGATGGCATTCGCCGGTCGTCTCCAGCAGTACCTCGCCGAGGCGGAAGCGCCGGCCCTTCAGCGCCAGCAGGTTGAGGCCGGCGACGACGATGTTGCGGCGCATCTGCTCAGGCGAAACCGCGTCGACACCGAGATAGGCGGCAATGGCGAGGAGATGTTCGGCGCCGATCAGCGTCACCTGCCGCGCGCCGTCCGTCCGGCTGGCATAGCGGTCGCCGACCAGACCCTCCTTGGGATCGAGCCGGGCGTCGTCAACGGCCTGCATCGGTTGCCGTCGCGCCGGGCGCAGGCCGATCCATGCCACGCGCCCCGGCCGCAGCGGTCCGTCGAGCAGCTTTGACAGCGGCGATTCGGGGTTCAGCATCGACAGGTCTCTTGCGGCGGAAGGCCCTTGGGGATCGGCATACGAGCATCGCCCGAAAGCCCGCATCCGGCGATAGGCATTATTGCTCGAAATTAATCCGTTTTTGCTATCTCATTGATTAATAGCCGAAAATGCGAGAGCCTTCCGACGCTTTCCAGGCATTGGGCCGAAAGCCGCAACGGATAAAAAAATCATGAGGAAACTCCTTGCCGCAGTGGCCCTGATGGGCCTGCTTGCGACCTCCGCCCATGCCCGCAACCTCGCTGTTCCCGACAAGGACCCCGCCGTGGTCCTCACGGTGCCCGACAACTGGAAGATGCAGGAGATCGCCTACGGCTACTCCGCAGAATCACCCGGCAAGGACGTGATGTTCTTCGTCGAGTTCGCCAGCGCCAAGAATGTCGACGCGATGCTGGCCAACAACGAGACATGGATGAAGGAGAACAAGATCAAGAAGGTCGAGCCGGTCAAGGCCGAGGCCCCGCTGAACGGCATCCCGGCGACCATCTTCCAGTTCAAGACGAGCGACGCCAACGGCCCGACCACGGTCGATTTCATCATGCTGCCGGGCGGCAAGAACCGCATGATCATGCTCACCGTCTGGGGCAATGACGAGGAGCGCGAAAAACACGGCAAAGCGCTCGACTCGATCTTCTCGAGCATCAAGGCCATCCAGTAGTCTGCAGGCGGCCGTTCACGCGAGAGGCGGAGCGCTCCGGCGCTCCGCCTTTTCTGCTTTCAGCGCAGCACCCGCGCCATCATCTGCTTCAGCCCGGCGTCGCCGCGCTCCAGCCAGCCCGGCACCGGCAGGCCCTTGCTTCGCAGGAACTCGGGGTTGAAGAGCCGCGACTGGTAGCGCGTGCCGTAGTCGCACAGGATCGTCACGATGGTGTGGCCAGGCCCCATGTCTCGGGCCAGCCTGATCGCGCCTGCGACGTTGATGCCCGACGAGCCGCCCAAGCATAGCCCCTCATGCTCCAGCAGGTCGAAGACGATCGGGATCGCCTCTGAATCGGGGATCTGGAAGGAGACGTCGATCGGCGCGCCTTCGATGTTCTTGGTGATCCGCCCCTGTCCGATGCCCTCGGTGATCGAGGAGCCCTCGGATTTCAGTTCGCCGGTGGTGAAGAAGGAATGCAGCGCCGCGCCCATCGGGTCGGCGAGGCCGATCCGGATCGCCGGGTTGAAGCCCTTCAGGGCGATGCCGACGCCGGCCAGCGTGCCGCCCGAGCCGACCGCGCAGATGAAGCCGTCGACCTTGCCGTCGGTCTGATGCCAGATTTCCGGGCCGGTCGTCTCGATATGGCCCTGCCGGTTGGCGATGTTGTCGAACTGGTTGGCCCAGACCGCACCGTTCGGTTCGCTCTTCGCCAGTTCCTCGGCGAGCCGGCCTGACACGCGCACGAAATTATTGGGGTTGGAGTAGGGCGCGGCCGGCACCTCGACTAGCGTCGCGCCGGCCAGCCGCAGCATGTCCTTTTTCTCCTGGCTCTGCGTCTCCGGGATCACGATCACGCTGCGATAGCCCAGCGCATTGCCGACGAGCGCGATGCCGATGCCGGTATTGCCGGCCGTTCCCTCGACGATGACGCCACCGGGCCGCAGCGTTCCGCGCGCCTGCGCATCGCGGATGATGGCGAGCGCGGCGCGGTCCTTGACCGACTGGCCGGGATTCATGAACTCCGCCTTGCCCAGGATCGTGCAGCCGGTTTCCTGCGAGGCGCGCTTCAGCTTGATCAGCGGCGTATTGCCGATGGCCTCGATGACGCCATTGCGGATTGTCATGTCGAAATTTCCCTGTTTGGCTTCAACCTGATAGGCGAAAGCTTCCGACAAATCACCAGTCAGCCGCGCATGCCGCCCCTTGCCGAAAAACCATCCGCCGCAAAGCCTCTCGCGGAAAGGCGTCTCGCCATGAACGAGACCCTGACGATCGCGCGTCTCGGCCAGCGCGGCGACGGCATCGCCGAGACGGATAGTGGCCAGGTCTTCGTGCCCTACACGCTTCCGGACGAGACCGTGCGCGTCGTGCGCGATGGCGAGCGGGGCCAACTGGTCGAGATCATCGCCCCGGCAGCCTCGCGCATCGCCGCGATCTGCCCGCTGTTCACCCGCTGCGGCGGCTGCGCGGCGCAGCACATGGACGATGGACTCTACCGAGCCTGGAAGCGCCAGCAGGTCGTCACCGCGCTCCAGCGCGCCGGCGTCGAGACCAATGTCGCCGAGGTGGTCGATGCTCATGGCGCCGGACGGCGGCGCGTCACCTTCCATGCGCGGCGCGAGGGTCTCGGCATGATGGTGGGATTCATGGCCGCCCGCAGCCATGATCTGATCGCCGTCGAGGCCTGCCCGGTGCTTGCACCGGGTCTCGCCCGCGCGCCGGCTGTGGCGCAGTTGCTGGCAAACCGGCTCGGCGGCTCCAACAAGCCGCTCGACATCCAGATCACGGCCTCCGACGCCGGCCTCGATGTCGATATTCGCGGTCACGGCCCGGCCGGCGACAAGCTCAGGCTCTCGCTGACCGAGGCCGCCGAGCGGCTCGATCTGGCGCGGCTTTCGATGCATGGCGAGATCGTGGTCGAGCGTCGGCCGCCCCTGCAGAAAATGGGCAGGGCCATGGTCTCCCCCGGCGCGGGCGGCTTTCTGCAGGCGACGGTGGCGGGTGAGGAGACGATCGCGGCGCTGGTCACGGCCGCGCTGCCAAAGGCCAGGCGCATCGCCGATCTCTTCGCCGGCTGCGGTCCTTTCGCCTTCCGCCTGGCGGAGAAAGCGCAAATCCATGCCGTCGAGAGCGACAAGGCGGCGCTGCTCGCGCTCGCCCGCGCCGCCGGCGCGACGCAGGGGCTCAAGCCGATCACCAGCGAAATCCGCGACCTGTTCAAGCGGCCGCTGCTGGAGCATGAACTGAACGGCTTCGACGCGATCGTGCTCGATCCGCCGCGCGCCGGCGCGGAGGCGCAGGCGCGGCGTCTGGCGGCCTCGAAGGTCGCGACGATCGCCTATGTGTCCTGCGATGTCGGCAGCTTCGCCCGCGACGCCGCGATTCTGATCGCGGGCGGCTATGCGCTTGGCGTGGTCACACCCGTCGACCAGTTCCGCTATTCAGCCCATATCGAGCTCGTCGGCGTGTTCAGGCGCGCGGGCAAACGTTGATCCAAGCCAAGCGTTGACCCAAGTGGTGACCTCTGGAGACCCCATGACCAGCGAAATCCTGGAGCAGATGGCCGGTGTCGTGGGCGCGAAGAACGTCATCACCGAGGCCGACGCCATGGTGCCCTACCTCAAGGAGTGGCGCGATCTGTTCCGCGGCAAGGCGCGCGCCGTGGTCCGTCCCGGATCGACCGAAGAGGTCGCGGCGCTGGTCAAGCTCGCTGCCGCACAGGGCGTGGCGCTGGTTCCCCAAGGGGGCAATACCGGCCTCGTTGGCGGCCAGATTCCGGTCGCGGAAGGCCGCGAGATCATCCTGTCTCTGCAGCGGCTCGACAGGATCCGCGCCGTCGATGCCGACAGCGACACCATGACGGTCGAGGCCGGCGTCACGCTCCAGCGCGCTCAAGGCGCCGCCGAGGCTGCGGGCCGGCTGTTCCCGCTCTCGCTCGCCTCGGAGGGCAGCTGCACCATCGGCGGCAACCTCTCGACCAATGCCGGCGGCACCGCCGTGCTCGCCTATGGCAACGCCCGCGAGCTCTGCATGGGGCTCGAGGTCGTGCTGGCCGATGGCCGGATCTGGAACGGCCTGCGCCAGCTGCGCAAGGACAACACCGGCTACGATCTCAAGAACCTCTTCATCGGTGCGGAGGGCACGCTGGGCGTCATCACCGCCGCCGTGCTGAAGCTGTTCCCGCTGCCGGCCGCGCGTGCGACGGCCTTCCTCGCGGTGCCAGACCCGGAATCGGCGCTCGCTCTGCTCAACGGCGCACGGGCCGGCGCGGGCGGCACCGTCACGACCTTCGAGCTGATGTCGCGGTTCTGCATCGAGATCGTCCTGCGCCACGCCTCGGGTACGCGCGATCCGCTTTCGGAAGCCTCGCCCTGGTATGTACTGATGGAAATCTCCGGCCAGTCGGCAGCCGGGCTCGACGAGGCCGTCGAGGCCTTTCTCGGCGAGGCTCTGGAGAAGGGGCTTGTCACCGACGCAGCGCTCGCAGGCTCGCTGACCCAGCGCGCCGATTTCTGGAAGCTGCGCGAAATGCTCTCGGAGGTTCAGACCCATGAGGGCGGCTCGATCAAGCATGACATCTCGGTGCCACTGCATGCCGTGCCGGGCTTCCTGACGCGCGCCATCTCGACCGTCGAGGCCATGGTCCCGGGCTGCCGTCCCGTTCCTTTCGGCCACATGGGCGACGGCAACATTCACTTCAACGTCAGCCAGCCCGCTGGCGCCGACAAGGCGGCCTTTCTGGCGCGTTGGAGTGAGATGAACGAAGCCGTGCACGCCATCGTCACCGAACTCCACGGCTCGATCTCGGCCGAACACGGCATCGGCCGCCTCAAGCGCTATCTGCTGCCGGGCGTGAAGGACCCCGTCGAGCTTGCGCTGATGAAGACGCTCAAGGCGACGCTCGATCCGCAGGGGATTTTGAACCCGGGCGCGGTTCTATAGAGTTGAGTTCCAACACTTCTAGGAAATTTTGTCCTCTGGTGTTGGAACAATCTGGCTGCTAAGTTCCAACAGTCGGCGGCTATCTCCGATATTCGTGTTGGAACCGCGATGCGCGAACTGGACAACGACCAGCGCCGGGAGATGATCAATGCGCGGCAGCGTTACGCCGTGTTCCGCGAGGCTGCGGAGAGATTGGCGAAGTATCGCGGCTCGATGGTCTGGTCGGCCACCAAGGGCACCGACTATCTGCTTCGAAGCTTCTACCCGGATGAAGGCGGATCGCGTCGGCAACGCTCGATGGGGCCGCGATCGGCTGAGACCGAAGCGATCAAGCAGGAGTTCGATTCCGGCCGCGCGGTCGCCCGTCGACGCCACAAGGCGACCTGGACGGCGGTTGAGCGTCAGGCGGCGATCGCGCGCGCGGTCGATCTCGGTCGCGTCCCGCTGACAGCAGCACGCATCATCCGCGCCATCGACAGCCTCGGACTGCTCGGGCGTGGCCTGAAGGTCGTCGGGACCAACGCGCTGTTTGCCTATGAGGCCGCCGCCGGCGTCTTCGTCGATCCCCAGGTCACGGCGACGCAGGACATCGATCTTCTCTTCGACGCTCGCCGAGAGTTGGGCCTGGTCGCCGGCAAGGCCGTAGGCCGTGGAGGCCTTCTCGGTCTCCTCAAAGGCATCGACCCCAGTTTCGCGCGGGGGCGCGAGAGCTTTCGCGCCGCCAACGACGAAGGTTACCTGGTCGATCTCATCCGTCCCGAGGCGAATCCGCCTTGGCGCGGCATTCGCGACAGCCTGCATCTGGCGGAGGGCGATCTGTCAGCCGTCGCTATCGAAGGGCTCGAATGGCTCGAGAACGCGCCGCCATTCGAATCCGTCGCTATCGACGAAAAGGGCATGCCGCTGCGGATCGTCGCGGTCGATCCACGCATTTTCGCCGCGCATAAGCTCTGGCTTTCGCAAAAATTCGACCGCGACCCGCTCAAGCGCGCGCGCGATGCGGCGCAGGCCAGGGCGGTCGGGGCGATCGTACGAATGCACCTGCCGCATCTTCCGCCGACCTTTCGCGAGATGTCGGTGCTCCCGCGCGCGATCTTCGATGCGGCTCGCCCGCTGTTCACGCCACCCGATTGAACCGCGACCTCACACCGCCACCACATATCCGTCCCGGCGCGGATCGGCCGCACCCGTATAGGCTCCCGTCGCGGGGTCGCGCGCCACCGCCTGCATGCCGCCGCACTTCATCGTCCAGCCGACATCGAAGGCCTCGATCTCATGGCCGCGCGCTTTCAACGCCGCGATCGTCTCCGGCGCGATCCGGTTCTCGGACTGAATCAGGCGGCCGTCCCAAAGCCGCGAACGCGGAGCCTCGATCGCCTCCTGCAGCGGCAGGCCGAAATCGAGATACTGCACCATCGCCTGCGCCTGCGTCTGCATGATGCCGTAGCTGCCGGGCGTGCCGAGCGCGAGCACGGGCTCGCCATTGCGGGTCGAAATGCTCGGCGACATGCACATCGGCAGGTCCGAGCCCGGCCCCGAGCGGTTGGGGCTGCTTGGCTGGACATCGGCCCAGTAGAGGAAGTTGTTGAGGCACAGGCCCGTGCCGGGCGTCACAACGCCGCTGCCGAAGGGGCTACCGATGCTGTTGGTGATGCAGACCATGTTGCCTTCGCTGTCGGCGACCGAAAGCGAGGTGGTGTGGGCGGGGTCTTCGGATGTCTGCGGCGTCCATTGCTCGGTGGGTCCATCGACCGGCTTGCCGTCGCGCAGCCTCTCTCTCAAGGCTCCGACAGCGGCGTCCGACAGAAGCTCGGCGAGCTTCTCGGGCGGCGGGTTGTTGTGGGCGATGCGCATACCGGCCGCGAGCCTGATGGCGCGATAGACCAGGTCGAGATGGTCGGGGCCGTCCTTGGCCAGGTTTGCAAGGTCCGATCCGTCGAGCAGGCGCAGTGTCAGCAGGAACTGGAAACCCTCGCAGGGCGGCGGCGGCACATGGATCGTCACCCCGCGATAGGAAACCGCCAGCGGCTCGCGCCAGACCGGGGCGACCTCGGCCAGGTCGGCCATCGTCAGCGTACCGCCAAGCGCCTGCAGATGTGAGACGATCTTCTGCCCAAGCGCACCGCGATAGAGATGGTCCGGCCCTTCCTTGGCGATGGCGGTGAGCGTCTTCGCCAGATCGGGCTGGCGCAGTATCGTGCCGAGCCTGACGGGGCCGCCGCTGAAATAGGCTGCGGCGAAACTCGGATAGAGTTCGGGCCAGGCTTTCAGCAGCGGCGCCTGCTCGTTGATCTCCGCGACGCCGAATTCGGCCAGCGGAAAGCCACCCTCGGCCAGTGCGATCGCCGGCGCCAGAATCGCCGCCAGCGGGACGCGGCCATATTTGGCGGCAAGTTCGCACCAGCCGGCGAGATTGCCGGGCTTTCCGACCGAGAGCGCCCCGCGTTCGAGGTCGCTGCGCTGGCTGAAGCGGCCGGCCGGAAAACTCATCGGAATCGTCGGGACGAAGTCGAGCGCGCGGACACGCTTTTCCGCCGCGACCCACATCGTCGCCGAACCCATGCCGGCAAGGCTCGACATGAACGGCTCGACCACGTTGAGCGCCGCTGCGGTGGCTGCCGCCGCGTCGAAGGCCGTGCCGCCATTGGCGAGAATGCGCGCACCGGCCTGCGCGGCGAGCGGGTGCGCGGCGGCGACCATGCCGTGGCGGGAACTGATCGTCGGGCGGCGGCCATGCATCGTCGATTGTCCTTCCAGACCAGGGGGCCGCCTCCCGGCGACAGCGCGATCAGATCACGTTTTGCGCGCGAGGGCAGTCGGTATCGCCCGGCGTTGGTGGATGGGTCGGCGGATATTCCTGCATGGCTGGGCTGGTGGCCTGCTGCATCCTGACCGACGCGTGGCGCGGAACTTGCTCCATTCGAGCCAGGCGGCTCTTTAAGGCTCGGTTAACCATGAGCACCGAGCATCGACCGTGACGCCGATCTTTGCGGGAGTGGTCCGATGGATGCCTTCACGATGGTCATCGTTGCCTGTGTCGCCGGGCAGACGACCTGCACCTCGGCCCATGTCAGCGAGCAGGGCTTCGTCACGGCTCAGGCCTGCGAGGCGCGGATGGACGACATCACCCGCATGATGACGCGCGAATTCGGCAAGCGCGAAGAGTTCAAGGGCAGGGAAGTGACCTACGACGTGACCTGCATGGACCGCGTCCAGCTCAAGCAGAAATTCGGCATCGCCCAGTCCGACACCTGAGATCGCCCGGCCGGACGCCAGGTCAGAACTGGCGACGTTTCGTTGCAACCAGCCCGTCATTTCGGGTCTCCGCTTCGCTGCGCCCGGAATGACGGCTTGGTTCCGCGTTAAAACGGCAGTCGCTAGAACAGACTGCCCTGGGCGTCCTTGGCGGCCGGCTGCTTCTTGGGAGCGGGCTTGGCCGGCTGCGGCGAGGCGCTGGCGGGATCGAACGGCTCCTGCACCTCCGGCCCGTCATTGGCGACCTTGTTCACCGCCGGGCCGATCCGGACCATCTCCAGCAGATCGTCGGGCGGCGGTTGCAGCAGCGGCGCGACATCGCGGGCATCGGCGGCCGGATCGAGCCAGTCGTCATAATCCTTGGGGTCGAGGATCACTGGGCAGCGGTGATGGACCGCCGACATCAGCCCGTTGGCCGGGCCGTTGACAAGCGCGACGGTGTCGATCTCCGAACCGTCCTGCGAATGCCAGGTCTCCCAGAGCGCTGCGAAGGCGAACAGCCCGCGATCGGGCCTTCGGAACAGGTAGGCGCGGCTTTCGCTGTGTCGGCCCTCGCCGGTGCGGTGCCACTCATAGAACCCGTCGGCCGGCATCAGGCAGCGTCGCCTTGTCAGGGCGGCGCGGAAGGACGGCTTCTCGGCTGCGCTTTCGCCGCGGATGTTGATGACGAGCGGGAAGTCCTTCAGGTCCTTGACCCAGCCCGGAACGAAGCCCCAGCGCATCAGCATGAACTGGCGCTGACCGTCATGCCGGCGCACCACCGGCACCGGCTGCGTCGGCGCGATGTTGTAGCGCGGCGGAAAGTTCGGCCGTTCGCGATAGGCGAAAAGCCTCTGCATCGCCTCGGGGGGCAGGGTGATGGCGTAGCGACCGCACATGGTGGGCCAGATGTGGCGAGACGTGACGAGCGGATCAACACTTTATTTGGGTTTCATCAAGCATAGTCGTGGCGTCCCGGGGCTCATGATGACCGTCTCAGCAGTGCGAACGCTGGCCATTGCTGACGATGAGTGGGCGCTCGCGGCCGCAGTGCCGCATCTCTCCACCGACTATCTCAACCGCTATGGCGAAGCGCTGATGCTGCTTGAGATCGCGCCGATGGATCCCGGTGTCGTCGAGGATCTCGCCGTCTGGCGGGCCGTCGGCTATCGCGAGCATTTCGAGACGTCGCAGCTGCGCTGCACGGAGTCCGCGCTGTCGGCCTATGACAACCTCGCAGCCGATCGCCGGCAGGCTTTCGAGGAGCTTTGTGGCGCGATGAACCGCCTGATCGCAACAGTGACCGCGCTGCTGGTCGAAAAGCCCGAAGATCCCGAGGCTACCGCCGTGATCGATGTGGCCTGCGAAGCGCTGCGGACGCTGATGGGTCGGGCGACGCAGTTCATCAACGCCAACGGGCGGGTCGATATCGGCGCGCTCGAAGGCGTCGGCCTGCAGGACGAGATCGACGCGCTGTTCGCGAACTGAATTCAGCCAGCCCTTCGCCCGCCGATCAGGAATTCGCGATTGCCGTCGCCGCCCTCGATCGGCGAAGGCACGGGCCCCGTGACCGCAAAACCCAGCCCCACCAGAATTTCGATAATCTCGGCGCAGACCTTGGCATGCACCGCCTCGTCGCGGACGACGCCCTTCTTCAGCGCGGCGCGCCCGGCCTCGAATTGCGGCTTGATCAGCGCGGCGATCTCGGCCTCCGGCGCAAGCAGAGCCGCGACCGCCGGCAAAACCAGCCTGAGCGAGATGAAACTGACGTCGACAGCGGCCAGCGAGGGCCGCTCGGCCATGCCGGCCAGCGTCAGCGTCCTGATATCCTGCCCCTCGAAGCTGGACACCTTGGGGTGGCCCCGCAATGAGGCGTGCAACTGGTCGCGCCCGACATCGACGGCGATGACCCGCGTCGCGCCACGTTTCAGCAGCACGTCGGTGAAGCCGCCGGTCGAGGCCCCGACATCGAGGCAGATTCGACCGTCCGGCGCGAAGCCGAACGCGTCGAGCGCCGCCTCGAGCTTGAGGCCACCGCGCGAGACGTAAGGGTGGGCCGCACTGGCCTGCACGCAGGCATCAGCGGCGAGCATCGCCGAGGCCTTGCGGACGAGCGCGCCATCGGCGGTGACGAGACCAGCCGTGATCGCCGCCTGCGCCCGTGCCCGGCTTTCAAAGATGCCGCGCTCGACGAGCCATTGGTCGGCCCGGAGCTTCATCGCTGCTGTCTCGACGGTTTCAGGCGCGCTTGATGGCGCTGGGCACACCGAGCGCGCTCTCGACGGTGCGCACGATGCCGGCGGCGTCGAGCCCGGCCTGGGCATACATCGCCTCGGGCTTGTTCTGGTCCTGGTAGATGTCGGGCAGAGTCAGCGTCCGGACCTTCAGTCCGCCATCGAGCATGCCGGTGCGGGCGAGCAGATGCAGCACATGGCTGCCGAAGCCGCCGACCGAGCCTTCCTCGACCGTGACCAGAATCTCATGCTCGCGCGCGAGCCGCAGGATCAAAGCCTCGTCGAGCGGTTTGGCGAAGCGCGCATCGGCGACCGTCGCCGAGAGGCCGCGCTGGCCGAGTTGTTCCGCCGCCAGCAGGCATTCCGCCAGCCTTGTGCCCAGCGATAGCAGCGCGACGCGCGTGCCTTCGCGGACGATCCGGCCCCGGCCGATTTCGAGGGGCTCGCCGAATTGCGGCATCTCGACGCCGACGCCTTCGCCGCGCGGATAGCGCAGTGCGATCGGCCCCTCGTCGAAGGCCGCGGCGGTCGCGACCATATGGGTCAGTTCGGCCTCGTCGGCCGCGGCCATCACCACCATGTCGGGCAGGCAGGCGAGATAGGCGACGTCGAAAGCGCCTGCATGGGTCGCGCCATCGGCCCCGACCAGCCCGGCGCGGTCGAGCGCGAAACGGACGGGGAGCTTCTGCAGCGCAACATCGTGCACGACCTGGTCGTAGGCGCGCTGCAGGAAGGTCGAGTAGATCGCGCAGAACGGCTTGTAGCCTTCGGTCGCCAGGCCCGCCGCGAAGGTCACCGCATGCTGCTCGGCGATGCCGACATCGAAGGTCCGGCCCGGAAATTCCTTGCCGAAGGCATCGAGCCCGGTGCCGGACGGCATCGCGGCGGTGACGGCGACGATCTTGTCGTCCTTGCGCGCTTCCTTGATCAGGGCGTTGGCGAAGACGCCGGTGTAGCTCGGCGCATTGGCCGGAGCCTTGGCCTGCTGACCCGTGACGGGGTCGAACTTGACGACGCCGTGGTATTTGTCGGCGCTGGCCTCGGCCGGCGCATAGCCCTTGCCCTTCTGCGTCACGACATGAACGAGGACAGGGCCTGATTCGGCATCGCGGACATTGCGCAGCACCGGCAGCAGATGGTCGAGATTGTGTCCGTCGATCGGCCCGACATAGTAGAAGCCGAGCTCCTCGAAGAGCGTGCCGCCGGTCCAGAAACCGCGCGCATATTCTTCCGTCCGCTTCGCCTTCTCATGGAAGAAGCGCGGCAGCTTTTCGGCGAGGTATTTCGCGACCTCGCGCAGCGAACGATAGGTCCGGCCCGAGACGAGCCTTGCAAGATAGGCCGACATCGCCCCGACCGGCGGCGCGATCGACATGTCGTTGTCGTTCAGGATCACGATCAGGCGCGAGCCGAGCGCGCCGGCGTTGTTCATCGCCTCATAGGCCATGCCGGCCGACATCGCGCCGTCGCCGATTACTGCGATGACGTTGTTGGGTTTGCCCGAAAGGTCGCGGGCGACCGCCATGCCGAGGCCGGCCGAGATCGAGGTCGAGGAGTGCGCCGCGCCGAACGGGTCGTATTCGCTCTCCGTCCGTTTGGTGAAGCCCGACAGACCGCCGGGCTGGCGCAGCGTGCGGATGCGGTCGCGCCGGCCGGTCAGGATCTTGTGCGGATAGGCCTGGTGGCCGACATCCCAGATCAGCCGGTCCTTTGGCGTATCGAAGACATGGTGCAGCGCCACGGTGAGTTCGACGACGCCGAGCCCCGCGCCAAGATGGCCTCCGGTGACGGAAACGGCGTCGATCGTCTCGAGCCGCAATTCATCCGCGAGCTGGCGCAGATCGCTCTCGGGCAGCTTGCGCAGATCCTGAGGCGTATGGACGCGGTCGAGGAGCGGGGTTTGCGGGCGCGTGGTCACGGTCACGGTCTATCGCATCGCCGCATGGCGGCACAAGGGCAGGGCGGCAGACTGCGCATGCGTGCGGCACACTGCCGCCACACGCGCCAGCGTCTTCGGCGCAACCATGAGCAGAGGCTTCGCCGGAGGTCGCGAGGACGTGTCCATGAGCCGCTCGTGACTGGCCCGCAACTTGCGTTTTCCCCTGCCAGTCGCCATTCGCGCCGTCGCGCCAGATTCGGTCACAGGAGCCCACATGAGCACGCCCTCGCCCGTTCGCTGTCGCCGCCAGACACCTCCTGAAGGGGTTTGCCGTCGGTGCGTTGGCCACCGCCATCCTGTCTGCGCAGCCAGCCGGCGCCCAGACGCTGCGGATCGCGATGACCGCCTCGGATATCCCGACCGCGACCGGCCTGCCCAATAACGGCTTCGAGGGCATGCGTTTCCTCGGCTACCCGATTTTCGAGGGGTTGATGCTGTGGGATCTGACGCGCACCGACAGGCTCTCTGAACTGCGTCCGGGCCTCGCCGAGCGCTGGGAGCAGGCCGCCGACGACCCAAAGACCTGGATCTTCCACCTGCGCCGCGGCGTGAAATTCCATGACGGTACGGATTTCAACGCCGACGCCGTGGTCTGGAACCTCGAACGCTATTTCAACAAGGATGCGCCCCAGTTCGAGCCGCCGGCCGCCGGCATCACCCGCGCCCGCATCCCGGTGATGGGCTCCTACAGGAAGATCGACGACCACACCGTGTCGATCACGACGACGCAGCCCGCCTCCTATTTCCCCTATATGGCGGTCTACATTCTCTTCACCTCGCCTGCCTCCTTCGAGAAGGCCGGGAAGGACTGGGCCAAGGTCGCGGCGCTGCCGGCCGCCGGCACCGGCCCGTTCCGCATCACCAGCGTGGTGCCGCGCGAGCGCGTCGAACTCGCCCGCAACGACGCTTATTGGGACGCGGCCAAGAAGGCGAAGGTCGAGAAAGTCGTGCTCCAGCCGATCCCGGAGGCCAATGCTCGGCTTGCGGCGTTGCGCGCCGGCCAGGTCGACTGGATCGAAGTGCCGCCCGCCGACGGCATCCCCTCGCTGAAGCAGGCCGGCTTCTCGATCGTCACCGGCTCATACCCGCATGTCTGGCCGTGGTTCTTCAATATCGGCGCGACCAACAGCCCGCTCAAGGACGTCAGGGTCCGGCAGGCGCTGAACTATTGCGTCGATCGCGCCGGCATCGTCGAACTGCTCAACGGCACGGCCGAGCCCTCGGTCGGCTGGCTCAAGGCGAGCGACCCGAATTTCGGCAAGCCGGAGAACCGCTATGCGTTCGATCCCGCCAAGGGCAAGAAGCTGCTGGCCGAAGCGGGTTTCAGCGCGAGCAAGCCGCTCTCCTTCAAGGTGATGATCTCGACCTCGGGCTCGGGCCAGATGTCGCCGCTGCCGATGAACGAGTTTCTGCAGGCCAGTCTCAAGGAGGCCTGCGGCGTCAATGTCGAGTTCAACGTCTCGGAATGGCAGGTGCTGCTCAACGCGATCCGCGCCACGCCCGACAGCCCGAGCCTGTCGGGCTCGCTGGCGCTGAACGTGTCCTCGCCCTCGTCGGATGCCGGCGTGATGGCGCGCTATTTCCTCGCCGCCAATTTTTCGCCCAACGGCTTCAATTTCGAGCAATGGAAGGATGACGGCTTCGAGGCCGCCTTCGCCAGGCTGTCGACCGCGACCGACCCCAAAATCGTCGCCGAGCAGACCGCCGCCGCCCATGAACGGCTCGTCGACAACCCGCCCTGGCTTTACATCGTCCACGACCTCAACCCGCGCGCCATGTCGGGCAAGGTCAAGGGCTTCGTCTCGCCGCAATCCTGGTTCGTCGACCTGACCCTCGTGAGCATGCAGTAAGGCCAAAGAGCGTGCCAAAGGTGATCCCATGAACGACGCCGCCCACCGCCCGACCGAACTCGCCTTCGAGCCGGCCCATGTCCTTGCCCGCGAGATCGCCGCGCGGCGCATCTCGCCGGTCGAGGTCGTCGATGCGCTGCTGCGGCGGATCGACCGGCTGGAACCCAAACTGCAGGCCTTCGTCGCGGTCTATGGCATGGATGCAAGGCTCGCCGCCGAAGGCGCCGACAAGGCGATCCGCTCGGGCCATGCGGTCGGTCCTCTCCATGGCGTGCCGGTCGCATTGAAAGACCTGATCGAGCTGGAGGGGCGCGTCACCACCGGCGGTTCGGCAAACTGGCGCACCCGTCGCTCGCCGGTGACCGCAACCATCGCGCGCAGGATGATCGCGCAGGGCATGATCGTGCTCGGCAAGACCCACACCGTCGAGTTCGCCTTCGGCGGCTGGGGCACAAACCAGCATATGGGGACGCCCCGGAACCCATGGGATGCAGTACACGCGCGCACGCCCGGCGGCTCCAGCAGCGGTTCGGGCGTCGCGGTCGCGGGCCGGCTCGCGCCCTGGGCGATCGGCACCGACACCGGCGGCTCGGTACGCCTGCCGGCTTCCTTCTGCGGGTTGACGGGACTGAAGCTCACGATCGGACGGGCCTCGACCTATGGAATCCTGCCGCTTTCAACCTCGCTCGATACGCCGGGTCCCATGGCGCGCGATGTCGAGGACGTGGCGCTGCTCTACAATGTCATGCAGGGGCCCGATCCGCTCGATCCCAACACGCGCGGCATCCTGCCGATCGACCCGATGCCGGTGCTGAAGCGCGGCGTACGCGGCTTGCGGATCGCGCGCATGCCGGCCTCGGAGCGACAGGGCGTCGATGCCGAAATCCTTGCGGCCTATGACGGTTCGCTCGCGACCCTTGCCGGGCTCGGCGCCGAGATCGTCGATGTCGATCTGCCCTTCGCCTTCGCGGATTTCCTGAGATCGCAGGCGATCCTCGAAGCAGAGGCCTATTTCAACGACGGCGTCATCGCGGAGAATGCCACTGCGGCGATCGACGATGCGGTCAGGGCGCGCGTGCTGGCGGGCGCGACGGTGCCGGCGCAGGCCTACCTCGCCACCAGGCAGCACCAGGTCGACTGCAAACGGCTGATGGCGAATGCCCTTGCCGGTATCGACGCGCTGTTGACGCCGAGCACTGCGATGGCGGCGATCAGGCTCGACGCGGTCGATCAGGATGTGATGCCCTCGCGCTTCACCCGCTTCGGCAACTTCCTCGAGATGTGCGCCCTGTCGTTGCCGAACGGCTTCAACACCGAGGGCTTGCCGCTCTCGCTGCAAATCTGCTGTCCGGGCTACGAGGAAGCAACCGCGCTGCGCATCGGCTACGCCCTGCAGCAGGCGACGGATTATCATCTGAAGGTGCCGCCGATGGTGGCGTGAGCGGACACAGGAAACGGGTGGGTTCCACCGCGGCGTGATGGGAAAGCTTGTCTCACCCGCAAGCAGGAACTCATCACCATGTCCTCGCCACTCCCGCTCGCCTTGCTCGTCGCCGGCGTCGCCTCGCAATTCGCCGACAAGCTGGCCCTCGACACGATCTCGCTGGCGGCGACGCAGAGCGGGGCCAGCCCCCGGCTCGTCGGCCTGCTGGTCGCGGCGCAATCGGCGGCCTGGCTCCTGGTCTCGCTGCCGGCCGGCGTCTTCGCCGACAGGGTTGCGCCGCGCGCGCTGATCATGCTCGGCGGCGCTCTGATGCTGGCGGGTTCGCTGGCCGGTGCGGGCCTGCTGGCGCTGGGCGCCGTCGGCTGGGCGCTGGCGCTCTCGACCTTCGTCGCGGCGTCCGGCCCCGTGGTGATCGCTTTGTCGATCTTCGTGCTGCTGCCGCGCATGGTCGCGGTCGCCAGCCTGCCGCGCGCCAATGGCCGGCTCGAACTCGGCCGCGCCTGCTTCAGCCTTGCCGCGCCGCTGATCGCGGGCTGGGCGGTCGCTCATGGCGTCGGGTCGCTCGGGCTCGGCCTTTGCGCGGTTCTGGGAGCAGCCGTGCTGGTCGTCGCGACGCGCCTGCCGGGCGACCGTCCCGAGGCAGCGCCGCGCCAACCCTTGCATCGCGCCATCGCGGAAGGCGGCGCGTTCGTCCTGCGCCACCCTTATCTCCGGCCGATCGCGTTTTGCGCCATCGGCTGGAACATGGCCTTCTTCGCCTTCCTCGCCATGGTCACGCCCTATGCCGCCCGCGTTCTCCTGCTCACGCCGGAGGCGATCGGGCTTGCATCCTCCGTCTATGGCGCGGGGCTGGTCGTCGGCGCGCTGAGCGGTCCCGCCCTGATCGCACGGCTGCCGACAGGCCCGCTGCTGGTCTTCGGCCCGGCCTCGTCCCTGATCGGCGCTGGGCTGCTCGCCCTCGCGCCGCCGGCGCTGGGCTCAGCCGTGCTGGCCTTCGCCTTCTTCCTGTTCGGCTTTGGCCCGATTCTCTGGTTCATCGTCCAGACCAGCCTGCGTCAGGCCGTGACACCGAAGGCTCTGCTCGGTCGCGTCAGCGCCACGCTGACGACGGCGATGTACGGCATGCGGCCGGTCGGCGCGCTCGCCGGCGGGCTTGCCGGCGAATGGTTCGGGCTTCAGGCGGCCATATGGCTGCCGGTCGTGCTCTTCGCCTTCTCGACGCTGGCGATCCTGGCCTCGGCCATGCCGGGGCTGAAGGCGATGCCGGAAGGCGAACTCACCCTTCAGGCGGCGGAGTAACGCTTCAGGCGCGCGCCCCTGCGGCTTCGCTCTCCATCTCGGCCATGTCCTGGAACCGGTCGGCGATGCGCGGATGCGCCCGGCCGCCATCGGACGCGCCGATCGCGATCAGGATCTCGTCGGGCCCCGGCGCGTCGCTGATCTGGAAGGTCGCGGTCAGGAAGTGCGAGCGCTTGCCGRTCTCACTCTTGTGGATCATCGGCAGGCACAGCAGGGCGCCGGGGCCGACGCGCGTATTGGTGAAGCTCAGGAAGGCCGTGCCCTGGGCCGCCTCGCGATACATGTTGCCGAAGCGCAGCGTGTGGATCAGCGCCGAGCCATGCTCGATCTCGCCGTTGACGCCGACGGAGGCCGCCTTGCCATAGGCCTCGATCCGGTCGGCGGGCATCAGCGCGGTGAGCCGTCGCGTCATCTCGACGCCCAGCGGCGGCGCGAGGCGCAGGATGTCGGGCCGCAGGTTCTCGACGAAGCCTTTGCCGGCCCACGGGTTCTTCAGCACGGCGGCGACCACGATCATGGTGATCGGCCGATCGGTCGCCTTGCCGCCCTCGATCATGGTTTCCTCAACGAAGGTCGCGATCTTGCGAAGACCCAGTTCCATGTCCGTTCGTCCCTCGTCGGCAATGTCCGTTCAGCCGAGATTATGGGGGCGGTCTGCGCTTTCCTTCCTTCGGTCCGATGGAAGAAGCAGTTCCCGCTTCCGCGATACGCTGTAGCATCGAGGGCTCAGCGTCGTGAAAGGCGGGCCGTATGCCGGACCAGACATCTCAGATGCGGTCGTTGCGGGATGTCGCCAGCCGGATCAACTCCGGCGGCAATCTCGATGCGATCCTGAAGGACCTGATCCAGGCGGCCTGCGAGCATGGCGGCTGGCAGATGGGCTCGGTCATGGCGGTCGATGCCGCGCGCGGCCATGCCTTTGTCATCGTCAGGCACGATCCGACCTTGCTGCGTCGACCGCTCGAGGATCGCTGGGAGCTGGCGACAAGCCCGGCCATGATCGCCTTGCAGCGCAACGAGCCGGTTTATATCCGCGATGCGCGGGCCTCCGACGAATTTCCCGGCTACCGGCGCGAGGCCTTCGAGCGCGATTACCGCACCGTCCTCGTGCTGCCGATGAGCTGTGCCGATGCCGAAGGCCGGCCCATGGTGCTCAACGTCGTCTCGCGCACGGTCACCGAGGTTTCGGGCGAGGATCTCGCCTTCATGGGGATGATCGTTCATCTCGGCGGCATCGCGGTCGAGCGCGAGCATCGCCACCGCGCCCAGGCGCAGGCGGCCGAGCGCCTGCAGGCTGCGCTTCAGGCGCAAGCCTCGCTACTGCAGCAGGTGCTGTCGGGCGGTACGACCGCGTCGCTTGCGGCGAGGCTGGCCGATCTGGTGCCGAGCCCCATCGTCGTCGTCGACTTCGCCGGCAACAGCCTGATGGCCGGGCGTTCACCCGACAAAGCCACGTTCGACGACGATGCCTGGCGAGAGGCGGTGGAAGGTGCCTTCAGCGCTCAGATTGCCATGGCGGCGCGCGACAGCGTCGGGCGCGGCGGGTCCGGGCCGATCAGGCTGCGTATCGACGACGGCAAACGCAAATTCGAGCTCCCCGCTCGGGTCGAGCCGCTCAGCGTCGATGGCGACGCGGTTGGCGCGATCATGGTGTTTGCGACCTCCGCTGTGCCGGGCGACCTCGAATTGCTGATGCTGGAAAGCGCCAAGTTCGCGCTCAGCGTCCAGATGATGCGCAGCGTCATCCGGTTCCGTTTCGAGACGCGCACGCTGACCGAACTGTTCTTCGAGATCGTCGAGCGGCGCTGGCGCGACGCCGACGACCTGATGCACCGCGCGAGGCGGCTCGGCCTGTCGCTGTCGCAGTCCGCGCGCATGGTCGTGGTCGATTTCCCCGATCGTCCGGCGGGCGCGGCGGACGTCTCGGTCGAATGCCATCATGCCGTGGTCAGGCTGGCGCGCCAGCACAATGTTCCGGCGACCGTGATCACCGTCGGCGGCGGCCTCGTCTGCCTGCTGCCCCAGGATGGCGGCGTCGATCAGGAGCGGCAGGGACGGCTTGCGCGACGCATCGCGGAGACCCTGCGGCACAGCTTCGGGCGCGAGCCCATCGTCGTGCTCGGCGGCGCGTGCGAGGGGCACGAGGCCTATCCCAAGGAATGGGAGCGTTGCTGGCGCATGATCCGCATCGCGCGCGCCTTCGGGCGCACCGGCGTGCTCTCCGCCCCGGATTTCGGGCCGATGCCGATGCTGATCGGCGCTGCCGACTCGACCGAGGTCCGAAGCTTCGTCGAAGGCTGCATCGGCGCGATGGTCGCGCATGACCGGGCTCACGGCACGCCCTATCTGGAGACGCTTGCGGCCTATGTCCGCGAAGGCTGCCGCAGCCAGCCCTGCGCCGACGCGATGGGCCTGCATGTGACGACGCTGCGCTACCGGCTCGGGCGGATCAACGACCTCTTCGGCATCGACGCCGAGACGCCCGAGCGGCGCTTCGCCCTCGAACTCGCGATCCGGCTGCACTGCGTCATCGAGAACACGGCGGCGACGCCGGGCGTCTGATCCTGCCGCGAGACGCAGAACTCTTTTCGCAAACCGTCCTCCGGTTCGCAGGAAGAACGGTATGGCCTCGCCTCGTAGCGTCCTCGTCGCGATCACCGATCCTTCGAGACGAAGCGAATGCTGGCTCCCGCACCACACCATCCCACGACGATCGATCCGCTGGCGCTGCGCCGCGCGTTCGGCACCTTCGTCACCGGCGTCACCGTGATCACGACGCATGACGCGCAGGGCAATCCGCGCGGCATGACCGCGAATTCCTTCACCTCGGTCTCGCTCGATCCGCCGTTGCTGCTAGTCTGCGTCGGCAAGAGCGCGGCGAGTTTCTCGGCCTTCAACACCTCGCCCTGCTTTGCCGTGAACCTGCTGCATGAAGGCCAGATCGAGGTTTCCAATCTCTTCGCCTCGAAGGCCGCCAACAAGTTCGAGGCGGTCAACTATGACCGCGTCCATACCGGCGCGCCGGTGCTGACCGACTGCCTGAGCTGGTTCGACTGCGTCGTCCACAGCCGCGTCGACGCCGGCGACCATGTCGTGCTGCTCGGCGAGGTCCAGGCCTTCGGCACGAGTCCGGTCGCCCCGCTCGGCTTCTGCCGGGGCCGCTACGCCAACATCAAGGATCCGCTGCCGCCCGGCTGGCTCGCCTCGCACGGCATGATCGTCGGTTATCTGATCGAGGCCGACGGCCATCTGCTGCTCGCGAGCGATGGCAAGGGCGGCTGGGTGCTCCCGAGCGCGCCGCGCCGGATCGCCAACGACCGCCTGCACATCGAGGGCGGCGAGGCGCTGACGCTGCTGCCCGACGACACCTTCCTCTATTCGGTCTTCGACGTCGCCGATGGCGATCCGGGCTACCTGATTTACCGGGCAAGGCTGGCGCAGGAGCCGGCCGGCGTAGCCCTGCCGGCGAATTTGCGCTTCTTCCCCATCGACCAGCTTCCCTTTGAGGCGATCCCGACCCGCGAAATCCAGGCGATGCTGCGCCGCTATGCCCGCGAGAGCGCCAGCAAGCGCTTCGGCATCTACATGGATTCCCATGATGGCGGGCGGCTCGCCATGGTCGGCGAGGCCCAGCCCTGGGCCACGGCACCCACCCCCGATCTCGGCTGAGCGACATGAAAACCACTGTCAGGACACTCGAAGGCTCACGCCAGGACCTGTTCATCGACGGCCGCTTCGTCGCGCCCAAAAGCGGCGTCTATGTCCCGAGCTACGACCCCACCACCGCGCAGCCCTGGTACGAATTCGCGCAGGGTGATGCGGCCGATGTCGAGGCCGCCGTACGCTCGGCCCGCGCCGCGCTGATCAACCCGGCCTGGCGTCGGCTGACCCAGACCGATCGCGGCAAGCTTGTGCGCAGGCTCGCCGATCTCGTGCTGGAGAACGCCGACGAACTGGCGCTGATGGAGTGCCGCGACAACGGCAAGCTGCTCAAGGAGATGAAGGCCCAGATGCGGGCCATCCCGGATTCCTATCTCTATTTCGCGGGGATGGCCGACAAGCTCCAGGGCGACACGATCCCGGTCAACAAGCTCGATACGCTGAACTTCAACCTGCGCGAGCCGATCGGCGTGGTCGGCATGATCATCCCGTGGAACTCGCCGCTGATGATGCTGACGGGCACGCTGGCGCCCTGTCTCGCCATCGGCAACACCATCGTCATCAAGCCGTCCGAACATGCCAGCGCGTCGACGCTGGCGCTGGCCGAGCTGGTGATCGAGGCCGGCATTCCGCCCGGCGTCGTCAACGTGGTGACCGGTGACGGCGCGACGACCGGCGAGGCGCTGACGCGCCATCCCGGCATCGCCAAATACGTCTTCACCGGCAGCACCGCGACGGGCCGCAGGATCGCAGCCAACGCGGCGGCCAACCTGGTGCCCTGCCAGATGGAGCTCGGCGGCAAGTCGCCCCATGTCGTCTTCGGAGACGTCGATGTCGAGCGCGCCGTGAACGGCGTCGTTTCCGGCGTCTTCGCGGCGGCGGGCCAGACTTGCGTCGCCGGCTCGCGCTGCTTCGTCGAGGCCTCGATCTATCCCCGCTTCGTCGAGGCGCTGGTCGAGCGCACGCGCCGCGTCAAGGTCGGCCATCCGCTGGCCGAGGATACCGATATCGGGCCGCTGGCGCTTTCAGCCCAGCTCGACAAGGTCGAGGGCTATGTCGCGTCGGGCGTGCGCGAGGGCGCGACGATCGCGGCCGGCGGGCGCAAGCCGCAGGACGAAGACCTCGCTTGCGGCTGGTATTTCGAACCGACCGTGATGACCGATGCCAGCAACGAGATGAGTTTCATGCGCGACGAGATCTTCGGCCCCGTCGTCGGCGTGGTGCCGTTCTCGAGCGAGGACGAGATGATCGCACTCGCCAACGACACCGAATACGGCCTCGCCTCCGGCGTCTGGACGAAGGATATCGACCGCGCCATGCGCTTTGCCCGCAATGTTGAGGCCGGCACGGTCTGGATCAACACCTACCGCTCCGCCGCCTACATGTCCGCCAATGGCGGCACCAAGAAGAGCGGCTACGGCCGGCGCGGCGGCTTCGAGGTCATGCGCGAGTTCTCGCGGCTGAAGAACGTCGTGATCGACTACTCCGGCGCCATGCAGGACCCGTTCGTGATCCGCCTGCGCTGACCCGCTCCAGAACCTTCAGCCCGATCCCGGAGGCCATCATGAAATTCGCCGTTTCGATCAGCATGGAGCGCTTCTCGCCCCAGGACAGGATGTCGGACGCCATCGCCAATCTGCGCGCACTGGCGCGGCTCGCCGACGAGGGCGGCTTCGAGACGTTGTGGACTGCCGAGCACCACACCATCGAGTGCACGATCTCGCCCAATCCCTTCCAGACCCTGACCTGGCTTGCCCAGCATACAGACCGGATCAGGCTCGGCACCGCGACGCTGGCCGCGCCCTACTGGTCGCCGATCAGGCTCGCCGGCGAGGCGGCGCTCTGCGACCACCTGACCGGCGGACGCCTCGAATTCGGCATCGCGCGTGGCGCCTACCAGTACGAGTTCGACCGGATGGCAGGCGGCATCCCCCAGCAGGAGGGCGTCGGCTACATGAAGGAACTGGTCCCGGCCGTACAGAAGCTCTGGGCCGGCGACTACGCCCATGACGGGCATTACTGGCAGTTCCCGCTCGCGACATCCGTGCCCAAGCCGCTGCAGCAGCCCCATCCGCCGATCTGGGTCGCGGCGCGCGACCCCGGCACCTTCGACTGGGCGATCAGCATCGGCGCCAGCATCCTGTCGACGCCGCTGTCCTCGCCGCCGGCCGAGGTCTCGGTACTCGGCGAGAAGTTCCGCAAGGCGGTCGCCGATCATCCCGGCCGGCCGCGCCCGCGCTTCATGATGCAGCGGCGGACCTGCGCCTATGATCGGCCGGGCGACTGGGAGGTGGCGGTGCGCCACAGCGTCGATTACGGCCGCTATTTCGAGAACCTGATGCAGAACATCGGCGCGGTGAAGAATGGCTTCCCCGAAGCCGTGCCGTTCGATGCCGTCGCCAATCGCGCCAACTATAATCCGCAGGCGATCCGCGACAATCTGATGTTCGGCACGCCCGACGAGATCGTCGAGAAGCTCCAGATCTACGAGGACGAGGGCGTCGACCAGTATTGCCTCGGCCTGTCCTTCAACCTGCCCTTCGCCTTGCAGGTCAAGACGCTGCGGCTGTTCATCGATGAGGTGATGCCGCATTTCGCGATGCGCGAGCGCGACCGGCAGCGCGCGCCGCGCGTCGCCGCAGCGGGGCACTGAGCCATGGGCGTGGCGATGCGGGCTCCAGACGAGATGGCGGCTGCGACGAGCCTGACCGTTGGTGGCGTCACCCTGAACTACCGGCTTCAGGGCAGTGGGACGCAGGCGCTGGTCTGCATCCATGGCGTCGGCTCCTATTGCGAGGCGTGGGACGGGATCGTCGCGCGGCTGTCCGACAGGTTCCGCATCCTGACATTCGATCTGCGCGGGCATGGCGGCTCGACACGGGTGAAGGGGCGCTACGAGATCGACGATTTCGTCGGTGACGTGCTGGCGCTCGCCGACCATGTCGGTTTCAAACGCTTCCACCTCGCCGGGTTTTCGCTCGGAGGGCTGATTGCGCAACGCCTCGCGTTGACCCATCCCGACAGGCTCGACCGCCTCGCCCTGCTCGCAACGGTGGCCGGTCGCAATCAAGACGAGCGCGAGCGCGTCGCGGCCCGGCTCGCCGCGCTGCAGGCCGGCGAGCGCGGCTCGCACTACGACGCATCTCTTTCGCGGTGGCTTACGGAAGGCTTCCAGGAGCGCAATCCGCAGCTGATCGCGCGGTTGCGCGAGCGCAACGCCGGCAACGATCCCGATTGCTACGCCGCAGCCTACCGCGTGCTGGCGCAGACCGATCTCGGCGATGCGATAGGCCAGATCCGCGCGCCGACGCTGATCGCGACAGGCCAGGACGATCAGGGCTCGAACCCGCGCATGGCGCGCTTCATGGCGGGGCGGATCGCCGGCTCGCGCCTGCACATCCTGCCGGGCCTGCGCCATTCCATCCTGATGGAAGCGCCCGATGCGGTCGCCGACCTGATGCGCGACTTCCTGATCGGATGCGACGGAGAAGGAAAACCATGATCGTCGAGGAACGCAACTACCGTATCCGCAACGGCAAGATGGGACGCTATCTCCAGCTCGTGCGCGAGGAGGGCCTGGCAATCCAGCAGCCGATCCTCGGTCATCTCGTCGGCTATTTCACCACCGAGATCGGCACGCTCAGCCAGATCACGCATCTCTGGGCCTATGCCGACCTCGCCGACCGTGCGCGCCGGCGCCAGCAACTGGCGGATGATCCGCGCTGGCAGGCGTTCCTGCCCAAGCTCGCGGAGACCATCGAGCAGGCCGAGAACCGCATTTTGCTGCCGACCGATTTTTCGCCGCTGAAATGAGATCGCCCACTGGGAAGCAGCCTGCATTTCCGGTGGTCGCGATGATCGTTGTGGTGCGACGTCCTCTGTATCGCAGGAAGACCGATCCGGTGCCGCAATCGTTTACTTGGCGAGCGCGCGGGCAAGGCATGACGCAAGGGAGGCATCGGTGACCGAGCGGCTGCAGATCCAGAACCTGTGCAAGGTATTCTCGAAGACGCCCGAGCGCGCGCTCGCGCTGCTCGCGGCCGGCGGCGACAAGGACAGCGTCTTCGAACAGCTCGGCCAGGTCGTCGGCCTGCACGATGTCTCGCTGAGCGTGCCTTCGGGCGCGATGTACATGGTCATGGGCCTGTCGGGCTCGGGCAAGTCGACGCTGGCGCGCTGCATCAACCGGCTGAACGAGCCGAGCTCCGGCAGGATCCTGCTCGACGGCCGCGATATCGTCGCGCTCGACGAAGCCGAACTGCGCGAGGTCAGGCGCACCCGCATCTCCATGGTCTTCCAGCATTTCGCGCTCCTGCCCAACAAGCGCGTCATCGAGAATGTCGAGTTCGGGCTGAAGCTGCGCGGCGTCGGCCTGCAGGAGCGCCGCAAGCGCGCCGACGAGGTTCTCTCCGTCGTCGGGCTGGCACGCTGGGGCTACCATTATCCGCACGAGCTCAGCGGCGGCATGCGCCAGCGCGTCGGCCTGGCGCGGGCGCTGGCGACGGACGCCGACATCCTGATCATGGACGAGGCCTTCAGCGCGCTCGACCCGCTGATACGCACCGAGATGCAGGACGAATTGCTGCGTCTGCAGCGCACCTTCAACAAGACCATCCTGTTCATCACCCATGATTTCCAGGAGGCGTTGAAGCTCGGCACGCGGATCGCGATCATGTCGGAGGGCCGGTTGGTCCGTGAGGGCACGCCGCAATCGATCGTGCTCGACCCCGGCAGCGACTATGTCGCCGCCTTCACACGCGAGGTCGACCGGGCAAGGCTGTTCGATGCGCGCTCGGTGATGCGCCCGATCGCGGAGCATCCGCCGGGCTTCGTGCTCGCAGGCTTCGTGCTCGATGGCGAGCAGCGCGTCGTCGGCTCGCTGGACGGTGCCGGGCCGATCTGCGTGCCCGCGGACACCAAGCTCGTCGAAGTGGCGGCGCGCTACCGCGACGGCCAGTCGATCGGCGTCGTCGACGACGACGGCCGGCTCATCGGCATGCTCGGCCCGGAGCAGATCCTGTCCCGCATCGCCTCGCGTCCCGCGCAGGTTGCGTCCGCCGGAGGCCACCATGTTCAAGGCTGACGATCTCGCCGTCTTTCCGGTCGACAAATGGATTCAGGAGGGCGTGCAATGGGTCGCGCTCAACCTGCGCCCGGTCTTTCTCGCCATCAAATGGCCGGTCGAGGCGCTCCTGACCTTCAATGACTATGTGCTGCACGCGATCCCGTTCCCCGTCATGGTGATCGGGATGTTCCTGCTGGCCTACAGGCTGGCCAGCACCGGCATTGCCGCGTTCAGCGCGATCTCGCTCGTCGTCATCGCCTTCATCGGCGTCTGGGCCGAGGCGATGACCACGCTGTCGCTGATCGCGACCGCCATTCTGTTCTGCGCGGTGATCGGCATACCGATCGGCATCTGGTGCGCCCGCAGCGACCGGGTCTGGAGCATCGTGCGCCCGGTCCTCGACATCATGCAGACGACGCCGACCTTCGTTTATCTCGTACCGGTGGTGATGCTCTTCGGCGTCGGCACGGTGCCCGGCGAGGTCGCGGTGGTGACGGCCGCCGCCCCGCCGCTGATCCGCTTCACCAATCTCGGCATCCGCATGGTCGAGCACGAGATCGTCGAGGCTGGTCTCGCCTTCGGCGCCAATCCCCGGCAACTGCTCTGGGAGATTCAGCTGCCGCTGGCGATACCGACGATCCTTGGCGGCCTCAACCAGACCGTGCTCACCGCGATGGTGATGTCGGTGGTCGTCGCGATGATCGGCGCGGAAGGCCTTGGCCTCGTCGTGCTGCAGGGCCTCGGCCGGCTCGATGTCGGGCGCGCTGCCGTCGGCGGCATCGCCATCGTGCTGCTCGCCATGATGCTCGACCGCATCACCCAGAAACTGGCCGAGCCGAAGCGCGGCAAGCAGAGCTCGCTGCTGCGCAGCGTGCTGACCTTCATCCGCGGCGAGCGCTTCGAGCAGCCGATCGGCGCGCGCGTCGAAACCCGGCAGGCGAGCTAGCGACGGGCAGCAGACCCGCCGAATGGCGGGCAGGGGAAACCAACCAAGATCGAATGATCGACAGCCGTGAAATCGACAGCAAAGAGCAGGAGAATCCGATGATCAAGAGCACATTTCTCAGGACCGCCGCCGCAGCCGCCCTGGCTGGCCTCCTGCTGCAGGCGGCCCCCGCAGGCGCGCAGGAGATGCCCGGCAAGGGCAAGACCGTGCGTTACGCCCAGAGCGACAGCCTCGGCGCCAACTACGTCACCGCGCAAATCATCATCAAGGCGATGAAGGCGCTGGGCTACGAGGTGAAGTTGAGCACGCTCAACACCACGCTGTTTTTTCAGGCGGCCGGCCAGGGCGATCTCGACCTCGCCACCGACGTGAACATGCCCCAGCGCGAGCCCGCCTTTCGCGCCATCGAGAAGCAGGCCGAGATCGTCACCGCCGGCATGATCGTCGGCGGCGGCATCAACGGCTATCTGATCGACAAGAAGACCGCCGCCGCCCACAACATCACCACGCTCGAGCAGATGAAGGACGCCAAGCTCGCGGGCCTGTTCGGCAAGGACGGCAAGGCCGACCTGATCAACTGCGATCCGGGCTGGAGCTGCGGCGACGTGGTCGATTTCCAGCTCGACAAGTTCGGCCTCAAGGACACGGTGCGTTCCGTGCGCGGCAAATACGAGGCTCTGATGGTCGAGACCGTGGCGCGGGTGAAGCGCGGCGAACCGGCCTTCTTCTATGCCTGGAGCCCGTCCTGGGTGAACAACGCGCTGGTGCCGGGCGAGGACGTGGTCTGGCTGCCGACGCCGGCCGACGCGCTGCCGCCATCCGTGCCCAACAAGGGTTCTGCTCTCGTCAACGGCGTCAAGGGTTGCGCCGGCGGGGCCGATCCCTGCCGCATGGCGATGTCGTCCTGGAACTGGGCAGCCGTCGCCAACAAGGACTTCGTCGCCGCCAACCCGGCGATCAAGACCCTGATCCAGAACGTTAAATTCCCGCTGGCGACATGGTCGGGCTGGGAGTTCAGCATCAACAAGAACGGCGCCAGCTCGGCGCTCGTCACCAAGATGGCCGATGACTGGATCGCAGCCAACAAGGCCGACTTCGACGGCTGGATCAGCGCGGCGCGGGTGGTCAAATGATCTGAAGCCAGCTGATTTTACACATAAGCACCGCCGTCATTCCGGATCAGCGCGGCTTCGCCGCTCGTCCGAAATGACGGCGGTGGTTCCATCAAAAACAGCATGCTCCAAAGCCTGTGACGGTACCGGCTCAGCCCTCGGGCAGCGGAATGAACTCCGTCTCGTCGCCGGGCACGGTGTCGAAGCGGCCGGACTTCCACTCGGCCTTGGCCTGGTCGATGCGCTCCTTCGAGGAGGAGACGAAGTTCCACCAGATATGGCGCGGCCCGTCCATCGGCTCGCCGCCGACCAGCATCAGCCGACTCTGGTCGAGGCTGAGGATCGAGATGCGGTCGCCGGGCTTGAAGATCAGCAATTGCCCCGGCCCGAACTCGTCGCCGGCGATGTCGATGCGGCCGGCGACGATATAGACCGCGCGTTCCTCATGGTCGGCGTCGAGCGGCAGGATCGCGCCGGGCGAAAGCACCGCCTCGGCATAAAGCACGTCCCACGGAAATTTCACCGGGGAGGTCTCGCCATAGGCCGAGCCCATGATCAGGCTGATGCGCTTTCCGCCTTCGACGATGCGCGGCAGCTCAGGTGCGGCATGGTGGATGAACTCGGGCGCAATCTCCTCATGCGTCTTCGGCAGTGCGAGCCAGGCCTGGATGCCGTAGAGCTTCGGGCCGCTGGCGCGCGCCTCCAGCCCGGTGCGCTCCGAATGGACGATGCCGCGCCCCGCCGTCATCAGGTTGACCGCGCCGGGCTTGATGGCGAGCGCCGTGCCCAGCGAGTCCCGGTGCATGATCTCGCCGTCGAAGAGATAGGTCACGGTCGAGAGCCCGATATGGGGATGCGGGCGCACGTCGAGCCCCTCGCCGAGATGGAATTCGGCCGGCCCCATCTGGTCGAAGAAGATGAACGGCCCGACCATCTTGCGCCCGATCGAGGGCAAGGCGCGCCGGACCGAAAACCCGCCGAGATCGCGCGCACGCGGCACGATCACCTGCTCGATCGCCTGGCAGGAGCGGGCGTCGCCCGGTACGGGGTCTTCGGCGGGAAGTTCGGACATGGAGCGATGCTCTTTTTTGAAGACCTACTTGTCGACGTCCAGCGCCGTCACTCCCGTCGGCTTGCCGTCGGCGCCCAGCGTGATCTTCTCGATGCGGGCTTCGGCCTGCTTCAGCAGGGCGTCGCAGCGCGCCTTCAGCGCCTCGCCGCGGGTGTAGATGTCGATCGATTCCTCAAGCGCTACATCGCCGCGTTCGAGCCGGGCGACGATCGCCTCGAGCTGCTTCAGCGCCTCCTCGAAGGGCAGGGCGGCGATGTCGGCATTGGCCTTCGGGTCGGTCTTTGAGTCGGTCTTGGCTTCGCTCACGGCATGATTCCCATTTGAGCCGACCATATCAGTCTTCGCGCTTTGTTCCGCAACCCCGGTCTCACACCGGCAGGGCCGAACTCTTCTTGATGGTGCGCAGCGTCAGTGTCGACTGCACCCGGGTGACGCCCGGCAGTTGCGTGATGATGTCGGTGTGGATGCGCTCGAAATCGGCGCTGTCGCGGTAGATCACCCGCATCAGATAGTCATGCGCGCCGGCCAGCAGATGGCATTCCAGAATCTCCGGCAGGTTCTGCACGGCCTGCTCGAAACCCTCCAGCGAGGCGCGGCCCTGCTGGTCGAGCGTGACGAAGACGAAGGCCGTGCCGGGGAAGCCTGCGATCTTGTCGTCGAGCATCATCGCATAACCGCGAATGAGGCCGCTCTCCTCAAGCTGCCGGACGCGTCGCAGACAGGCCGAGGGCGAAAGATGCACCTTCTCGGCAAGGTCGGAATTGGTAATCCGCCCGTCCATCTGCAGGATGCGCAGGATGGATCGGTCGCGGGAGTCGAGTTCGATCGTCATGATGTCAGGCCAGCCCCTTTTGCGCGATGCTTTGTCGCAAAACCGGGCGGGTGCAAGCAATATTCTGCGCCTGAAGTGAATAAGTGCGGCGCGATGCACGCAAAGCGCGCGACAACCCGCACGAAGCTGCCGCGCGGGTCGACGGTTTTCAGGCCTCGGTCAGGCCAGCGGGAGCTGGAACGGCGTGCCCTCGAACGCATCCGCGCCGCGCCCGATCCGCTCGATCGCGGCGCTCATCGCGCCGCGCCTGCCAAGCATCTCGTCGGCGATGGCGACGAGTCGCGCATTGGGCGTGGCCGAGGGCGAGACGGCGCGCAGATGCGTCGCGATCTCCTCCTCGTCACGCGCCGGCGACAGCGCGCAGGCGGTGATGAAGGCGGCAGCCGTCGAGCGGCTGATGCCGGCCCAGCAATGGATCACCAGCGGGGCGTTGCGATCCCACTCGCCGACGAAGCGCAGGAAGCGCTC
Organism: Allobosea sp. P2_A10; assembly: GCF_056405115.1. Lineage (NCBI taxonomy): Bacteria > Pseudomonadati > Pseudomonadota > Alphaproteobacteria > Hyphomicrobiales > Alloboseaceae > Allobosea > Allobosea sp. P2_A10. The sequence goes on along the minus strand of NZ_JBFUCS010000002.1, from coordinate 205,292 downwards.
GACATGCTCCTGCGCCGGCACGATATGGCCGTCTATCGGCGCGGTGATGTCGGACATGCCGAGGAAGAGATGGCGCTCGGGCGAAATGCCGGGCGGGCGCTCGACCACGGTATTGACGTTGATCAGCGTCACGACATGGCTGGCGCGCACGCTCGCCACGGTCTCGTGCAACCTCGCCAGCGAGGAAACGTGCAAGGTCGGCATGCCGGTCTGTCCTGTCGGTCGCGGCGCTGGCTGAGGCGTCGCCTGCGTTGAATCACCGGCCATCCTATCGACTTCATCGGCTTCCCCGCTAGAAGCTGTCCTGCGTTCCGCTTCAGCCAACGTCGAAAAGGCCACGATGAATCTCTGGTTCCGCCTGATCTGGCTCCTGCTGACGACGCCGTTTCGTCCACGCTTGAAGGCTTTCGAGCCGTCGCTGCTGCCTTTTCGCGTTTGGCCGCATGATCTCGACACCAGCCTGCATATGAACAATGGCCGCTACTGGTCGCTGATGGATCTTGGCCGCACCGATCTGATGCTGCGCACCGGGCTCTGGCGCGCCGTGCTGCGCCATCGCTGGGTCCCTGTGGTGAACGCCGGCACGATCCGCTTTCGCCGCGAGTTGCGGCTGTTTCGGCCGTTCCGGATCGAGACCGCGATCCTGTGCTGGAACGAATCCTGGCTGGTGATGCAGCACCGCCTCCTGAGCAGGGGGCGCGGCGGCGAGGAGATCGTTGCAGCCCACGCGCTGGTTCGCGCCGCGCTCTACGACCGGGGCAGCCGCAGCTACGTCCCGGTGGCGCGGCTGATGTCGGAAATCGGCCTGGAGGTTGAGAGCCCGGAGCCCGGGCCTGATGTCGTCGCCTTCCTCGCTTCGGAAGAGGCGATGCGTCAGGCGGGTGCGTCAGGACGCTGAGGCCCGCGACACCCTCCGCCAGAGCATGGAAAAGCCCGCGAGCACGAGTGCGCCAGGGACCACGATGAAGGCGAGGAAATCCAGCCCGAGATCCTGATGCACGATCAGCAGCGGATCGATGCCGGCCGGCGGATGCATGGTCCGGGTCAGATGCATTGCCGTCGCTGAGATTCCCACGGCAAGCGCTACGGCGAGCGCCGAATGACCAAGCAGCGCCGAGACGCCATAGCCGGTCAAACTCGCGATCAGATGCCCGCCGATCAGCGCACGCGTCCGCGCCGGCTCCGCATCGGGCAGGCACAGCACGAGCACGATCGAGGTCACGAACGGGATCAGCGCCAGCGGCTTGCCGAAGGCGTCGGCCGTGACCTCCATCGCGCCGATGGCGAGCGCCGTCCCGACGCCTCCGAGCAGGCCAGCTCTCAGGAAGGGCGGCATGGCGCGTGCGGGCGACAGGCGGTTGCGGAAGGCGTCGCGCCAGCCCGATGACGGTTCGCTCATCTGTCCGCCCTTACTCGGCCGCCAGCCGCGTCGCGCGCCATTGCGCCAGCAGCGCCCGCAGCGCGCCGGGCTTCAGCGGCTTGTTCAGCAGATGGACTTCCAGCGCGGCGGCGGCCTCGCGCACCTGCGGCGAGCGGTCGGCCGTCAGCAGGATCGCGGGCAGAGGTCCGCCCAAGCGCTCGCGCATCGTGCTGATCGCGGTCAGGCCATTGCCATGGTCGAGATGATAGTCGGCGATCACGACATCGGGCGTCCCGTCCGTGCGGAGCGACTGCAGGCCCTCATCCTGACCCGCCGCGGTCGCGACCGTGCAGCCCCAGCCTTCGAGCAGGCGCTTCATCCCGTCGAGAATCGTCGGTTCATTGTCGATCACCAGCAGCCGCAGGCCAGCAAGCTGCCCGGCCGGCGCATTGCGCGGCGCCGCGCCCGTCGACATCGCCGGCAGCGGCGACGCACGCGGCACCAGCACGCAGAAGCGCGAGCCCCGGCCGGGAACGGAAGACAGCGTCAGTTTGTGGTCGAGCGTACGCGCAATGCGGTGGACGATCGAGAGTCCTAGCCCCAGTCCACGCGCCACCTTCGCGCCCTGCTCGAGTCGCTGGAACTCGCGAAACACAGTCTTCTGCTTGCTCGCGGGGATGCCGAGCCCGGTGTCTACAACCTCGACCGAAAGCTGCGCGCCGCGCCGCCGGCAGCCGACCACGACCTTGCCGCTCGGCGTGTACTTGATCGCGTTCGAGACCAGGTTCTGCAGCAGCCGGCGCAGCAGCCGCCGGTCGGAACGCAGCGTCAGATTGGTCGCGATGAAGACGAGCTTCAGCCCCTTGGCTTCCGCGCTCGGCTCGAATTCGCGCTGGAGCTGGCGCATCAGTTCGTCGATCCGGAAGGCGGTGATCTCGGGCTTGAGCGCTCCGCCATCGAGTCGCGAGATTTCGAGCAGCGCGGTCAGGATCTCCTCGACCGCATCCAGCGAGGCGTCGATGTTCTCGGCGAGATCGGGGCTGCCTGCCATCCGGTCGCGCTCGACCAGCGAGGTCGCATAGAGTCTGGCGGCGTTGAGCGGTTGCAGGATGTCGTGGCTGGCGGCGGCGAGGAAGCGCGTCTTCGAGGCATTGGCCTCTTCGGCCTCGGCCTTGGCGCGCTGGAGTTCGGTGTTGACCCGCAGGATCTCCTCGGTGCGCTCGGCGACGCGCAGCTCCAGACTCTCATTGGTGCGCTCCAGCTCCTCGTGCGCCTCCACGGACTGCGTGATGTCGGTATAGGTCGTGACCAGACCGCCATCGGGCAGCGGATTGGAGCGGATTTCGATGACCTTCTTGTCCGGGAAGAGCTTCAGCCGCACAGGTTCCCGGTCACGCACGAAGCTTTGCAGCCGCGCCGCCATCAGTTCGTCCTGTTCGCCATCGCCATAGGTTCCGCGTGCGGCATTGAAGCGCACGACCTCGTCGAGCCCGGTGCCGAAGCGCACCAGAGAGGGCGGCAGGTCGTAGAGCTCGATGAAGGCCTGGTTCCAGGCGAGCAGGCGCAGGTCGCGGTCGAGCACGGTGATGCCCTGGCCGGCATGGTCGAGCCCATGCTGGAGGATGTCGCGGTTGTATTGCAGCGCAGCCGATGCGTCGTCGAGCAGCTTGAAGGCGGCCTCGGTCGAAAGATTGCGCCGCCGCAGCAGCAGCGACAGCACGAGCCGCGACGAGGCGGCCCCGATCGCAGACGAGAGCAGGTGCTCGCCGAAGCGCAGCAGGTGGATGTCTGCCTCGCGATTGGCATTGGAGGCCTCGCCGCGCCCGCTGGCGAAATCCTCGAAGGCGCGCTGCGTCCGCTCCTGCCCGAGATAGCGCCCGATCGTCGATTGCAGTTCGGCCTCGGTGACGCTGGAGCGCCACAGCGAGAAGGATTGCGCCATCGTCGCCTTGTCCGATTCGACAAAGGCGTTGGCCTGCAGCCTCTCCATCGCATTGGCCGGTCGCAGCAGCGAGAAACCGCAATAGGCAAGGATGTTGAGGCCGAGGCTCCAGACGACGCCATGTGGCAGGGCCGGCAGATCGAGCCCCAGCAGCGCCTCGGGACGCAGGGCGGCGATGCCGAGCGGCCCCATCGCGACGATCTCGCTCCAGTAGTTGCCGGCATAGGCCAGGCTGGGCATCAGCAGGGTGTAGGCCCAGGTCGCGATTCCGATGGTCAGACCTGCCGCCGCGCCCAGCGCGGTGCCCCGACGCCAGACCACTCCGCCGAAGAAGGCCGGCGCGATCTGCGCCGTCGCGGCGAAGGAGAGCAGGCCGATCGAGACCAGCGCCGCCTCGCCGGCGGCCCGGTAGTAGGCATAGCCGAGCAGGATCACGACGAGGATCGCGACACGGCGGATGATCACGATCTGCGAGCCGAGGTCGCCGCCCGCTGTACCGTTGCTGCTTGCCCGCTTCGCCTTGAGCAGGGCCATCGAGCGATCGGGATCGCTGAGCACGCCGCGCCCGCGCAGCAGCAGCGGCATGACGAGATGGTTGGAGATCATGATCGCGAGCGCGACCGAGGCGACGATCACCATCGCGGTCGCAGCCGACAGGCCGCCGACGAAGACGAGCAGCGCCAGCAGCCCGGCCTCGCGCTGGAGCGGCAGCAGCAGCACGGTCATGTCGCGGTCGATCCCGGCGCCCGGCAGCAGCAATTCGCCCGCCATCGCCAGCGGCAGCACGAACAGGTTGATCAGGATCAGGTAGAGCGGGAACATCCAGGCGGCGCGGCGGACATCGCCGACATCGCGGTTCTCGACGATCGTCATGTGGAATTGGCGCGCCAGCAACAGCGAGGCGCAGCAGGAGAGCAGCGTCAGCGTCAGGAAGGTCGGCCAGTTCGAGGTGCGCTCCCACAGCGGGGCTGCGCCGCTCGGCAGCCTGGCGGCTTTCGTCAGCAGGTCGCCCGCGCCGTCGAACAGGCCGTAGACCACGAACAGACCCAGCGCGAGGAAGGCGACCAGCTTGATCAGCGATTCCACCGCGATCGCCAGCACGAGGCCGTCCTGATGCTCGGTCGCGTCGATGTGTCGTGTACCGAAGGCGCAGGCGAAGCCGGCAAGCACGATCGCGACGAGGAAGGCGAGATCGCTCAGCACCGGCACGTCTGGCGTCAGAGCGTGTCCGCCGGTCGCGGTCAGGAACACCGAGAGCGAATTGGCCACCGCCTTGAGCTGGAGCGCGATGTAGGGCAGCGCGCCGATCACCGCGACGATGCAGACCAGCGCCGCGACGCGCTCGCTCTTGCCGTAACGCGCGCCGACGAAATCCGCGATCGAGGTGATGTTCTGCGACTTGGCGATCTCGACGATGCGCGCGACGAAACGGTGGCCGAAGCCGATCACCAGGATCGGCCCGACATAGATGCCGAGGAAGTCGAAGCCCGCCCGGCTGGCGAAACCGACCGATCCGTAGAAGGTCCAGGAGGTGCAGTAGACGCCCAGCGCCAGCGCATAGACCGTCGCGCGCCCCCGTCCCGTCATCAGCCGCCGGCCCGACGTGTCGGCAAGATGGGCGACCGCAAACAGTGCGCACAGATAGGTCAGGGCCATCAGGATGACGGACCAGGCGGGAATCATCGGGCCTCCATCGCCGTCGAACCGGCGCGCCGTCGACCCTATCGGTCCCGGCAAAACCCCGCCAGAGGGGTTTGGATGCGGTTTGGCCTGTGATTTGGCGACCAGCCGGGGTTCTATGGTGCGTCCAACTCGGCTAGCGTCGCCGAGAGCGCTTCCTTCCTGTCATCGCGGCGCTCGTCACAGCAGATCATGAGGGGCGTCGCATGCTGAAGGAATTCAAGGAATTTGCCCTCAAGGGCAATGTCGTCGATCTCGCCATCGGCGTGGTCATCGGCGCGGCTTTCGGCAAGATCGTCGACTCGCTCGTGGGCGACATCATCATGCCGATCATCGGCGCGATCCTCGGCGGCCTCGATTTCTCCAACTACTTCGTCGGGCTGAGCAAGGCCGTGACCAACCCGGTTCTCGTCGAGGCCAAGAAGCAGGGCGCGGTGCTGGCCTATGGCTCGTTCCTGACGGTCGCGGTCAATTTCGTGATTATCGCCGCCGTGCTGTTCATGGTCGTCAAGGCGATCAACACGCTCAAGCGCAAGGAAGCCGCTGCCCCGCCGCCGCCCGCCAAGCCGGCCGAGGACGTCGTGCTGCTCGGCGAAATCCGCGATCTGCTGAAGCATAAGCCGGTCTGATCGTCGTCGATCGGTCGAGGCGATTCATCACCGCGACCGATCGACCTGATCTCGCGATTTCATGCCTGCCTGCGCTGCCATCGGCTAAACAGGGGCATCCTGTTTCGCTGAGGTTCTTGCGCATGACCACCACGACCCTGCCGGGCGCCAGCCTGATCGCCGATCTTCGGCCCGAGGCCCGCAATGCGCCCGAAAGCGGTATCGTCGAGGTCGTCAACCATGGCCGCCTGAAGGAAGGCCTGATCCCGCTCTGGGTCGGCGAAGGCGATCTGCCGACGCCTGCCTTCATTGCGCGCGCCGCCAATGCGTCGCTCGCCGCCGGCGAGACCTTCTATACGTGGCAGCGCGGCATACCGGAACTGCGCGAGGCCCTGGCGCGCTATCACGAGACGCTCTACGGCATGCCGTTCTCGTCGGACCGGTTCTTCGTCACCGGCTCGGGCATGCAGGCCGTCCAGATCGCCGCCCGGATGATCGCCGGGCCCGGCGACGAGATCCTGATCCCGACCCCGGCCTGGCCCAATGTCGCAGCCGCGCTGGGCGTCGCAGGGGCCAGCGCCGTCAGCATTCCGATGGACCTCGCCGAAGGCCGTTTCTCGCTCGACCTCGGCAAGGTCGCCGCCGCGATCACGCCCAGGACGCGCGGCATCGCGATCAACTCGCCCGCCAATCCCACGGGCTGGACCGCGACGAGGGACGAACTCGCCGCGATCCTGGCGCTCGCCCGCAAGCATGGGCTCTGGATCATCGCCGACGAGATCTATGCCCGCTTCGTCTATGACGGCCAGGCCCGTGCCGCTTCGTTCCACGACGTCATGGATGCCGAGGACCGTGTTCTGTTCGTCCAGACCTTCTCGAAGAACTGGGCCATGACCGGGTGGCGCGTCGGCTGGATCGAAGCGCCGGCCGCGCTTGGCCAGGTGATCGAGAACATGATCCAGTATTCGACCTCGGGCTCGCCGGTCTTCGTGCAGCGCGCCGCGATCGCTGCCCTGACCGAGGGAGAGCCTTTCGTCGCGGAACAGATCGCGCGCGCCGCGGAAGGCCGCAGGATCATCGCCGAAGGCCTCAAGGCGACCAACCGCGTCTCGCTGGCTGCTCCCGTGGGCGCGTTCTACCAGTTCTTCACCGTCGATGGCCGAACTGATTCGCGTGCGCTCGCCATCGAACTGGTCGACAAGGCCAATGTCGGCCTGGCCCCGGGTACCGCCTTCGGCCCCGGCGGCGAGGCTGGCCTGCGGCTCTGCTTCGCCCGCAAATCCTCCGATCTCGTCGAGGTCGTCTCGCGCCTGCAGACGGCTCTCGCGGCGATCTAGGTTGACCGCGCCCGCAGAGCGCGCAAGGCCGCTCTGCGCCGCCACGGCGCTTCCGAAATTGACCGGGCGGCGCAAGCCGCTCATGAGGGGTGAAAGCGCCGCCGCGTTCCCCGGTGCGCGGCTGGAGTGCGATGACACCCTTCGGTTACCCCTCGACACGGCTGATGATCCTGTGGCGCGAGTCTCTCGTCATCGCGCTGGCGGCATTGGGCGGCGCGTCGCTCGCCCTGTTCGACATCCAGGCCGCATGGCTTTCGGGCTCGATGCTGCTGGTCGCGGTCGTCGGCGTGCTCAGGCCCCTGCCTGACCTGCGCAAGCCCTGGTTCGATTCGACCATGCTGCTTTCGGGCGCGCTGATCGGCTCGGCGGCGACGCCCGAGGCGCTGGCTGCGGCCGCGCGCTATCCCGGGTCGCTCGCCGTGCTCTTCGTTGGCCTGGCCGCGATCATGCTCGCGACGGGGGCCTATCTGCGTTATGTCGCGCGCTGGTCCTGGATCGACGCTCTGCTGGCCGCAGCGCCCGGCGCGCTGTCGGCCGTGATCGCGGTGGCGCAGGCCAAGGGCGCCAATATCGGCAAGATCGCCGTCGTCCAGCTCTTCCGCATTCTCGTCCTCGTCGCCTGCCTGCCGAGCATCATGCAGGCGGCCGGCGACGGCGTGGTCGGGCAGGCTCCTGTCGCACTGGTCGCGGGAGCGGGCCAGATGCTGCTCGTGCTGGCCTGCGGCCTCGTCACAGGTCTCGTCTTCGAGCGCATCGGCGTCACCGCGCCGATCATCCTGGGTTCGACCATGGCGAGCGCGATTCTGCATGGAACCGGCCTGGTCCATGGCACGCTGCCGCCCTCGATCCAGATCGCCGTGCTCGTGCTGCTCGGCGCGGTGATGGGGGGCAGGGTCTCGAATGTGAAGCGCAGCGAACTCGCCGCGCTGTTCCCGCTCGCGATCGGCGGCTTCGTCGTCTCGGTCGCTGTGGCTTTCGCCTTCGCCTGGCCGGCGGCCTGGCTCGCCGGCGTGCCCTACGCGACCGCGATGGCGGCCTTTGCGCCGGGCGGGCTGGAGGCGATGGCGATGCTCGCCTTCGCCATGGGGCTCGACCCGCTCTATGTCGGCGCGCACCATCTGGCGCGCTTCATGCTGCTGGGATTGCTGATGCCGCTGATCGTGTCGAAGATGAAGCCCGAGCCCCCGAAGGCCTGAGCGTTCCACTGTCGTCGCGGCGGAGCTGTCTTTCCCGCGCCTCTCAATCCACCCCGACCGTGGTCAGATCCTGGAACCAGTGCTGGGCCAGGACGAACTTCGTCACCTTCGGCGAGAGCGCATGGGGATTGGTGTCGTGCACCACCCAACCAAGCACTGCGTCGTCGACGATCAGGCTGTGCGCCCTTGCGAGCAGCTCGTCCTGCTTGGCGACGTCGAAGCTCTTGGTCGCCTCGTCGAGGAGAGCATCGACCGCCGGACTCGACCATGTGCCCCAGTTGATGCCGACCGGCGCGACCTGGTTGGAATGGAAGAAGCGGATGATCGCGTAGAACGGATCGGAGGTGACGTAAGCGATGTTGTTGGAGGTGACGTCGGCGTTCATCTCGTCCTTGGCGCCCTTGCGCCAGCGCGTGTAGAGCACCTCGAGCTCGACCACCTTGAACTCGACCTCGATGCCGACATCCTTGAGGTTCTGCTGGATGAATTCGTTCATCGGCAGCGACTGCATCTGGCCCGAGCCGCCCTGTGCGATCACGAAGGTGGTCTTCAGTGGCTTCTGCTTCGAGTAGCCGGCCTCGGCGAGCAGCTTCCTGGCGGCTTCCGGATCGTATTTGATCTGGAAGCTCGGCTTGCCGAACCACGGGCTGGTCGGATCGACCTGACCGCTTGCCGGGCGGGCGAGCCCGTTCAGCAGCGCCACGATGCCGTCGCGGTCGATGGCGAGGTTCAAAGCCTTGCGCAGGCGAACATCCACCCACGGCGAGCCCGGCGCGACCGAGAGATGATAGTTCCAGACATGGGGCGTGACGTTCTCGACGATCCGCATCTTCGCCGATTTGAGCTGCGGTACGGTGTCGGGCGCCGGCGTCTCGATCATGTCGACCTGGCCGGTGATCAGCGCATTGGTCCGCGCCAGCACCTCGGGAATCGGCAGCAGGATCAGACGATCGACCTTGGCGAGGCGCTTCTTGTCGAAGTAATCGGGATTGCGGACGAGTTCGGCGCGTTCGCGCGGCACGAACTTGTCGAGCTTGAACGGCCCGGTGCCCGAAGGCGTCATCGCGAACTTGTCCCAGTCCTTGCCGACCTTCTCGTATTGCGCCGGGCTCGACACGAGGAACCAGAGCATCTGGTAGGGGAAGAAGCTGTCGACCGCCTTGGTGGTGATCTCGACGGTCTTGGGATCGACGACACGATAGCTCGCAATCGAGGGCAGGCGCGGCTTGACCTGCGCGGCCTGGCGGCGGTCGTAATGGGCGGCCTTCTCGTCCAGCACCTTGTCGAGGTTCCAGACCACGGCGGCGGCATCGAGCGTCGAGCCGTCATGAAACTTCACGCCGTCGCGCAGGGTGAAAAGCCATTTCTTCTGGTCGGCCGCATCGACCTTCCATTCGGTCGCGAGCCCCGGCACCAGCTTGCCCGGCCGGTCGGCGATGTCCATCTCCCACGCCACCAGCGGGTCGTAGAGCGTGTAGCCGGTGAACTTGTAGGCGCCGGCGCCGCGATCGGGCTGGCCCGAGGTCAGCGGGATATCGGCGAGCGAGATGCCGTAGCGGACGACCGACTCCGCTTGTGCCGCGTTGGCGAGCGAAAAGGCAAACGCGACGGAGACTGCCAGGAGTTTGAACATGCATGCACCTCTGGGAAGGAAGATGCATGCAGTTCAGCAAGGCGTGTGCCACGCGCGGCGGGGCTGAGCCAGCAAGCCGGCCAATCGGAGAGCCTCGATCACGGTTAACGAATTTCATTATTTTATTCAGCACTTTACGCAATCGCGTGAACGTGATCGCAAGCGCCGTAGAGTAAGGTTCCAAAGGTCTCCCCCCGCCGCTCCGGTCGCGTGGGAGCCATGGGGTCGGGCCGTGAGTTCAGCAAGAATCCGCTCGGGCGTCTGGAGCAAAGTCGTCAAGCCGGTCGCCATCATAGGGGCCGGAATCGCCGGACTCACTGCTGCGCTGGATTTCGAGCGCCGCGGCATTCCCGCCCGTGTCTTCGAGGCCGGCAAATCCATCGGCGGGCTGGCGTCGTCCTTCAAGGACGATAGCGGCTTCACCTATGATTTCGGCGCTCATTTCGTCAGTAATCGCCTGGCTTCCGAGCTCGGCGCGGCCGATATCTGTAGGACGGTTACCCGCTACGGCGAGGCCGTTCAGCTCGAAGGACGCAGCTGCAGCTACCCGCTCGGCCTGCTGGCGCAGCCCCGTTTCGTCGGCAGTGCGCTCGTCGCCAGGCTGGGCAGTGCAAAGCCGGTTTCGACCGCTGCGGACTGGTTCGTGCAGAATTACGGCGAGGCGCTGGCCCGCGAGGTCGCGATCCCGCTCGCCGAGGCCTGGTCGGGCGCATCGGCCGACGAACTCGCCCCGTCGGTCGGCAACAAGTTCGGCTCCGGCATCCTGAAGTCGATCTATCTCAAGGCGGCGGCCCGCGTCACAGGCCGCGCCGTCTGCAACGGCTATTCGCACGAAATGCCGGAGAGCGCGGGGCTCTATCATGTCTATCCCGAGGGCGGCATTGCCAAGCTGCTGGAACCCACCGCGCGCAAGATCGAGCATCTGATCCAGCTGGAATCTCCGGTCGAGAAGATCGTGGTCGAGGGTGGCAAGGTCGCCGCCATCCGCGTTCGGGGCGAGACCGTCCCGGTCGCGGCCGTCGTCAGCACCGCGCCGGTTCATGTCCTGCCGAAGCTGGTCACGGGGACCGATGCGCTCGACGATCTCGCGGCCTTCCGTTACCGGCCGATGATCTTCGTCAACCTGCGTTTCGAGGGGCGCGATCTGCTGCCCGACACGATGCTCTGGGTGCCCGATCGCACCAAGCCGTTCTTCCGGATGACCGAGGCGCCGCACGCCATGCCCTGGCTCGCGCCCGAGGGCCGGACGCAGATCACCTTCGACATCGGCTGCGAGGTCGGCGACGCCTACTGGACGATGCCGAACGAGCAACTCGCGGCGATCTGCCTGGAGGGACTGTGCGAGATCTATCCTCATCTGCGGCGGCTCTATTCCGGGGCCGGCGGCATCCTGCGGACGCCGGTGGCCTATCCGGTCTATCTCGCGGCCTATGAGGAGCGCAGGCAGAGTTTCGCGCGCGATACCGGCGTCGCCGGGCTCTACAGCATCGGCCGCAACGGCGAATTCGCCCATCTCCTGATGGAGGATGTCTATTGGCGGACGCTCAAGCGCACGGCCGCCGTCGCCGAATATCTCGATGCGACGGCCCGCGCGGAGGCTCTGGCCGGCCAGCCACCGGCAAGGCGCAGTGCGCCGGCGAAGCGTTCCAGGGCAGCCTGACCAACCGGCGGGTGCGTCAGCCGCGCCCGCCCGTCTGGGGCCAGCCCGCGCCGTTGGTGTTGGTCATCACGGCATAGAGCGAACTCGTGCCGCAGATGAAGAGGCGGTTGAGCTTCGGCCCGCCCCAGCAGACATTGGCGACGATCTCGGGGATGGCGATCTTTCCGATCAGCGTGCCGTCGGGCGCGAAGATATGGACACCGTCGGCGGCGCTGCTCCAGACCCGCCCGGCGATATCGAGCCGGAAGCCGTCGAAGAGGCCAGCCGTGCAGGTCGCGAAGATGGATGAAGCGCCAAGCGTCGCGCCATCGGGATTGACCGTGCAGGCGCGGATATGGCGCGGACCGTTGGTCGGGTCGTGGCTCGCACCCGTATCGGCGATGTAGAGGATTTTTTCGTCGGGCGAGAAGGCGAGCCCGTTTGGCTTGACGAAATCATCGGAGACGATCGTCAGCGCGCCGCTTTGCCCGTCGATGCGATAGACATGGCACGCGCCGATCTCGCTCTCGGATTTGTCGCCCTCATAGTCGCTGAGGATGCCGTAATCGGGGTCGGTGAACCAGATCGAGCCGTCCGATTTGACCACGAGGTCGTTGGGCGAGTTCAGCCGCCTGCCCTCGAAATGGCTCGCCAGCACGGTGATCGATCCGTCATGCTCGGTGCGCGTCACCTGCCGCCCGCCATGCTCGCAGGTCACCAGCCGGCCCTGGGGATCGACGGTGTTGCCGTTGGCGTTGCGCGCCGGCTGGCGAAATACGCCGACCTGCCCGGTCATCGCGTCGTAGCGCAGCATCCGGTCGTTGGGAATATCCGACCAGACCAGCAGGCCGTGAGCCCGGAACCAGGCCGGCCCCTCGGCCCAGCGCGAGCCGCTCCAGAGCCGTTCGACGCGGGCCGAGCCTGGGATGACACGGTGGAAGCGCGGGTCGAGAACCGTGGTGCCTGTGCCTTCGATGACGCCGAACATGAATTTGATCTCCGCAGTCTTGAGCGCGCGCACCATCGGCGAGCGCGCCCGGCGCGGCAACCCTACAAATCCAGCCCCGCATCCCAATAGGGCGTCGCGCCGTAGAGCTCGCCGAGATAATCGACGAAGGCGCGGACCTTCTGCTCCATGTGCCGGCGGCTTGGATAGACCGCGTAGACCGCGACGCGCCTGCCGACCGAATACTCGGGCAAGACGCGCCGGAGCGCGCCCGATTTCAGCTCCGGCCCGACATCCCAGGTCGAGCGCAGGGCTATGCCCACGCCCGCCAGCAGCGCCTCGCGCACCACTTCGCTCGAATTCGTCCGCAGCGGCCCGTTGACCCTGACCGAGACCGGCCCCGAAGGCCCGTCGAGCCGCCAGTGGTCGGCGTTATGGGCGATCAGGGTGTGGCGGCCGAGATCCTCGATATGCGCCGGCATGCCTGCCGCCGCGAGATAGTCCGGCGCGGCGCAGAGCACGCGGTGGTTGGGCGCGAGCCGCTTTGCGACCAGGCTGGAATCCTGCAGGTCGGCGATGCGGACGGCGAGATCGAAGCCCTCGCCGACGATGTCGACGAAGGCGTCGCTCAGGATCAGGTCGACGCTGACCAGCGGGTTGCCGTCGAGGAACGGTTTGAGATGCGGCGCGATGTGCATCCGCCCGAACGAGGTCGGAGCCGAAACCCGCAGCGTGCCGCGCGCATGGCCCGAGCCGCTCGCGACCCAGGCTTCGGCATCCTCGATCGAGGACAGGATCGAGACGACGCGCTCGTAGAAGCCCTGTCCCGCCTCGGTCAGGGAGAGTTGCCGGGTCGTGCGCTGCAGCAGCCTGACGCCGAGCCGCTCCTCCAGTCTTCGGATACGCTTGGAGATGACGGCCGGCGAAAGCTTCAGCTGCCGTCCTGCCGCCGACATGCTCTTTGCGGTCACCACATGGGCGAAGACGTCTAGATCGCCGAACCGGTCCATCGAAGCCCTGTATCCTCTCGCGATCTTTTCCTAAAAAGAAATAATCATGGACATGAGCCACACTGCAAGCATGCTGGAATTGGTCTAGGGTCTGCGTTGCCCGTCGAGGAGGCCGCCGCCATGTCCGCCATCGCATTTCCAACGCCCGACGCCGGCATTCTCGCGCGCCGCGACCAGATCGTCGCCGGCTTGAGCGCGCTCGTCGCACCCGACGCGCTGATCACCTCCGAGGACGAGCGCCGGCCTTACGAGACCGATGCGCTCACGGCCTATCGGCGCATGCCGCTCGCCGTCGTGCTGCCCTCGACCACGCAGGAGGTCGCGAGCATCCTGAAGTTCTGCAGCGAGCAGGGCGTGCCTGTCATCCCGCGCGGCGCCGGCACCTCGCTCGCCGGCGGCGCGATCCCGCAGGAGGACGCGGTGGTGATCGGCGTCGCCAAGATGAACCGCATCCTCGCTATCGACTACGCCAACCGCACCGCGAAGGTGCAGGCCGGCGTCACCAACCTCGCCGTCACGGCCGACGTTTCGGTCGAGGGCTTCTTCTACGCGCCCGATCCCTCCTCGCAGCTTGCCTGCTCGATCGGCGGCAATATCGGCATGAACTCCGGTGGCGCGCACTGTCTGAAATACGGCGTCACCACCAACAACGTGCTCGGTGCCACGCTGGTCATGCTCGACGGCTCGATCTGCGAGATCGGCGGCGCGCATCTCGATTCAGGTGGCCTCGACATCCTCGGCCTGATCGTCGGCTCGGAGGGCCAACTCGGCATCGTCACCGAGGCGACGGTCCGCATCCTGCGTTCGGCCGAGGGCGCGCGGCCCGTGCTGTTCGGCTTCCCGACCAGCGAGCAGGCCGGCGAGGCGGTCGCCGCCATCATCGGCGCGGGTATCATCCCGGTCGCTATGGAGTTCATGGACAAGCCGGCGATCGATATCTGCGAGGCCTTCGCCCATGCCGGCTATCCCATGGATGTCGAGGCGCTGCTGATCATCGAGGTCGAGGGTTCCGACGCCGAGATGGACGCGCAACTCGCCCGCATCGTCGCGATCGCCCGCGAGCACGGCGTCAAGACGGTCAAGGAGAGCCAGTCGGCGATGGAGTCGGCCGCGATCTGGAAGGGGCGCAAATCCGCCTTCGGCGCCACGGGGCGCATCGCCGACTATATCTGCATGGACGGCACCATTCCGACCGGGCAGTTGCCGCATGTGCTGCGCCGCATGGACGAGATCGTGAAGGGCTACGGGCTTCGCGTCGCCAACGTCTTCCATGCCGGCGACGGCAATCTCCACCCGCTGATCCTTTACAACTGCAACGATCCGGTCGAGGCGCAGAAGGCGGAGGATGCCGGCATGGACATCCTGAAACTCTGCGTCGAGGTCGGCGGCTGCCTGACCGGCGAGCACGGCGTCGGCATCGAGAAGCGCGACCTGATGACCTTCCAGTTCAACGGGGAGGATCTCAACCAGCAGATGCGGGTGAGGGCGGTGTTCGACCGTATGTGGCTGCTGAACCCGGCCAAGGTGTTCCCGCTGGAAGGGCGGATTGCGGCGTGATCGTTCACACTCCCACCACCGAGGCGCAGGCCTGCGCCATCGTCGTCTCCGCTCTCGCCGGTGCGACGCCGCTCTCGATCCAGGGCGGGAACACGCGTTCGGGGCTCGGCCGCCCCTCGCAGGCGGCGAGCACGCTCTGCAGCGCCGGCCTCACCGGCATCACGCTTTACGAACCCGCCGAGATGGTGATCGGCGCGCGCGCCGGTACGCCGCTGTCGCTGGTGCGGAAGACGCTCGCCGATCGTGGCCAGATGCTGCCCTTCGAGCCGATGGACCACCGCCCGCTTTTCGCAACGACCGGCGAGCCGACCATCGGCGCTGTCGCCGCCGGCAACATCTCCGGCCCGCGCCGGATCAATGCGGGCGCGGCGCGCGATTCCCTGATCGGCATCCGTATGGTCAATGGCCGCGGCGAGGCGATCAAGTCCGGCGGGCGCGTGATGAAGAACGTCACGGGGCTGGATCTGGTGAAGCTCGTCTCCGGCAGCCATGGCACGCTCGGCTTTCTCACCGAGGTGATTTTCCGTGTGCTGCCGACGCCCGAGCGGATCGTCACGCTGGTCTGGCGTGGGCTTTCGGACGAGACAGGCGTCGCGCTGCTCTGCGCCGCCCTGGGTTCGCCCTTCGAGCCGATGGCGGCCGCCCATCTGCCGGCCGGCATCGGCGCCGACCACGCCCGTACGCTGCTGCGGCTGGAGAATTTTTCGGCCTCGATCGACTATCGCAAAACCGAACTGGCGGGCCTGCTCCGCGCCCATGGCGCGCCTGAGTTGATCGAGGGCTCGGCCTCCGACACGCTCTGGACCGAGATCCGCGACGCTCGCTTCTTCGCCGGCACGCACGAGGCGGTCTGGCGGCTCTCGCTTGCGCCGACCAACGGGCCGAAAGCGGCGGCCGCTATCATGAACGCGATTCCGCAGGCGCGCTGGTTTTATGACTGGGGCGGCGGGCTGGTCTGGTTGGCGGTCTCCGCGCAGGGCGATGCAGGCGCTGCCGCGATCCGCGCCGCGATCAGGCCGCTCGGCGGCCATGCCACGCTGGTGCGCGCGCCCGATGCGATCCGCGCCAGCGTCGCCGTGTTCGAACCGCTGGCCGAACCGCTGATGCGGGTTACGGCGGGCATCAAGAAGAGCTTCGATCCGGCGGGGATTTTCGAGCCCGGCCGGATGTATGCGGGGATATGAGAGGCGCTGGAAGAACCCTTCTCCCGGATGGGAGAAGGGCAGGGATGAGGGCCTGCCGCCCGGCAGTGAAACGCAACGGAGCCGTTGCGGCCCATCCCGACCGGCAGGCCCTCATCCGACCCTCCGGGCCACCTTCTCCCATCCGGGAGAAGGAAGGATGCGTGGCGGGTGACAGGACGATCAGAGAATAGCGATGCAGACCAACTTCACGCCCGACCATCTCGCCTCCGACCCCCGGCTCCCGGCCTCGGAGAAGATCCTGCGGACCTGCGTGCATTGCGGCTTCTGCACCGCGACCTGCCCGACCTATCTGCTGCTTGGCGACGAACTCGATAGCCCGCGCGGGCGCATCTACCTGATCAAGGACATGCTGGAGAACGGCAAGCCGGCGACCGCGGAGGTGGTCAAGCATGTCGACCGCTGCCTCTCCTGCCTGTCCTGCATGACGACCTGCCCATCGGGCGTGAACTACATGCACCTCGTCGACCATGCCCGCGCCCATATCGAGGAAACGTACCAGCGCGACTGGGCCGAGCGGATGCTGCGGCGCGTGCTCTCAGCGGTCCTGCCGCATCCCGGCCGGTTCAGGCTGGCGATGCTGGCGGCGATGCTGGGCAAGCCTTTCGCCGGCCTGCTCGGGGCGCTGCCGGCCGTCGGTGCGCGGCTGAAGGCGATGCTGGACCTCGCCCCATCAAGCCTTCCGTCGCGTTCGGCCATGGAGGGCCCGAGGAGCTTTCCGGTCGAGGGCGCGCGCACAAGGCGCGTCGCGCTCTTGTCCGGTTGCGCCCAGCCGGTGCTCGACCCTGGCATCAACGAGGCGACGATCCGCCTGCTGACCCGCCATGGCGTCGAGGTCGTGCTGCCCAAGGGAGAGGGCTGCTGCGGCGCGCTCGTCCATCATATGGGCCGCGAACACGATGCGCTGTCGTTTGCGCGCGGCAACATCGACGCCTGGATGGCGGAGATCGACGGGCAGGGGCTCGACGCCATCGTGATCACGGCCTCGGGCTGCGGCACCACGATCAAGGACTACGGCTTCATGTTCCGCAACGAGCCGGCCTATGCGGAGAAGGCGGCGCGGGTGTCCGCGCTGGCGAAAGACGTCACGGAATTCCTCGGAACGCTCGAACTGCGCCCCGTGCGCGATGTCGCCATGCCGATCGCCTATCACTCGGCCTGCTCGATGCAGCATGGCCAGCAGTTGAAGGACGGGCCCAAGCGCCTGCTCGCTGCCGCCGGCTTCAAGGTCAGGGAGGTGCCGGAGGGCCACATCTGCTGTGGCTCGGCCGGCGTCTACAACATCCTCCAGCCCGAGATCGCAGGCCAATTGCGCGCCCGCAAGATCGGCAACATCGAGAAGACGAAGCCGGTGCTGGTCGCCACCGGCAATATCGGCTGCATGACGCAGTTGGCGAAGGGCTTTGCCGACAAGGGCTCGGCCGTGCCGGTCGTCCATACCGCCGAGCTGCTCGACTGGGCGACCGGCGGGCCGCTGCCGGAGAAGCTAGCGAAAGCGGGGATTGCGGATGTGTCGCTCAGGACACCGGCGCTGATTGCAGCGGAGTGAGACCGGGACGTGTCGACTTTCACCCCGAGCCCTCATCCTGAGGAGCGAGCAAAGCTCGCGTCTCGACGGATGAGGGCTGAGTACGTGCTGCCCTGTGATGGAACGGCGCTGTCATTCCGGACAAGCGGCGCAGCCGCGCCGATCCGGAATCCATCATAAAGCGCGGTTCTCTACGATGGATTCCGGGTCTGCGCTTCGCTTCGCCCGGAATGACGGCGTTGTTCCGTATAAACTCAGCGGGTTCCAGGCGAGCAGGATTGGCTATCCCCCATAGACCAGCCGCCGCAGCTTCTGCTGGGCCTCGACCATCGAGCGCTGCTTTGAACTCATCGCCGTCAACGCCGCCTGGACCTTGTCGCGCAGCGCCGCGTTCTGGATCTCGATCTGCGAGCCGTTGAGCTTGATGCCCGGCCGGTTGGCCTCGATCAGCTCTGCCAGCGCCAGAATGGCCGCGAACGCCTCGTCGGTCGGCGGGAAGATCTCGCGGAAGGTCGCGACCGGCTGCGTCACCAGCTTGTCGTAGGTGGCCGCATAGACACTTGCCAGATCCTCCGGCTGCTTCAGCGCGGCCCGTTCGCTTTCGGTCGCCGCCGCCGATTGCTCGAGCGCCTGACGCATGCCGGAGAAGCCGACGCGCACCGCCGCGATGTCGGCTTTACGCATCACCACATCCTCGATCGAGCGCGGCATGCCCTTGGCCATCGCCTCCTGCATCGGCTTGGCGACGGAAGTGTCCATGCGGTCGTGGAAACGGGTGATCACGGCATAGTGGCCGGCATAGTCGCCGAAAGGCTTCTGCTTTTCCGCATCGGGGCGCGGCACGCGCGCACCCTGCTTCGACAGCACGTCCTCTTTCAGGAAGGCGATGAAGGCCTTGCGCTGGTCGGCTTCGCTCGGGCTGCAGGCAGCGAGCGCAAGGCCTGCGACGAGGCAAACAGCAAAAGTCCGCAACCAGCTTGTCATAGCCGTCCTCCTGCCGATGCGGACGATCCTAACCGAATGCCGTCCTTGCGCCTATCACTGCGACATGCTTGCCCCGCCTGCGCCAGCGGGCTAACCCCTCGCGCGACAGATTTGAGCGTCCGCCGACGCCATGAGACCAGAGAACCCAACGCCATGTCGAAGCCCGACAAACTCAAGGCCCGCCAGCCGCGCGGTTTCGTCGACCGTGGACCGGCCGACGTCGCCGCGACCGAGCGCATGCTCGGCGTCATCCGCGACAGCTTTTCGCGCTACGGTTTCGAGCCGGTGGAGACTCCTTTCGTCGAGTTCTCGGATGCGCTCGGAAAATTCCTGCCCGATCAGGACCGGCCCAATGAGGGCGTCTTCTCCTTCCAGGACGATGACGAGCAGTGGCTTTCGCTGCGCTACGATCTGACCGCGCCGCTCGCCCGCTATGTCGCCGAGAACTACGACGCGCTGCCGAAACCCTATCGCAGCTACCGCGCCGGCTACGTCTTCCGCAACGAGAAGCCCGGCCCGGGGCGCTTCCGCCAGTTCATGCAGTTCGACGCCGACATCGTCGGCGCGGGCAGCGTCGCGGCCGACGCCGAGATCTGCATGCTCGCGGCCGATACGATGGAAGCGCTCGGCATCAAACGCGGCGACTACGTCGTCAAGGTCAACAACCGGAAAGTGCTCGACGGCGTGATGGAGGCGATCGACCTCGGCGGTGAGGACAACGCCGGGCGGCGGCTGACCGTGCTGCGGGCGATCGACAAGCTCGACAAGTTCGGGCCCGACGGCGTGCGGCTGCTGTTGGGCGAAGGGCGCAAGGACGAGAGCGGGGATTTTACCAAGGGCGCGGGGCTGGATCCCGACAAGTGCGACTACCTTCTCAAAGTAGTTGGCGCAACAGCTCGTGGTGTTGGCCGCAAAGACATCGAATTCAAGAACCGTCCTTGGGATGATATGGCGTCAGGCGATAGTGACCAAGGCGTCGAACGTCGGATCGACAACAGTATGACGATTGCATTCTGGCAGGGTATCCTAGCTCAAAATGCCTTGGCTACTGAAGGTGTTGACGAGCTTCACGCGATACGCAGCCTTTGTGAGGCGGCTGGCTACGGCAGTAGCCGAATCCAGATCGACCCCTCCGTCGTCCGTGGCCTCGAATACTACACCGGCCCGGTCTACGAGGTTGAACTGACCTTCCCGGTCACCAATGACGACGGCCAAATCGTGCGCTTCGGCTCCGTCGCCGGCGGCGGGCGTTATGACGGCCTCGTCGGCCGCTTCCGGCCCGAGCCGGTGCCGGCGACCGGCTTCTCGATCGGCGTCTCGCGACTTTATTCGGCGCTGAAGGCGGTCAAATCGCCCATCGTCGATGCCAAGGCCGAGCTGCCGCTCGTCGTCGTCACGGCGATGGACAACAAGTCGCCCGAGCACATGCCGGGCTATCAGGCGATGGTCTCCGCGCTGCGCCACGCCAAGGACGACAGCGGAAAACCGCTGCTGCGCGCCGATCTCTATCTCGGCTCGTCGGGCTTCAACGCCCAGATGAAATACGCCGACAAGCGCGGCGCGGTCTGCGCGGTGATCCAGGGCTCGTCCGAGCGCGAGGCAGGCACCGTCATCGTCAAGGACCTGATCCTCGGCGCGGAGCTCGCGGCGGCCGGTCGCGAGGTCAAGGATTCCGCCGAGCACAAGGAGCGGCAGGCGCAGGCGCAGTTCGCCGTGCCGGTGGCGGAGCTGGTCGAGGGGGTGAAAAAGGTCTTGGCGCGGTATCGGTGAGGCGCTGGAAGAACCCCTCTCCTGTAAGGAGAGGGGCAGGGGTGAGGTGACGGACGTTTCGGGAGTGGCCTAAACGGGCGCGCGGAAGGGTTGTGCCGCGCTGGTTTATGGGCCTTCCCCTCACCCCTGCCCCTCTCCCTCCGGGAGAGGGGTTCCCAGCGCCCCGCCAGTTCCCGTTCACCCAATTCCCTAAAAACCGTCGAAAATCCTTGGCGCTACTGCTAGGACAGCGCCGCAACAGGATAACCCCGCCCGTGCCCGCCAGTGCAGCCCAAATCGAGACCGTGATCGCGCTGTTGGCCCGCGAGGGCTATGGCCGCGCCGAGCCGGCGATCCTGCAGCCTGCGGACGTCTTCCTCGACCTCTCGGGCGAGGATATCCGCCGGCGCATCTTCATGACGCAGGATGCCGATGGCCGCGACTGGTGTCTGCGGCCCGAATACACCATCCCCGTCGCGCTCGATCATATAGCGTCTGGCGCGACCGAGCCGGCGGCCTATGCCTATGCCGGTCCGGTCTTCCGGATGCGGGCGCGCGAGCCCGGCGAGTTCGCGCAGGCCGGGCTTGAATCCTTCGGCCGGACGGATTTCGCCGCCGCCGACGCCGAGATCATGGCGCTGACGATCGAGGCCACGGCCGCGCTCGGTCTTAGCCAGCCGAAGATCGTGATGGGCGATGTCGCGCTGCTGAACGCGCTGCTCGACGGTCTTGCCGTGCCGCATGCTTCGCGCCGCCGGCTGATGCGCGCGGTCGTGCAGGGCAGGGGGGCGGATGCGGTCGCCGCGCTCGATGTGCCGAAATCCGAGGGTGACGCCGCCCATGCCGGCCTGCTCAAGGCGCTTGAGGGGCAGGACCCAAAGGCGGCGAAGGCTTTCGTCGAGGACGTGCTGTCGATCGCCGGCATAGCGACGGTGGGCGGCCGCAGCGCGGGCGATATTGCCGAGCGCTTCCTGGCGCGGGCCGCCGAGCGCGAGAACCCCGTCAGCGGCGATGTCCGCGCCGTGCTGGCGGAGGCGCTTGCCGTCACAGGTGATCCCGATGGCGCGTCGGCTGCGCTACGCGCGCTGGCGGAGCGCGCCTCGCTCGACCTTGCGAGGCAACTCGACGCCTTCGACGAGCGCACCGGTTTCCTCGCCGTGCGCGGCGTCGATGTGGCGCAGATTGCGTTCCAGACCGGCTTTGCCCGCAATCTCGACTACTACACCGGCTTCATCTTCGAGCTTCACGACGCTGCGCGCGGCGACGGCAAGCCGGTCGCCGGTGGCGGGCGCTATGACGATGTGCTCGGCCGCCTCGGCGCGAAAAGCCCGACGCCTGCGGTCGGCGCCTCGCTCTGGCTCGACCGGCTGGCGGGAGACGCATCATGACACAAGCGCCGCAGGCATTTGAAGAGACCGCCTCGCAGGCTCCCGACAACGCGCCGCTCGTTCTCGCCGTGCCCTCCAAAGGCCGGCTGCAGGAAAACGCCACGGCGTTCTTCGGCCGCGCCGGCCTGAAATTCGTCAAGTCGCGCGGCGAGCGCGACTATCGCGGAACGATCGCCGGGGTCGAGGGCGCGGAGGTCGCTTTCCTCTCGGCCTCCGAGATCGTCTCGCAGCTCGCTTCGGGCGCCGTTCATCTGGGCGTCACCGGCGAGGATCTGGTGCGCGAGCAGGTCAGCGATGCCGACGCGCTCGTCGAGATTCTGACGCCGCTGGGCTTCGGCAACGCCAATGTCGTCGTCGCCGTTCCGCAGGCCTGGATCGATGTCCGCACCATGGCCGATCTCGACGACGTCGCCTCAGGCCTGCGCATCCGGCAGGGTCGCAGGCTGCGCGTCGCCACGAAATACGTGAACCTGACCCGCCGCTTCTTCGCGCAGCATGGCCTCGCCGACTACCGCATCGTCGAGAGCTTGGGCGCGACCGAGGGCGCGCCGGCCGCCGGCACCGCCGAAATCGTCGTCGACATCACCACCACCGGCGCGACGCTGGCGGGCAACGCGCTGAAAGTACTCGACGACGGCACGATGCTGTCATCGGAGGCCAACCTCGTCGCCTCCGTGCGCGCGCCCTGGAGCGAAAAGGCGCGTGCGGCAGCCAACGCCATCCTGTCCCGCATCGCAGCCGAGGAGGAGGCGCGGACGACGCGCGAGATTCGCGCCCGCGCGGTCAACGGCTCGGCGGCGGCGGTCGAGGCGCTCGGCCAACTTTTCGGCGCGCGGCTTCCTTTCGGCGTGGCCGGGCGCGATGGCGTCCAGACGATTCACTGCCCGGAAAAATCGGTCTTCGCGCTGGTCGAGCATCTCGCCCGCCAGGGCGCCGACGACATCACCGTGAGCGCGCCGGCCTATGTTTTCCGCAAGGCCAACCCGCTGACAGAGCGACTTTTCGCACGAATCTGACGCGTTCCAGACGAAAAAAGAGGCCGCTCCGGGGGGAAGCGGCCTCTCATGTTGCGTTCCTGCCTCGGGGGGAACAGCAGGATCGCCAAAGCCGTCGTGTTCCCGACGTGGAGTTGCTACTCGCCGCCGGGGGCTGTGGATGCAGGCCCGCACAAATTTTCTTAAGATCACCGATCGGGTTGATATCGGCCGGCGCGGCTGCCGCGTAAAATCCTGAATTCACCGCTATGGCTGCGGTTCATGATTGATCCTTGGACAATACGCCGCTACGCGCTTTCTCCAGGGATGCTCCATGCGCTATCGTCGCGGTCCTGACTGCAGGTAAGAAAACCATGAACCGACGCCTTGGCTACGCCGCTCTTCTCGCCGCACTCGTGCCGACGCTCTCGCTGATCGCTGCCCCCGCCGAAGCCCAGCGCCGTGGCCGCGGCGGCAACGAGCGACCGCCGCAGCCCGACACCTACATTCCGCCCGCCCAGCAGGAGAAGACCTTTCCGCTCGGCGGCGCCTGGGCCGCGGTCTCGCTGAACGGCAAGCCTGTCGCCGACCGGCGCGCCACCTTCCATGTCGACGCCAATCTGCGCGGCACGGGTTTTGGCGGCTGCAACACCTTCTCGGCCGCCTCCTACCCGCTGCGCCAGCAGGGCTTCGCGGTCGGGCCGCTCGCGCTGACCAAGCGCACCTGCGACAAGGCCATGCTCGATTTCGAGCGCAGCTATCTCACCGCGCTGCGCGGCGCGCGCAACTGGGACCTCGTCAACGGCAAGCTCGTGATCAAGGGCGCGGCCGGAGAAGTCCAGTTCGACCGGACGCTCTGAGGGCTGCGGGCGCGATACGGCAACGCCCGTCCTGAGACCCTGTCACGAAATCAATCCTGTGATTTCAATGGCTCTGGTTTTGATCATTCCCTCGCCGTCATTCCGGGCAAGCGAAGCGCAGACCCGGAATCCATCATAAGGCGCTGTCGTGCTCGATGATGGATCGCGGGACGAGCTTCGCTCGCCCAGGATGATGGG
Organism: Allobosea sp. P2_A10; assembly: GCF_056405115.1. Lineage (NCBI taxonomy): Bacteria > Pseudomonadati > Pseudomonadota > Alphaproteobacteria > Hyphomicrobiales > Alloboseaceae > Allobosea > Allobosea sp. P2_A10. The sequence goes on along the minus strand of NZ_JBFUCS010000002.1, from coordinate 181,501 downwards.
GAGGGGGCTCGATCAGTCGGCCTTGCTCTACCCGGCCATCGCCGGGCTTGCCGCCTTCGGGCTGAACGTGCCGTCCTCGTTGGGCTGCATCGTCACGACAGCATCGTGCATTTCGCGCAGCGTCGAGCGATGGCCGATCGAGACGATCCGCGTCTGCGGCAGCGCGCTTTCGATCGTGGCGTAGACCTCGCCTTCGAGCTTCTCGTCGAGCGAAGCGGTCGCCTCGTCGAGGAACAGCCAGTCGGGCTTTGCCAGCAGCGCGCGCGCCACGGCCAGGCGCTGCTGCTCGCCGCCAGACAGGCGCTGGCCCCAGAGATCGACCTCGTCGAGCCGGTCGCCGAGATGGTCGAGCTTCATCGCATGCATGGCAGTCTTGATGTCGGCGTCGCTGAAAGCGTCGGCCTGTGAGGGGTAGGCGATGGCCGCCCGCAGCGTGCCCTGCGGCAGATAGGGCCTCTGCGGGAGCAGCATGATCTGCGCGCCGGCGGGAATGCCGACCTTGCCCTGGCCAAAGGGCCAGATGCCGGCGATGGCCCGAAACAGCGTCGATTTGCCGGATCCCGAAGGACCGACCACGAGCGTGCGCCTGACCGCGCCGAGGTCGAGATCCTGCACCCGCACGATCGCTTGTCCGGTCGGCAGGCTGAGCGTCGCGTCGTCGACATGCACGGAAGCGCCCGGTGCGGTCGCCTGATGGACGCCCTTTTCGCCGGCGTTGGCTCCTTGAGCCTGCGCGATCGCGGCCTCGAAGGTCGTCAGGCGGTTGATGGAGGCGAGATAGGAGGCGATCGACTGGTACGAGTTGATGAAGAACGACATCGCCGTCTCGACCCGCCCGAACGCAGAGGCGACCTGGCTAAGCACGCCGAAGGTGATCGCTCCGCCGAAATAGTATGGCGCAAGCAGGACATAGGGGATGACGACGTTCGCCTGATTATAGGACAGGGTGAAGGTGTTCAGCTTCAGCTTGCGCCACATCAACTGGTAGAAATTCGAGACGATGGCGCCAAAGCCCCGCCCGAGATTCTGCCGTTCGGCCGGCTCGCCGCGCATCAGCGCGATCTGCTCGGAATATTCGCGCAGGCGCGCCAGCGAGAAACGGAAATTCGCCTCGCGCCGCTCCTGCTCGAAATCAAGCGCGATCAGCGGCTTGCCGATCAGATGGGTGATCCAGGTGCAGATCGCCGCATAGATCAGCGTCGCCCAGAAGATGAAGCCGGGAATGACGATGTCGGTGCCGGGAACCGTGATCGCGACGGGAATGGTCCACAGGATGATTGAGAACGAGACCAGCGTGGAGACCTGCGTCAGCATGGTCAGCGAGAACTGATAGGTCTGGTTCAGGAAGGAGCGGGTGTCTTCCGCGATGCGCTGGTCGGGGTTGTCGGCCGCTCCGGCGAGGGAGATGCGGTAATGCGTGCCGTTCTGGAGCCAGCGCTTGCCGTATTCCTCGGCCATCCATTCGCGCCAGCGGATCAGCAGGACGGACTGCGCCACGATCTCGATCAGGTTGGAAATCGCCGAGATCGCGGCCCAGACGCAGAACACCCAGAGCAGCTGCTCCCAGAACGCCGGCGCGTTCTTCTCCTGCAGGGCGTTGTAGAAATCGCGGTAGAAGAAGTTCAGCCTGAGCGAAACGCCGACCTGCGCCTGGTTCAGTACGATCAAAAACACGATCAGCGCCACGGCGAGATGGCCGAGCTTCACGCGGTAGCTGCCGAACGGCCACAGATGCGCCGTGGTGCGCTCATCCGACAGGAAATAGGGCGACGAAATCCGCGCGATGCGCTGCACGATCGGGGCAAAGGAGATCGCGTAGATCAGGATGCCGAAGACCGCGACGGTGGTGGCAAGGCTCGATGGCGGGGCCGCCGCCTGCCACCCTTGCGGCCAGTAGCCGAGCTGGGTCAGGATCGCGCCGGCGCCGAAGACCACATATTCCGTGCCGAAAATGGCCGAGAATATCTTCAGGAAAAAGTCGATCTCCGTCGAGCGGAAGAGCGCGACCGCCAGCAGCACGCCGACCACGCCCATGCCAATGATGCCGGCGCTGCCGGTCTGCTGGCCGACGATCAATGCGATCACGGCGAGCGCGGCGGCGGCGAAACTCAACGGGCGCATCGGCACATCCCTGACTGGGCTTGAAAGCTGTGGCGAACGCCACGATTCGGACCATGATCCACCGGATGCGGCCATTCAATGGCTGTCGACCGACATCAACCGATTGTAATCCGCCGGACATGAAAAAGGCCCGGCTTGCGCCGGGCCTCTCGTCTTTCGCAGGTGACTTGGATCAGAAGTCCATGCCGCCACTGGAACCGGGCCTGCCCGGTTCCAGCACTTTGACGTCTTGGGCGTCTGGACTTCCTCAGAAGTCCATGCCGCCCATGCCGCCGCCACCGCCCATCGGGGGCATGGCGTCCTTCTTGGGCAGCTCGGCGATCATCGCCTCCGTCGTGATCAGCAGGCCGGCGATCGAAGCCGCGTCCTGGATCGCCGTGCGCACGACCTTGGTCGGGTCGATGATGCCGGCCTTGACCAGATCGCCGTACACGCCGGTCTGGGCATTGTAGCCGAAGGCGTATTCCTTGGACTCGAGCAGCTTGCCGACCACGACCGCGCCGTCATCGCCGGCGTTGTCGACGATCTGCTTGGCCGGGGCCATGATCGCCTTGCGGACGATCTCGACGCCGGTCTTCTGGTCGTCATTGGCGGTCTTGATCGACTTGACGGTCGAGAGCGCGCGCAGGAGGGCGACGCCGCCGCCCGGCAGGACGCCTTCTTCCACGGCCGCGCGGGTCGCGTTCAGGGCGTCGTCGACGCGGTCCTTCTTCTCCTTGACCTCGACCTCGGTCGCGCCGCCGACGCGGATGACCGCGACGCCGCCGGCGAGCTTGGCCAGACGCTCCTGGAGCTTCTCGCGGTCGTAGTCCGAGGAGGTCTCCTCGATCTGCGCCTTGATCTGCTGGACGCGGCCTTCGATGTCCTTCTTCTTGCCGGCGCCGTCGATGATCGTGGTGTTCTCCTTCTCGATGCGCACCTTCTTGGCGCGTCCGAGCATGGCGAGCGTCACGGTCTCGAGCTTGATGCCGAGGTCTTCCGAGATCATCTGGCCGGCGGTCAGGATCGAGATGTCCTCGAGCATGGCCTTGCGGCGGTCACCGAAGCCCGGAGCCTTGACGGCCGCGACCTTCAGGCCGCCACGGAGCTTGTTGACGACGAGCGTGGCCAGAGCCTCGCCCTCGACGTCCTCGGCGATGATGAGCAGCGGCTTGCCGGTCTGCACGACGGCCTCGAGGATCGGCAGCATCGCCTGGAGCGAGGACAGCTTCTTCTCGAAGACGAGGATGTAGGGATCTTCCAGCTCGGCGACCATCTTCTCGGCATTGGTGATGAAGTAGGGCGAGAGATAGCCACGGTCGAACTGCATGCCCTCGACGACGTCGAGCTCGGTCTCGGCGGTCTTGGCTTCCTCGACGGTGATGACACCCTCGTTGCCGACCTTCTGCATGGCGGTCGCGATCATCTTGCCGACCGACTCGTCGCCATTGGCCGAGATGGTGCCGACCTGCGCGACTTCGGCGTTGGTCGTGACCTTCTTGGAGTTCTTCTTCAGGTCCGCAACGATCGCCTCGACCGCAAGGTCGATGCCGCGCTTCAGGTCCATCGGGTTCATGCCGGCGGCCACCGACTTCAGGCCTTCGCGCATGATGGCGGCGGCGAGAACGGTCGCGGTCGTGGTGCCGTCGCCGGCGGCGTCGTTCTGCTTCGAGGCCACTTCGCGCACCATCTGGGCGCCCATGTTCTCGAACTTGTCGGCGAGCTCGATCTCCTTGGCGACGGTGACGCCGTCCTTGGTGATGCGCGGCGCGCCGAACGACTTGTCGATGACGACGTTGCGGCCCTTGGGACCGAGCGTCACCTTGACGGCGTTGTTGAGGATTTCGACGCCGCGCAGCATCCGGTCGCGCGCGTCGGTGGAGAACTTGACGTCTTTGGCTGCCATGAGAGCAACTCCTTATGAAATTTCGGGAAAAGCGGTCTCAGGCGTTCAGCCGATGACGCCCATGATGTCGGATTCCTTCATGATCAGAAGGTCCTTGCCATCGATCTTGACCTCGGTGCCGGACCACTTGCCGAAGAGGACGCGGTCGCCCTTCTTGACGTCCAGCGGGGTCAGCTTGCCGGCCTCGTCGCGGCCACCGGGGCCGACGGCGACGATCTCGCCCTCTTGGGGCTTTTCCTTGGCGGTATCGGGGATGATGATGCCACCCTTGGTCTTCTCTTCGCCATCAAGGCGACGGACCACAACGCGGTCATGCAACGGACGGAACTTCATGGTTCAGTCTTCCTCTCGAGTCTAATTCGATGCGGGCGTCATTTCGCGAGCCCGCGATGGGCATCCGTTAGCAGTCTCGTTTCATGAGTGCTAACCGATTGCGCGGAGATAGGCGCGGCACATGACAGAGTCAAGAAATCATCGCCGACGCGAGAATCGATCGCCTGTCAAAGTGAATCGCGTGGGTCTCGCGGACGCGCTACCATTGCGCCATGACCGTTTCCAAACACGACCCAAGGCCTGACGACCCAAGGCTTGACGACCCAAGGCCCCATGATCCACGCCTCGACGAGATCGGCCGCTCCTGCGTCGCGCTTCATATCCGCATGACCGCGCGGGCCGTGACGCGGGCCTATGACGAGGCGATGCGGCCGAGCGGGCTGAAGATCACGCAGTTCGTCCTGCTGTCGGCGTTGAGCACGGGCGCGTACCGCTCGGTCACGGAACTGGCGGAACGCTTTGCCCTGGAGCGGACCTCGCTCACCCGCAACCTGCAGCTTCTGGCGGCCGAGGCGCTGATCGAGCCGGTCGCGTGCAAGGGCCGCGCCTCGATCTATGCCGTCACCGATACGGGACGGGCGGCGATCGAGGCCGCGATCCCGTATTGGCGCGCCGCGCAGGACAGGATCGAGGGCGGGCTCGGCAAGGAGCTCTGGAGCGAGACCCGCGACGGCCTGCGCGCCTTGCGCCGCGTCGCGCGGGCCGCCGGCTGAGCAAGGCTTGACCGCAGCGTCCGGCTGCCGCTAGCGTGTATCTACACATTGGCGAGGCAAGCAGTCATGGCGCGAGAAGTTGGGGTCGTGGCCCGCGAGGTTCTGCTGGCCGAGGATGGTGTCTCGTTCCTGCGCGGGATGATCGAGGGCCGCCATCCCGGCCCGCCTTTCGCCGATACGATGGATTTCGATCTCGCCGAGGTCGAGCACGGGCGCGTCGTCTTTGTCGGCCGGCCGTCGCCGCGCTTCTTCAATCCGCTGGGAACGATCCATGGCGGCTGGACCGCGACCATCCTCGATTCCGCCATGGCCTGCGCGGCGCATTCGACGCTCAAGGCCGGCGAGGGCTACACGACGCTGGAAATGAAGATCAACTACGTCCGCCCGGTCATGCCCGGGAGCGGCGTGGTGCGCTGCGAGGGCAAGCTGATCCATCGCGGCGGCACGGTCGCCACGACCGAGGGCCGGCTCGTCGACGAAAACGGCAAGCTTTTGGCGCACGGCACCGAGACCTGCATGATCTTCCCGGCGACGACCAGGGTCTGACCTACCGCCGGCTGACCGCGATCGCGCCGGCCACGATCAGCAGCGCGCCGGCATAGGTCGTCAGCAGCGGCACCTCGCTGAACATGACGTAGCCGAGCAAGCTCGCCCAGATCAGCGCGGTGTATTCGATCGGCGCGATCCGCGAAGCTGCGGCGCGGGCGAAGGCGGAGGTCAGCGTCAGGTGGCCGGCGACACCAAGCGCCCCGGCCACGAAATAGGCGCCGAGATCGCGCGTCGTCATTGGCACGAAGGCGTAAGCGGCGGGGATGGCGAGCAGCAGCGCCGGGCCGAGATTCTGGAACACGACGATGACCGCCGGGTGCTCCTTCTGCGCAATGCGCCTGAGCAGGATCAGGTTGAAGGCGTAGGCGATGGCCGAGAACAGCGCGGCGGCGACGCCGAGCCCCGCTCCACTGACCTCGCCCTGCAGGCGCGGCCAGACCATCACGAGCATGCCGGCGACGCCGAAGCCCAGCGCCTGGAATATCCGCCCGTCGAGCTTCTCCTTCAGCAGCAACCCGCCGAGCAGCGCCACGAAGACCGGCGCGAGGAAGGATAGCGTCAGCGCCTCCGCGAGCGGCAGCACCGAGAGCGAATAGAAGAAGCTGCCGGCCGTGATCACCACCACCGGCACGCGGGCAATGTTGCCGATCAGGCTTTCGCGGGTCGGAAAGGCCGGCCGGACCAGCGCCAGCACCGCGAGCGCGCAGACGCCGCCGGTGGCGAAGCGCATGAACAGCGCGACGAGGAAGGGATGCTGCTGCATCTGCGCCTTGACCACCGCATCCATGGCGGTGAGCAGCGCGATGCCGAGGATGGCCCGCAACGCAACCGATGGCGTCATGCCGGCGGGCCGGTCAGCGGCTTGCGAAAATGGTATTCCCAGGTCGAAGACACGTCGGCGAGATAGCGTGAGCCGGGCCAGCGCACGAAGCCGAGCTTTTCGTAGAAGCGATGACCCCGCGCAAAGCGCGTGTCCGACCACAGCGTCATCTCGCCATAGCCGCCGGCTTCGGCAAATCCCAGCGCGCGCGCAAACAGCGCCTGCGCCAGTCCCGAGCCGCGAAAGACCGGGTCGGCATAGACCTTGAAGATCTCGACGGCGTTCTGCTCGGGCACGGGCACGACCCCGAGCGAGCCTGCGACCGCGCCGCCCGGCGCGTCCGCGATCCAGAGCCTGCCGCCCTTCGCCGCGAAATGGCTCGCGGGCGCACGCAGTTCGGGGAATTCCGACCAATCGAACAGACAGTCGGGATACTCGGCGAAGCTCGCGGCGATGAGGGCGGCAAGCGGCGCTGAATCGGAATCGCGGGCGTCGCGGATCGGCGGGAGGGCGGCGGTCATGGCGGATCGCTTAAGGCCTATCGGCGCGGCGGAACAGGGGCCCGATGGCAAGGCGGCATTCGCTCAACGCAGCAGCGCCAACCCCGAATCCACCGTCAGCTTCATGGCCGCGACCGCCAGCAGCCCGTAGCACCAGACGAACAGCGTCTTCTGCTCCAGCCGGTCATGCACGATGCGGCCGAGCCAGATCCCGATCGGCACGGCGGGCGAGAGCACGAGCGCGCCCCACAGCGCTTGCGGATGTTTCAGCCCCAGCGCGAAATAGGGTGGCAGCTTGAGCCAGTTGCCGAGCGTGAACAGCGCCACGGTGGTGCCCACCAGAATGGTCTTGGGCAGGCCGCGCCCGAGCAGGTACATCGCCACCGGCGGCCCGCCGGCATGGGCGACGAAGGTGGTGAAGCCCGACGCCGTGCCCGCCAGCAGCGCGAGCCTGGGCGAGACCGGACGTGCGCCCGGGGCCGCCAGCCGCCCCTTCAGGAACCATTGCAGCGTGAAGGCGAGCGTGGTCACGCCGATCAGGAGCGTGACGATGCGCGGATCGACCCGGGTGAAGACGACATAGCCGATAGCGATCCCGGTCACGAGGCCCGGCAGCAGCCAGACGAGATCGGGCTTCGACCAAGTCTCGCGGCCAAAACTCCGCAGCGCCATGAGATCCATCAGCGAGACCAGCATCGCGACCATGATCGCCGCGTCGAGGGGTTCGGTAACGATCGCCAGCAGCGGAATACCGAGAATGGCGAGCCCGCCGCCAAAGGCGCTCTTGCCGATCGCGATCAGCAGCGTCGTCGCCCAGCCGACGAGATAGAACAACGGCTCGGTCGGCATCAGCAGACCAGACCCGCGCTGTCGTCGCGCTGCCTCTGACAATCCCGGCCTTCCCCTTGGAAAACCGCCATGGGGCCGCTACGCCATGAACAGCCTCGATCTCCGGCGCGTGCCTGAGTCGCGGGACCTTTGCCGCCAAGACCTTTACAGCTGCGTCGCCGTGACCGGACTGACATGACCGTCCTCCTGCCCTTCGTCATCAATGCCGGGCTGAACTTCGTTCTCGGTCTGCTCATCGCGTATTTTCTCGGGCCGGCGGAATTTGGCCGCTACGCCATTGGCGCGGCCATTATCGTGCTGGTCAATACGGCTCTGCTCGATTGGCTGAAGCTGTCGGCGATCCGCTTCTATTCGCTGACGACCCGCGAAACCCGGCCGGAAATCCGCGCGACGCTCGACCTGCTGGCGGCCGGCATCAGCATGACGCTCGCGGCGCTGCTGGTCGCGGCGGTCGCGGCCGGCATCGACTTCAAGCTGCCGGCGATGCTGCTGTCGGCCGCCGTGCTCGCCGGCATCGGGGCCGGCCTTTTCGACTATCACGGCGCCATCGCCCGGGCCCGCTTCCTCGATGCCGCCTATGCCCGGCTGATCATCATCAAGAACGTCATGGCGCTGATCCTGATGGTCGGCGGCGCCTGGTGGACGCGCGATCCGACGGTCGTACTGTTCGGCGGTCTGCTCAGCGTCGCCGTCGCGCTGCTCACCGTGCGTCGCGCACTCGCCGACGCGCCGCTCTCGATTGCGGCCGCGCGCAGGGACGTCGCTTGGAGCTTCTTCGTCTATGCGCTGCCGCTCGTCGCCGGCAACGCGATCTACTCGCTGATTCCCCTGCTCAACCGCTCGCTGCTCGCCAATGCTCATGGCTATGCCGAAGCGGGCTATTTCTCGCTTGCCTCCGACATGGGTCTTCGCCTGTTCGGCACGCTGGGCGCGACGCTCGAGATCGTGCTGCTGCGCGAGGTCATCCGGCTCGACGAGGTCAAGGGCAGGCGGGCTGCCGAAAGGCGGATCTCGGCCAATATCCTGCTGGTGCTGATGGTGGCGCTTCCGGCGGCGGTCGGTGTCTGGATGGTTCTGCCCGCCTTTGACAGGCTGCTGGTGCCGCCGAGCTTTCAGGGCCGCTTTGCGAGCTACATGGCGATCCTGGTGCCGGGCTTCGCGGCGATCACCATCTTTCTGGCTGCGCTCTACCCCGTCTTTCTGATCGGGAAGCGCACGGTCGTCGCAACGCTCGCGGCGGTGCTGGGGTTAGCGATCAATCTCATCCTGGGGATTATGCTGGCGCCGACGGTCGGGCCGACGGCCTATGCCATCGGCCAGACGGCGGCATTTCTGGCCGTGCTCGCGATCACCGCGATAGCGGCGCTGCGAGCGCTGCCCGTCCTGCCGCCGCTGCGCGATTGCGGGCTCGTGGTGCTGGCCGCCGCGCTGATGGCGCTGGCGATTTGGCCGTTGCGCAACCGGTTTGCCGCTCCTGTCGAGCTCACGCTACAAATCGTCGTCGGCGGCTTCGTCTATGTTGGATTCATGCTCGCCTGCGACATCGCCCGCTGCCGCACCACCCTGCGGCTGTGGTGGGTCGCGCGCCGGAGCCGCAAGCGGGCTCCGGGGCCGGCAGCCTGACATGAAGGAGGAGTTGCGATGACGATTTTCAGGCATTCGGCTCTCGCGGCCGGGATCGCCTCGACGCTTGCAGCAGTGCCGGCGGCGGCGCAGACCGCCGACCAACTGGTCGGCCGCTGGGGTCTCGCTTCCTATTTTCGCGAGGCCGATGCGGCCAGGGTCAGGGCGGCGGCCGCCGGTCAGTGCGGCGCGCCCTACACGATCGCGAAGGGGCCGTCGGGCGGCGTAATGCTCCATCGCCCCGACGAGAGCAAAACGAGCGAGCACGTCATCAAATCCTCCCTGCTCGGCAAGAGCCTGATCGGTCCGGCGGGTGACGGCGGCAAGGATCGCGAGATCGTCTCCTTCGATGGCAGGACGCTCGTCCTGCGCTGGCTCGAGGAGAGCGTTGCCAACCGCTATGGTACGATGGTCTTCGTGCGCTGCGGGCGCTGACGTCGCCCTGGCAGGGGCGCAACGCTTCGTTCACCCTGTGCCTTGCCGAAATGCTAAGGTTAATTCGTTGAATTCGCGGGAATAACCGGGCTTGAGGCGCGCCAGAGTCAACGATTCACCATTCCTTCTAGGGCCGCTCCGCACGCTCTCCGGCAGGTTGATGTCGAGAGAGTATCCGTCATGCGTCCAGTGCTTCTCCTGCCTTTCGCGGCCGTAGTTCTCGGCGGGCCGGCCTTCGCCCAGAACTACGCCCAGCCTCTGCCGGTCGACCCGATGACGACCGCCTCGGCCGGGCGCGCCAACTACGGCGGTGGGTTCATCGAGATGTTGATGACTGGCCGCGATCCCTCGCAGGGCGGCCGGGGCGGCGCCGTCTACAACCGGCCGGGCGGTTATGCCGCCTATGGCCGCAGCAGCCAGCCGGCCTATCCCGTCGATCCCTTCGCGCCCCAGGCGCAGCCGCGCGAGCCCGGCCGCCGCGTCGCGGCGCTGGGGCAGCCCATCGAGATGGAGCGCCCGATCGAGCGCGTCATCGATCCTCGCTTCCACAAGCAGGAGGTCGCCTATGACGGTCGCCAGTCGCCCGGCACGATCATCATCGATACCAATCAGAAGTTCCTCTTTCTGGTCCAGTCCGGCGGGCGCGCCATGCGCTACGGCATCGGCGTCGGTCGTCCCGGCTTCGAATGGGCGGGCATGAAGAGCATCACGCGCAAGGCCGAATGGCCGACCTGGACGCCGCCCCCCGAAATGCTCAAGCGCCGTCCCGATCTGCCGCGCTTCATGCCGGGCGGGCCGGAAAACCCGATGGGCGCAAGGGCTATGTATCTGGGCTCGTCGCTCTACCGCATCCACGGCACCAACGAGCCCCACACCATCGGGCAGGCTGTCTCGTCGGGCTGCATCCGCATGACCAATGACGACGTCACGGATCTCTACGAGCGCGTCCGGGTCGGCGCGAAGGTACAGGTGATCTGACGCCGATCCGGTCTTCCATCGGGGCATGAAAAAAGCCCGCCCGGTCTGCACCGGGCGGGCTCTTCATTGTTCAGGACCGCAGCGACCAGGCCGGTTCAGGCGTAGCTGTCGTCGTCGCCGCCGCCGCCGAAGCTCGAACCGTCGTCATAGCCGGCGTCGACCGGAGCGTCGTAGCTGGCGTCCTGATAGTTCGCCGGATCCGACGAGCCGTCATTGTAGTTGCTGTTGTCGCCGGCGTTTTGTGTCCCGGCGCTGTCTCCAGAACCGTTGCTGGACGAGCCTGAGCTGTCGGAAGCGGAGCCGGCATCGGCTGCCTTCGCCGTCTGGTCGCCGCCGGTCTTGTGGCCTCCGCTGAAGGCGTTGGTCAGCACATTGCCGAGCACCATGCCGCCGGCGACGCCGGCCGCGGTCGTGAGCGCGCTCGCCATGAAGCCGCCTCCGGCGCGTGGAGGAGGCTGCTGCGGCTGTCCGCCCCACGGACCCGGCTGCTGCTGGGGCATGCCTGGCTGCATCGAGCCCTGCTGCATCGGGGCCGCCTGCATCGTGCCGGGCTGCTGCGTATTCCAGGCCGGCGAGGGCTGCCCCTGCGGACGTGGCGGGAAGCCTGGCACCGAGCCGGAGCGAGGGGCTGCATCCGCAGGCCTGGCTCCGCCACCGAAGATGCCGGACAGGAAGCCGCCGGACTGCGGCGCGGCCTCGGCCGGGCGGCTCTGCAGGTCGCGCATCTGCGCCTGCAGTTGTTCCACCTGCGACTGCAGATTGGTCAGCGCCTGCTCTTGCACATAGACGGCCTGCGCCATGGCGTAGGGCGCATAGGGTTGGTCGCGCAGGCGCTCGGCGATAAAGCGCTCAGCCTCGGGGTCGCGGGGCTGGTTGGCCGCCTGACGCAGGCGGTCGAAAATCCCGGCGATCACGTCGCGTTCTTGCGGCGTCATCGTCATCTCCTCTCATTTTGGGCTGCGCGGCTGCGCAGCCGTAGCAAGAGGTGGTGCCTGCCTGTGACGGTATCAAGGCGGGCTGGATCATCATGACCAAACGTCAGAGCGGATCGGAGGGAACCTCGTCGAAGCTCTCGCCTTCGGTGGGTTCCAGCAGCGTCCCGCGGTTCAGCACCACGACGGTCGTGCCCGTCGGCACCCGGCTGTGCAGGTCGATGATGTCCTGGTTGAACATCCGGATGCAGCCGCTCGAAACCGACTGTCCGATCGACCACGGCTCGGAGGTGCCGTGAATGCGGTACAGCGTGTCGCGGTTGCCCTGGTAGAGGTAGAGCGCGCGGGCTCCGAGCGGGTTGTCGAGGCCAGCATCCATGCCGCCCGCCCAGGGGCCGTTCTTCTCGGGGTCGCGCGCGACCATCGCGGCCGTCGGCGTCCAGCGCGGCCAGGCGGCCTTGCGGGCGATCGTGGCGCGGCCGCGCCAGGACATGCCCTGCTTGCCGACGCCGATGCCGTAGCGGATGGCGCGGCCGTTCTCGCGCACGAGATAGAGGAAGCGGTTGTCGGTATCGACCACGATCGTGCCCGGCGCCTCGCGCGTCGGGTAGGCGACGACCTGGCGCAGGAACTTCGGGTCGACCTCCGAGATGTCGGTCGCTGGCAGCGGATAGGTCTCATCGGGCATGTCGCCATACATCGAGAGATATTCGGCGCTGACGCCGGGCGCGCGCGCGACCTCGAACGGCTCCTGTCGCGCCCCGACGCAGGCCGCTAGTGCAAGCGGCATCAGCAAAGCCGCCAGCCGCACAAGAATGCGGCTGCGATCACGAAGGGAAACAGGGGCGGACGGCGCGACGGACATGAAATGTGACTCTGCTTGTGGTCTTGCGGGCGGTGGATAACCGGAAAGCAGCCGTCCTGTTCCACAGGCGCTGCCGCTGCGGTTGTTCAAGGCGCGCGAGATGGCCGTGGGGTGAACAGCATGTGGCCAAAATGTGGCGGAAGTCCGCTGTGACGGATTGGCAACACGGTTGATCGGGCGGCTGTCTCTCTACCCGGAGTGTATGACCAAGCGTCAGGATTTAAACCGATTGTTACCAGTCTGGTTCTAAATTGAGTGATCCAGATGCGCGAAACGCGCTTTTCTCCGTTCCGGACTGCTCCATGAAAAAGCTTTTCGCCGTCCGCCTGCCGATCTCAACCCGCCTCGCCATTGTCGGCGTCGCGATCGTCGCGGTCGCGGTCGCTGCCTCCGTGCTGGTCTCGATCCAGGCAGCCGACAAGGCGATGCGCGAGCGTGCGCAGTCGAGCCTGTCGGTCAACATCAACCTGCTGCGCGACACGCTGGCCTCCAAGGGCGAGCCGAAGCTCGACGGTGACAAGCTCTATTTCGGCAGCGAACTGGTGAACGGCAATTTCGCGGCCGTGGACAAGGTCAAGGCGTTGGCCGGCAGCGTCGCGACGGTCTTCATGGGCGATGTCCGCGTCGCAACCAACGTCCAGAAGGCTGATGGTTCTCGCGCGGTCGGCACCAAGCTCGCGCCGGGCGCGGCCTATGACACCGTATTCAAGGAGAAGAAGACCTATTCGGGCGCGGCCGACATTCTCGGACTGCCCTATTTCACCGTCTATGAGCCGATCGTCCAGAAGTCGAACAATCAGGTCGTCGGTATCCTGTTCGTCGGCATCAAGCAGGCCGACTTCCTGACCGTGATCGACGAGATGATCGTCGGTAACGTCATTGCGGGGCTGCTGATCGCGCTGGTCGGCGGCGCCGTGCTGCTGCTGATCGTGCGCCGCATGATGAAACCGCTCGGCAGCCTCAAGGACGCCATGCACCGTCTCGCCTCGGGCGATCTGGATGCGGCGATCCCGGCAATGCGCGGCGGCGGCGAGATCGCCAGGATGGCCGAGGCCGTCGGGGTGCTGCGCAGCGCCGCGATCGAGAAGGCCCAACTCGAAGCCCAGGCGACGACGCAGGCCGATCTGATGGACGAGACGCGCCGGATCACCGAGACCGAGCGCCAGGACGCCGCCCGCCGGCAGGTCGAGCAGGCGCGCGAACTGGAGCAGGTCGTCGCCGCGCTGGCGAAGGGCCTGTCGGAACTCTCCAACGGAAACCTGACGCACCGCATCGAGGCGTCCGTGCCGGCGGCCTATGAGATGCTGCGCGACGATTTCAATGCCACCGTCGACCGTCTCTCGGCGACGGTGCGGACGATCCAGGTGACGTCGTCGGATGTCGGCCTGGCGGCGCGCGAGATCAACATGGGCGCCGACGATCTGTCGAAGCGCACCGAAGAGCAGGCCTCCTCGCTGGAGGAGACGGCGGCGACGACGGAGGAGCTTGCGGCGTCGGTGAAGGCGTCGGCTGCGGCCTCGCGGCAGGCGGCGGCGATTGCGACCGAGGCGATGGAGGCAGCCCAGGGCGGCGGCGCGATCGCGACCGAAGCGGTGGCTGCGATGTCGCGCATCGAGGACGCCTCGAAGAAGATCTCCGACATCATCCGGGTGATCGACGACATCGCCTTCCAGACCAACCTGCTGGCGCTGAACGCGGCGGTCGAGGCTGCGCGYGCCGGCGACGCCGGCAAGGGTTTTGCGGTCGTCGCAAGCGAGGTGCGCACGCTGGCGCAGCGTTCGTCGGCGGCGGCCAAGGACATCTCCGGCCTGATCTCGTCGAGCAACGCCGAGGTGACGGGCGGCGTCAGGCTGGTGCGGCAGGCGGGCGATGCGCTGACGCAGATTCTCTCGGCGTCGCAGAAGGTCGCGGCCACCATTGCCGACATTTCGGCGGCGTCCGGCGAGCAGGCCAACGGCATCGACGAGATGAGCCAGGCYGTCGCCCATCTCGACGAGATGACGCAGCAGAATGCGGCGCTGGCCGAACAGAGCGCGGCGTCCGCCGGGTCGCTGTCTGGCAAGATCGGCCAGCTCAACGACCTCGTCGCCGCGTTCCGCACCGGGCCGGAATCAGCCCAGAGCCACGCCGCAGCGCGCGCGGCCTACGCCCCGCCGCCGGTGCGCGCCACGGACCGCGCCGCCGGAGAGCCCGAGCGCCTGCGCAAGCTCGCCGAGGCCGCCTTCGCGCAGACAAAGGCCGCGCCGGCCCCGGCACGACCCGCCCCCGCCAGGAAGGCCGTCAACGCCCGCGCCTCCGACGCAGGGTGGGAAGAGTTCTGAGGAAGGGAAGCGAGCCGGAGGCCCGAGCACTCAGGCCTCTCGGCTCGCCTCGATCATGATGCGAGCGATCTCGCCGTAAAGCCCAGCCCATGCGCGCTCGATTTGCGGCGTGAAGCCGCTGCCCAGCGAACTGCGCAGCGTCCAGATCAGCGCAGCCCCGACACTGTCATAGTGGCTATCCCTGACGCCGTAGCTCTTGTGCTCCCGACCGAGCTTGCGCAGCAGGATGGCGAGACCCTTGGGGTCGTTGAGCGTGGCGATGGCGACCGTCAGCGTCTCCATCAGCTTGACGCTCTGCGCCCGGATGTCGGGCTTGAAGAGAGGCCTGACCTCGGGAGCGATCTCGAACAGCCGCTCATAGAACAGAGCCGCTGCCTCCGGCTTTCTGCGATGCAGATGCGCAAAGCTTTCGCGGATCAGCGTGACGTCATCCGGGGCCATTCTCAAACGCTTTCGAGAGTTGAAGCCAACGGCATGAAGTAGCACGGATCGCGCCGCAGTGCATCGTGCCGCGTAGCCGACAAGGACGTGCGGACTCAGGCGGGTTTGACCAGGCCGAGCTTTTCGCGCGCCCACCAGCGTCCCAGCATCAGCGTTGCGACGATGGTCAGCGCTGCTGCGAGGCCGATCCAGATGCCGATGCCGGCCAGTTGCGTGAAAAAGCCCAGCGCGATCGAAAGCGGCAGCCCGATCGCCCAGTAGCCGAGGCCGGCGAAGATCATCGGCATGCGGGTGTCGCCGAGGCCGCGCAGCAGGCAGGAGCCGACCACCTGCGCACCGTCGGCGATCTGGAAGATCGCGGCATAGAGCAGGAAGGACATGGCGAGCGCCGCGACCTCCGCCGCGCCGGGCTTGGAGACGTCGAGGAACGGGCCGACCAGGATCTGCGGCGCAAGCAGCATGACCAGCGCCATCAGCGCCATGAAACCGAGCCCCAGCACGATCGCCATCGTGCCGGCTCGCGTCACGCCGTCCCTGTCGTTGGCTCCGAAGGCACGGCCGACCCTGACCGTGCCGGCCTGTCCGATCCCCATCGGCACCATGAAGGTCAGCGAGGCGATCTGGATCGCGATCGCATGCGCCGCCAGCGCGGTAGCCCCGATCAACCCCATCAGCATGGCTGCGCCGTTGAAGATGGCCACCTCGAAAGCGAGTGTGATGCCGATGGGCAACCCGAGCCGCCAGAAGCCGCGAAAACGCTGCCAGTCGGGAACCCAGACACGGCCGAACAGGCGGTAGCGCCGGAAGCGGCGGTCGCGGCTGATGACCAGCGCGAGCCCGAGGAACAGCAGCGTCGAGGATAATGTCGTGGCAAGCCCCGAACCCGGCAGGCCCAACGCCGGAAAGCCAAGACCGCCGAACATCAGGCACCAGTTCGCAAAAGCGTTGAACGCGACTGCGACCACGACGACGGCGACGGCTGCAAACGGCCTCTGCAGCGAGGCGACGAAGCCGCGCAGCACGAGATAGAGAAAGAAAGGCAGCAGGCTCCATTGCAGCGTTCGCACATAAGACGCAGCCGCCTCCGCGAGCGTTACATCCTGGCCCATGCCGCGCAGGATCGCCTCGCCCTGCCAAAGGAAGAGCCACATCGGCCCGACCAGCGTGACGGCGGCCCAGAGACCCTGCCGGACCGTCCGGCGGACCTCGCGCACGGCATGACGGTTGGCGCCGAGTTCGATCGACAGCATCGGCGGAACGGCCGCCATCACGCCGATGCCGAAGATCAGCATCGCCATGTAGAGATTCGCGCCGAGCGCCCCGGCAGCGAGCGAATCCGGCCCGAGATGCCCCATCATCAGGACATCGGTCGTCGTCATCGCCATCTGCGCGAGATTGGTCAGGATCATCGGCCAGCTCAGGGCGATCATGGCCCTGGCCTCCGCGAACCATGGGTTCGCCGGTTTGATCGTGAGTGCGAGCTCGGACATCTGCGCTTTGTTCGATGGGGAGCCGCTTCTAGCGGTCTTGCACGCGCCGCGACAGCACTTTGCGCGCCGGGCAGGCCTGCGCGGTGGACGCCTTGCGAGTATCGCAGGCCCGAACAAAGCTGGCGAACGCAGGAAATCGCGGCGATGATCGCCGCAGCCATGGGGCGGGGGCCTAGATCGCCATGTCAGCCAGTCATCAATCCGCGACCGCGATCGCGGCGCTCGACGCGATCGCGCTGTCGCAGGCGATCCACGCCAGCACGATCTCCTGCGTCGAGGTGATGACGGCGTTCCTCGACCAGATCGACCGGGTGAACCCCATCGTCAACGCGATCGTCTCGCTGCGCGAGCGTGGCGACGTGCTGAAGGACGCGGCAGCCTGCGATGCCGAACTCGCATCGGGCCGTTCGCGCGGCTGGATGCACGGCTTCCCGCAGGCGATCAAGGATCTGGCGGCGGCGAAGGGCTTCCCGACGACGCAAGGCTCGCCGCTGTTCAGGGATGCGATCGCCGACAGCGACGCGATCTTCGTCGAGCGAACGAAGGCGGCAGGCTCGATCATCATCGGCAAGACCAACACGCCCGAATTCGGACTGGGCTCGCAGACCCACAACCCGGTCCATGGGGCGACGCGAAACGCCTACGACCCGTCGAAGACCTCCGGCGGCTCCAGTGGCGGCGCGGCCGTGGCGCTGGCGCTTCGCATGCTGCCGGTGGCGGATGGCAGCGACCATGCCGGCTCGCTGCGCAATCCCGCCGCCTTCAACAATGTGTTGGGCCTGCGCCCCTCCTATGGCCGTGTGCCGTCGAACGCGGACGAGGTTTTCATTCCGCAGCTCGGCGTCGCGGGGCCGATGGCGCGTAAAGTCCGCGATCTCGCGGCGCTGCTGGCAGTGCAGTCGGGATACGATCCACGCGTGCCGTTGTCGATCCGGGAGGACCCGGCCGCCTTCCTCGGACCGCTCGACCGCGACATCGCAGGCCTGCGCATCGGCTGGCTCGGCGATCTTGGGGGCCATCTGCCGATGGAGGACGGCGTTCTGGCGCTCTGCCGGGAGGCGCTGAAGGCCTTCGAGGCGCTGGGTGCGCAGGTCGAGGACGCCAGCCTCGGCTTCGACCCCGAGACGATCTGGCAGGCATGGCTGAAACTGCGCGCCTGGCAGGCCGGATCGAGCCTCGCCGACATCGCCGCCGACCCTGCCCGACGCGGACTCCTCAAGCCCGAGGCGCTCTGGGAGGCACAGCAGGGTCTCGATCTCACCGCATTCGAGGTGATGAAGGCCTCGAACCTCCGCTCGGCCTGGTACCAGCATGTCCGCAAGCTGTTCGGGCGCTACGACATCCTCGTCCTGCCGAGCGCACAGGTTTTTCCGTTCGCGGTCGAGACGCATTGGCCCAGAGAAATCGCGGGCCGCGCCATGGACACCTATCACCGCTGGATGGAGGTGGTGATTCCGGCGACGATGTCGGGCTGCCCGGCGATCAGCGTGCCCGCCGGCTTCAACGCGGCCGGCCTGCCGATGGGCATGCAGCTCTGGGGACCCAACCAGTCGGAATTGCTGCTGTTGCAGGTCGCGCAGGCCTATGAAGACGCGACCGGCTGGGTCGACAGGCATCCACCGGCCTTGCTCGGCGCGTGAGCGGCTTGCATCTTGCCTTGCGCGCTCTGCTCGGGCCATTGCCCGCCGATCCGCAGCATGCCCGGAGACCCTGCCCATGAGTACAAATCTGCG
The DNA here is from genome assembly GCF_056405115.1 of Allobosea sp. P2_A10. Classification (NCBI taxonomy): domain Bacteria; kingdom Pseudomonadati; phylum Pseudomonadota; class Alphaproteobacteria; order Hyphomicrobiales; family Alloboseaceae; genus Allobosea; species Allobosea sp. P2_A10. Next base: position 162,913 of record NZ_JBFUCS010000002.1, on the reverse strand, counting down.
GATCGATGGCGCGCGGCTGGTGTCGCGGCTGGCCGAATTGTCCAGGATCGGCGCGACGCCGGAGGGAGGCTGCCGCCGGCTGGCGCTGACCGACGAGGACAGGCAGGGCCGCGACTGGCTGGTCGGCCAGATGGAACAGCTCGGGCTCACGGTGAAGATCGACGCGATCGGCAACATCGTCGGCATCCTGAAAGGCCAGCAGGACGGCCCGGCCGTCATCATGGGTTCGCATATCGACACGGTCGGCACCGGCGGGCGCTTCGACGGCGCGCTTGGCGTCATCGCCGGCGTCGAGGTGCTGGCGGCTTTGCGCGACGCCGGCCTGACGCCGAAACGCGACATGGCGGTGATCGCCTTCACCAATGAGGAGGGTGCGCGCTTCCATCCCGACATGCTCGGCTCCTATGTCTGGGCCGGCGGCATGAGCGTCGCGGCGGCCCATGCCGAGGTCGATTCAGACGGCGTCGCCGTCGGCGCGGAGTTGCAACGGATCGGCTACGAGGGCGCCGAACAGCCGGGCTTCCTCAAGGCGCATGCCTATCTCGAGATGCATATCGAGCAGGGGCCGGTGCTGGAAAGCGAGGGCGGCGGTCTCGGCGCTGTCACCGGCATCCAGGCGATCTGCTGGCTCGAACTGACGCTGAAGGGTCGTCCGAGCCATGCCGGAACCACGCCGATGGCCTATCGCAAGGATCCCGGCCTCGCCGCGGCGCGGATCAATATCTTCGCCAATGAGCTGACGAAGACCATTCCGAACCAACTGGCCAACTCCGGCGTCATCCGGGTCCAGCCCGGCAACGTCAACGTCGTGCCCGAGACGGTGGTGATGTCGCTCGACCTGCGCAACCCTCTCGATGCGCCGCTCGCCGAGGCCGAAGCCGCTGTGCGCAAATTCTGCGCCGAACTCTCGCAGCGCGACGATATCCAGATCGGCTTTCGCGACCTCGCCCGTTTCCCGGCAACCGCCTTCGCCGAAGAGCTGATCGCTGGCATGGAGCAAAGCGCGACCGAACTCGGTCTGCCGATCCGCAGGATGATCTCGGGCGCAGGCCACGACGCGCAGATGATGTCGCGGCTCTGCCCGACCGCGATGGTGTTCATCCCCTCGATCGGCGGGCTTTCACATAATCCAGCCGAGCTCAGCACCGACGAAGACATGGCCGCCGGGGCCAATGTGCTGCTCAGCGCCGCCTGGCGCGTGGCAAATGCGTGACGCATTTTCACCGACCCGCCGTCATTCCCGACAAGCCGCAAAGCGGCGCCGATCCGGTATCCATCGTCGAGCACTGCCATGCCCTATGATGGATTGCGGGTCTCCGCTTCGCTGCGCCCGGAATGACGGTCGCGGTTCCCTAGCTTTCTATTTTGATCGACAGGCCTGACATGACCGCCATCGCCTCGCTTTCCGCCGCCGAACTCGGCCCGCTCTTCGCCAGCCGCGAACTTTCGCCGGTCGAGGTCGCTAAAGATGTGCTTGCCCGGATCGAGCGCTTCGAACCGGACATCAACGCCTTCGTCTTCCGCGATGCCGAGGTTACCCTCGCCATGGCTGCGGCCGCCGAAGCGCGCCATCTCGCGGGCGGGGCGCTCGGACCGCTCGATGGCGTGCCCGTCACGATCAAGGACAATATCGCCATTGCCGGCTGGCCGATGAGGCGCGGTTCGGCCGTCGGTTCGGACGCACCCTGGCCTGACGACGCGCCCGCCGCCGCCCGGCTGCGCGAGGCGGGCTGTGTCTTCCTCGGCAAGACCACGATGCCGGAATATGGCTGGAAGGGCGTCGGCGATTCGCCGCTCTCTGGCATCACCCGCAATCCGTGGGATACCGCGACCGGCCCCGGCGGCTCGTCGGCGGGCGCGGCCTCCTGCGCTGCGCTCAATCTCGGCTGCATCCACATCGGCACCGATGGCGCGGGTTCGGTGCGCATACCCGCCGCCTTCACCGGCGTCGTCGGCCTGAAGCCGACCTATGGCCGCGTGCCGGCTTTTCCGGTCTCGACCATGGGCTTCCTCGCCCATCTCGGCCCGCTGACGCGCACGGTGATGGACACCGCGCTCGCCATGAACGCGATCGGCCGGCCCGACGAGCGCGACATGACCGCAATGATCGATGCACCGCCGGACTTCGTCGCGGCGCTAAAGGGCGGCGTGAAGGGCTTGCGCCTCGCCTGGTCGCCCAAGCTTGGCGGCGATGTCGTAGTCGATCCCGAGATCGCCGCGCTGACTCGCGATGCCGCGATGGCTTTCCGCGATCTCGGCGCGAGCGTCGAGGAGGTCGATCCCGGTTTCGCCGACCCCATCGAGACGCTGATGACGATCTGGTCGGCCGGCGCGGCGCTGGCGCTGCGCAGCGCGGGGCCTGAGGCGCGCAGGCGCATGGACCCCGGCCTCGTCGCGGTCGCCGAGGCCGGGGAGCGCGTGCCGGGCTCCGGCTATGTCGATGCCTTGCTGAATCAGCGCAATGCGCTTGCGCATCACATGGCGCAATTTCATGCACGCTTCGATTTGCTTTTGACACCGACGCTGCCGCTGCCGGCTTTCGCGGTCGGCGCCAACACGCCCGCGCATGGCGCCTATGGCGATGACTGGACACGCTGGACGCCCTTCACCTACCCCTTCAACATCACGCAGGCTCCGGCGATTTCGTTACCCTGCGGCCTGACGAAAGCGGGTCTGCCGGCGGGTCTGCAGCTCGTCGGTCCGTTCGGGCGTGACGGGCTGGTGCTGCGCGCGGCGGCGGCTTTTGAATCCGCAAGGCCGTTCGCCCGGATCGATTCACCGATCAAATCGATTTAGGCGCTGGTCCGGCAATTTTCTGCCGGTCAAACCCGAAAGCCGGCAGCGATTGCCGATTTCGCTCGCCGCTGGCCAAGTCTGTCCCGTTTGGCACGAAGTCTGCAGGCGCGGGCCAGCCGCGAATGGTCGATCATGCGTGTTGTCAGGGCAGAGGTTTTCTGCCCAAACTCGCGCCAAGGTCGCCCGGACAGAGGTCGCCGCTTCAGGGGAGTAAGTGACATGGACCGCAGATCATTTCTGAAGGCCGCCGCCGGGACTGGCGCTCTGGCTGCAACCGGCGGGCTTGCCATGCCGGCGCTGTCGCAAAACGCGGCCGCCAAGACGCTGCGCTTCGTGCCGCAGGCCAACCTCGCCAATTTCGATCCGATCTGGGGCACGCAATATGTCGTGCGCAACGCCGCCCTGCTGGTCTGGGACACGCTCTACGGCATCGACGACAAGTTTGAGCCCAAGCGCCAGATGACCGCGAGCGAAGAGGTCTCGGCCGATGGTCTGGTCTGGACCTTCAAGCTGCGCCCGGGTTTGAAATTCCATGACGGCGCGCCCGTGACGTCGAAGGACGTCGTCCAGAGCCTGAAGCGCTGGCAGGCCCGCGATCCGATGGGCACGATGATCAAGGCGATCGAGAACGAACTTGTCGCCGTCGACGACACGACCTTCAAATGGTCGCTGAAGCAGCCCTATCCGAAGATGCTGTTCGCGCTCGGCAAGAACAACTCGCCCTGCACCTTCATCATGCCCGAGCGCATCGCCAAGACCGATCCGTTCCAGCAGATCACCGAATATATCGGTTCCGGTCCGATGAAGTTCGTGCGCAGCGAATGGGTGCCGGGCGCCAAGGCGGTGTTCGAGAAGTTCGCCGACTACGTGCCGCGTGACGAGGCGCCCTCCTGGCTCGCGGGCGGCAAGAAGATGCTGTTTGATCGTGTCGAGTGGGTGATCATCCCCGACGCCGCCACCGCCGCCGCCGCGCTCCAGAGCGGCGAGGTCGACTGGTGGGAGACCGCGCTCTCCGACCTCGTGCCGGTGCTGAAGAAGAACGCCAATATCAGCGTCGATATCGGCGATCCGCTCGGCAATATCGGCGCCTTCCGCATGAACCACCTGCACCCGCCCTTCAATAATCTGAAGGTGCGTCAGGCCGTGATGACGGCGCTGAACCAGGAAGACTACATGCGCTCGATCGTCGGCGACGAGGACAAGCTCTGGAAGGCCATGGGCGGCTTCTTCACGCCCGGCACGCCGCTCTACACCGAGGAAGGCGGCGAGATGATGAAGATGAAGAACGTCGCCGCCGCCAAGAAGCTTCTGGCCGAGTCCGGCTACAAGGACGAGCCGGTGGTCTGCGTTGTCGCGCAGGACATGTCGGCCACCAAGTCGATGGGCGACGTCACGGCCGAGCTCCTGAAGAGCATCGGCATGAAAGTCGATTTCGTCGCCACCGACTGGGGCACGACCGGCGCGCGCCGCGCCCAGAAAACGCCTCCCGGCCAGGGCGGCTGGAGCATGTTCCACACCTGGCATGCCGGCGCCGACTGCGTGAACCCGGCCTCCTATACCGCCGTGCGCGCCAATGGCGACAAGGCCTGGTTCGGCTGGCCCGACGTGCCAGCCGTCGAGACCGAGGTGACGAACTGGTTCAACGCCAAGGACACCGCCGAGGAGAAGGTCGTGATGGGCCGGCTCAACAAGGCGGCGGTCCAGAACGTCGTCTATTGCCCGACGGGCTTCTATCTCGGCTACCAGGCCTGGCGGAAGAGCGTCTCCGGCGTGACCAGCGGCCCGTTCCCGGTGCTGTGGGGTGTGTCGAAGGCCTAATCGGCGAACAGCACCGTCATTCTCGGGCTCGTCCCGAGAATCTCGTAGCCAGAATTCTCTGGTTTCAGAGATGGTCGGGTCGAGCCCGACCATGACGGGCATGATCAAAACCCGGATAAGACACGGCGTCCCATGTTCGCATTCATCGTCAGACGGATCATCTCGACGATACCCGTCATGCTGTTCGTGGCGCTGTTCGTCTTCTCGCTGCTCTACATTGCGCCCGGCGATCCCGCCGCGGTGATCGCGGGCGATCAGGCCTCGCCTGATGACGTCGAGAAGATCCGCGCCAGCCTCGGCCTCGACAGGCCCTATTTCGTGCGCTTCTTCGAGTGGTTCTTCCGGGTGCTGCAGGGCGATCTCGGCACCTCGATCTTCACCTCGCTGCCGGTGACGCAGCTCATCGGCCAGCGCATCGAACCGACGGTCTCGCTGATGCTGCTGACATTGCTTCTGGCCGTTTCGGTCGCCGTGCCGATGGGCGTGCTCGCCGCCTGGAAGGCCGGCAGCTGGATCGACCGCGCCGTCGTCGCCTTCGCCGTATTCGGCTTCTCGGTTCCAGTCTTCGTGGTCGGGTATCTGCTGGCCTATGTCTTCGCGCTGCAGCTCGACTGGGTGCCCGTGCAGGGCTACACGCCGATCTCGCAGGGGATCTGGCCCTGGCTCAGGAACCTGATACTGCCGGCGATCACGCTGGGCTTCGTCTACATCGCGCTGATCGCGCGCATCACCCGCGCAACGATGCTTGAGGTGCTGCAGCAGGACTATGTCCGTACCGCCGAGGCCAAGGGCGTCGAGCAGCGCAACGTGCTCTTCGTCCACGCGCTGAAGAACGCCGCCATCCCTGTCATCACCATCATCGGCATCGGCGTGGCGCTTCTGATCGGCGGCGCTGTGGTGACGGAGAGCGTCTTCGCCATTCCCGGCCTCGGCCGCCTGACGCTCGACGCGATCCTACGGCGCGACTACCCTGTGATTCAGGGCGTCGTGCTGATCTTCTCCTTCGTCTATGTGCTCGTGAACCTGCTCGTGGACATCGTCTACACCCTGGTCGATCCGAGGATACGGTATTGACAGTCCAGTCGAACACAATCGCCGGAGCGCTCGCCGTGCCAGCGGAAGCGGTCGTCCCGCCGCCCAAGCGCTCCTATCTGCGCAGGCATCCGACGGTTACGATCGGCGGCGGCCTGTTGCTGGCGATGATCCTGATCGCGATCCTCGCGCCTTTCCTCTGGACCGTCGACCCGACCGCGATCGCGACCTCGCGGCGCACGCGCGTACCCTCGGAGCTCTACTGGTTCGGTACCGACATGCTCGGCCGCGACATCTATTCGCGCGTTTTCTATGGCGCGCGGGTCTCGCTGCTGGTCGGCTTCAGCGTGGCGATCCTGTCCTCGGTGGTGGGCCTCGCGATCGGCCTGTTCGCCGGCTTCGTGCGCTGGGCCGATGGCGTCGTCATGCGCATCATCGACGGCATGATGTCGATCCCGCCGATCCTGCTTGCCATCGCGCTGATGGCGCTGACGCGCGGCTCGGTCCAGAACGTCATCATCGCGATCACGCTCGCCGAGATTCCGCGCGTCGCCCGGCTGGTGCGCAGCGTCGTGCTCAGCCTGCGCGAGCAGCCCTATGTCGAGGCCGCTGTCGCCTGCGGCGCCAGGACGCCACGCATCATCTTCATCCACATCCTGCCCAACACCATCGCGCCGATGATGGTGCAGGCCACCTATATCTGCGCCAGCGCCATGATCATCGAGGCGATCCTGTCGTTCATCGGTGCGGGCGTGCCGCCGGCGACGCCGTCCTGGGGCAACATCATGGCCGAGGGGCGCGCGCTCTGGCAGGTCAGGCCCCATATCATCCTGTTCCCTGCGGTGTTCCTGTCGATCACCGTGCTGGCCGTAAACCTGCTCGGCGACGGATTGCGCGACTCGCTCGATCCCCGTCTGGCGAAGAGCCTCTGAGCCCATGCCCGAGCATCCGGCCAAGACCGCTCCGCTCCCTCCGGCGGGGCCTCAGACGCCGGATTTTGTCCTCAACGCCGGTCTGGACCGCGTCTGCGCTTATTCGCGGGAGATGCAGTCCATTCTCTCGCTCGATGCGGCCGGCACAGCCCGCGCCGCAATCACTGCCTGGGACGGCTATGCGCCGACTCCGTTGCGCGACCTGCCAGCCATCGCCGACCAGCTCGATCTCGCGCAGGTGCTCTACAAGGACGAGGGCCAGCGCTTCGGCCTCAAGAGCTTCAAGGCGCTTGGCGGGGCCTATGCCGTCGACCGCATCGTCGCCGCACGTGGTGCAGCCGGGCTGACCGTCGCCTGCGCCACCGATGGCAATCATGGCCGCTCCGTGGCGTGGGGGGCGCGGCGCGCCGGCGTGAAGGCCGTGATCTACGTCCACCAAACCGTCAGCGAGGGCAGGGCCGAGGCGATCCGGAGCTTCGGCGCGACCGTCGTTCGCGAAGGCCGCACCTATGACGACAGCGTTCGCGCCTGCACGGAGGCCGCGGCCGAAAATGGCTGGCAGATCGTCTCCGACACCTCATGGCCTGGTTACGAGGATGTGCCCAGGGATGTGATGCAGGGTTATGCGCTGCTGGCCATGGAGGTCGAGGCGCAAGGCGGCAGACCGACCCATGTCTTCGTTCAGGGTGGCGTCGGCGGGCTGGCGGCAGGCGTGCTCTCCTATCGCTGGGAGAAACTCGGCGCTGATCGCCCGATCTTCGTCGTGGTCGAGCCCGAAAACGCCGCCTGCCTGTTCGAGTCGGCGAGGAACGGCAGCGTCACGACCGTCGACGGCGATCTCGACACTATCATGGCCGGGCTCGCCTGCGGCGAACCCTCGATCCTGGCCTGGCGCATTCTCCAGCCCGGAGCCGACGCCTTCATGACGATCGCGGACACGGCGGCCGCCGATGCGATGCGCCTGCTCGCAAGCCTCGGCGTCGTCGGCGGGGAGTCGGGCGTGGCGGGGCTCGCCGGGCTGATCAGGGCGGCGCGCGAACCGTCCCTGCGCGCGGCGCTGAAGCTCGACGGCGCGTCGCGCGTGCTCTGCTACGGTACCGAGGGCGCCACCGACCCGGAGGTCTATCGCGGCATCGTCGGGCGCTCCGCCGACGAGGTTGACCCGAATGCGTGATCGGCGCGCGGCCTCGAACGGGCGATCGTCGCCCCGTCATCTTCGTGGGCCGAATCGCTCTCGCCACGGCGGCGTCGGGAGAACGCTAGGCCGTGAGATCGACCACCATGTCCCCGGAGGCGGCGTCGGTCACGCCGAGGCCGTTGCCGAGATCCTCGAGCGTGTCGCGAAAAGTCCCCAGCGTTGCGATCATCTCGGCACGGGCCGCCTTCAGCGTCTCCAGATCGGGCCATTCGCCGATCAGGCAATAGGAACGCTCGCCAGTCTTGAGGATATGTCCCCTGGAAAGGCCGGGCCAATGCGCCTTGCCGCCGCGATGGGCCGCGAGGAACTCCTCGTCCCGGCCTTCCTTGACGCGAAATCTGACGACGTTGAACGTGGTCATGGCCTTGCCCCCCAGCCTGCGGCCGCTGCGGACGCGCCGGGCGGGGATTTCAGACCGCGCAGGCGGGCAGCGAGTGCAGGCTACCGCTACGTCAGTTTCGACGCAACAAGCGCGCCAGGGATGCCGTCGCCCGCGCAGCCGGCACGAGACGCCCGAACGAAAGCACGCAGGCCATGAGCCGCATCCTGACCATCGCCGCTGCCCAGATGGGGCCGATACAGCGCGACGAAAGTCGGCGCTCGGCGGTCGCCCGCATGATCGAACTGATGCGCCAGGCAAAAGGTCATGGCGGCGATCTCGTCGTTTTTCCCGAGGCGGCGCTGACCGCCTTCTTTCCGCATTGGTGGATGGAGGACGAGGCCGAGATCGATTCGTATTTCGAAAGCGCGATGCCATCCAACGAGACCGCTGCGCTGTTCGAGGAGAGCAAGCGCCTCGGCATCGGCTTCCATCTCGGCTATTGCGAACTCGCGAACGAAGACGGCCGCAAGCGCCGTTTCAACGCGGCGATCCTCGTCGACAAAACCGGCGCGATCATCGGCAAGTACCGCAAGATCCATCTGCCCGGCCATCCCGAACATCGTCCCGACGCACCGTTCCAGAACCTCGAAAAGCGCTATTTCGAGACGGGCGATCTCGGCTGGCCGGTCTGGCGGACGATGGATGCCAATATCGGCATGATGATCTGCAACGACCGGCGCTGGCCCGAAAGCTATAGGTCGATGGGCCTGCGGGACGTCGAGCTGATCGTGCTCGGCTACAACACGCCCAAGCACAATCCACCGGCGCCCGACCATGACCGGCTCGGAAATTTCCACAACCAGCTGGTGATGCAGGCCGGCGCCTATCAGAATGCGAGCTGGGTCGTCGGCGTCGCCAAGGCGGGGCTCGAAGCCGGCGTCGACCAGATCGGCGGCTCCTGCATCATCGCGCCGACCGGAGAGGTCGTCGCCCAGGCCGTGACCGAGGGCGACGAGCTGGTGGTCGCCCGCTGCGACATGGATCTGGGCAAGAGTTACAAAGCCTCGACCTTCAATTTCGCCAGGCATCGCGAGCCGCAGGCCTATGGGCTGATCGTCGAGCGCAAGGGTGCGTTGGGACCGGCATGATGGCGTCGAGCTTGCCGGTCAGCTCCGGCGAGCGTAGTATATCCGACTCGGATATACAGAGGTGACGATGCCAGCCAAAACCCGGGCGACCACCAAGCTTTTCGTGACCAACCGCACCCAGGCCGTGCGCCTGCCGAAGGAACTCGCCTTCCCGCCGGAGGTGACGGAGGTCGAGATCATCAGGCAGGGCTCGGGCGTGCTGATCGTGCCGAAGGGCAAGGGTTGGGATGACTATTTCGATCGCGGTGCGCGGGCGAGTGACGACTTCATGAGCGACTGGAAGCCGCTTGAAGGCGAGGAGCGCGAAGAGTTCTGAATGCTCAACTACATGCTCGATACCAACATTTGCATCTACGTGATGAAAGACAGGCCAGAAGGATTGCGAGCACGATTTCGCGCCGCTGCGAGCAGCGTTTGCATTTCCACAGTGGTGCTCGCCGAACTCCGGTTCGGCGCCGAGGAATCCGCTGCCCGCTCAAAGAGCCTCGAAGCGGTTGACGACTTCCTCGCGCAAGTCAACGTCCTCCCATTCGATCACGATGCAGCCGTTCATTACGGCCAACTTCGTGCCGAGCTTGAGCGAGCCGGTACCCCTTGCGGCCTTCACGACACCCAGATCGGCGCTCACGCGCGCAGCCAAAGCCTGATCATCGTCACCAACAACCGCCGCGAGTTCGACCGCATGCCCGGCCTGCGCGTCGAGAATTGGGTCTGACCAACCGGGTCGATATGCTCTCTTCCGTTCCCTCCGCAGCCGCCCCTCAGGACACCCCATGACCCACGATCTCATCCTCAAGGGCGGCCGGGTCATCGACCCCTCGCAGAAGCATGACGGCGTCCTCGACGTCGCCTTCACCGACGGCAAGGTCTCGGGCTTCGGCAAGGACCTGAAGGGCGCCAAGGAGACCCGCGACGTTTCCGGCTATATCGTTACGCCGGGCCTGATCGACCTGCACACCCATGTCTATTGGGGCGGCACCTCGCTTGGCATCGACGCCGACGAATTCTGTCGGGCGTCCGGCGTCACCACCTCGGTCGATACCGGTTCGGCCGGTCCCGGCAACTGGCCGGGCTTCCGCAAGCACGTCATCGAGAAGAGCCAGGCCCGCATCCTCGCCTATCTCCACGTCTCGCATGCCGGCATCTACGGCTTCGATCATCGCGTCATGGTTGGCGAGAGCGGCGATCTCAGACTGATGAATCCGATCGACTGCGCCGAGGTCGCGGACAAGAACCGCGACCTGATCGTCGGCATCAAGGTGCGCGTCGGGCTGCACGCTTCCGGCGATCAAGGCACCGTGCCGCTCAATATCGCGCTGCAGGTCGCCAACGAAGTCGGCATGCCGCTGATGTGCCATATCGACCATCCACCGCCATCCTATGAGGAGGTGGTCAATATGCTCCGGCCGGGAGACGTGCTGACTCACGCTTTTCGCCCCTTCCCGAACGCGCCCTGCACGGCGCAGGGCACGGTGAAACCCGAGGTGCAGGCCGCCCGCAAGCGCGGCGTCATCTTCGACATCGGCCACGGCAAGGGCTCGTTCTCGTTCAAGACGACGCGCGCCATGCTCGCCAATGGTTTCGAGCCCGATGTGATCTCGTCGGACGTCCACAAGCTCTGCATCGACGGCCCGGCCTATGATCAGGTCACGACCATGTCGAAATTCCTGCTGATGGGCATGAGCCTCAACAACGTCATCGCCGCCTCGACCGTGAACGCGGCGATGGCGCTGAAGCGTCCTGAATACGGATCGCTCAGGGTCGGCTCGCTCGGCGACGCGACGATCCTGACGGTGAAGGAAGGCAAGTTCGACTATGCCGACGTCACCGGCGAGCACATGATCGGAGACCGCAAGATCATCTCCGAAGGCGTGGTGCTGAAGGGCGCGTGGTGGCACCCCAGGCGCAGCAACAAATTCAGGAAGGTCACGGCATAGCCTGTAGGCTTTCGCTGCGGAAAATGGTTAGCTGGGCTGGATTTTGGCCGACGGAGAGTTCCGATGCCGAAAATGCAGTCCAGCCTTGCAGTCGCGACCCTGTTCATCCTGTGCGTCCCGGCGGGGGCGCAAAGCCTCGATATCCTGCAGGACAAATTCGCGTTCAACTGGCACGGGAATCCGGGCCGCCAGAAATGCGTCAAGGTCGCGGGCCCGTTGCTGGCCAGCTTCAAATCGGCCCAATATCGCTGCGATCTGAAGGCCCAGTCGAACACGTCGTCGGGCGCGAGCGCCCGCACATGCACCGAGGTCAAAGGCCAGCGGGAATATCTGGTCTTCGACACGATGCGGGCCTGTGAAGGCGAACGGAAGACCCAAGAGTCGAACGGCGACTGATTTGCCGGCTCGCTTGAGCATGCGGCTTTCGATAGCGCCGAGCTGCTGCGACCGCTTGTGATGACCAATCCACCGCGGTCGCACTGGCGCATGATGACAGCCTCCGACTTGCGGTCCGTGGTGGCCGTCGCGGCGCGAGTTCATCCCGACTATCCCGAAGACGACATCGTCTTTGCCGAACGCCTCGCGCGCTTTGCGGAAGGCTGCCTCTGCCTTGAGGCGGCCAGCCGAGTCAGTGGTTATGTGTTGAGCCATCCGTGGCCGCGCGGGCAAATCCCGCTGCTTAACAGCCTGCTCGGTGCGCTGCCGGCGTCGGCTGACGCCTTCTACATTCATGATCTCGCATTGTTGCCGGCGATGCGCGGTGGCGGGCATGGGGTGACTTGTGTCGAAAAACTGGCTGAGTTGGCGCGCCGTAGCGGACTCGCCTGCATGACGCTCGTCGCCGTCAATGGCTCGGCCGGCTTCTGGCGGCGTCAGGGCTTTCGCGAGACGCATGACGCCGACCTTGCGGGTAAGCTCTCAAGCTATGACGATGCGGCCCGTTACATGATACGCGAGCTGGAATCCTGACGCCGGGTCCCGTCTGACAGCGGCGCCATCTGAAGACACGCACGAGGAAACGCGATGAGCGCCGAACAGAAGCTGAAAGACCTGGGCCTGACCCTGCCCGCCATGGTGCCGCCGATGGCGAACTATGTCCGCTTCAAGAAGGTCGGCGATCTCGTCTTCCTCTCGGGGCAGGGGCCGCGCAACCCCGATGGCTCGATCCCCAGCGGCAAGGTGGGCAAGGAGTTTACCACCGAGCAGGCTTATGAGTTCGCAAAGAGCACCGGGCTTGGCCTGCTCGCGGCGATGAAGGAGGCGGCCGGTTCGCTCGACAAGATCGAGGTCATCAAGCTGCTCGGCATGGTCAATGCCGTGCCGGAGTTCGGCGACCAGCCCAAGGTCATCAATGGCTGCTCGGATTTGTTCGTCGCGGTGCTCGGCGAGAACGGCCGCCATGCCCGCTCGGCGGTCGGCATGGGCTCGCTGCCCGGCAATATGCCCGTCGAGATCGAGGCGATCGTCAAGGTGCTGCCGTGACCGCGCTTGCCCAGGACAAACTGAAAGACGAGATCGCCCGGGTCTACGGCACGCCGTCGGTCGTCATCGACCTCGACGTCGTCGAGGCCAACATCGCCCGGCTACAGGCCGTCTGCGACGCCAAGGGCGTCGCCAACCGCCCGCATATCAAGACGCATAAATCGCCCGAGCTCGCCCGGCTCCAGATCGAGGCCGGCGCGCGCGGCATCACCTGCCAGAAGCTCGGCGAGGCCGAGGTCATGGCCGATGGCGGCGTCGACGACATCCTGATCAGCTACAACATCCTCGGCGAGCAGAAGCTCGGCCGGCTCGGCGCGCTGCAACGGCGCGTGCGGATGATCGTGGCGGCCGACAATCCGGTCACGATCGGCGGCCTGCCGCAGGCGGCGGCCATCGCCGGGCGCGACCTCGAGGTCGTCATCGAATGCGATACCGGCCGCAAGCGCGCTGGCGTCGAGACGCCCGCCGAGGCCGTCGAACTGGCGAAGCTGATCGCGGGCTCGAAGGGTCTGACCTTCGCCGGCTTCCTGATGTATCCGCCCGAGGATGGCTGGGAGCGCACGCAGATATTCCTCGACACCGCCAATGCCGGCCTGCGCGACGCAGGGCTGGAGGCCGGCATGGTCTCGACCGGCGGCTCGCCGAACATCCCCAATATCGGCAAGCTCAAGGGCGCGACCGAGCATCGTTCGGGCACCTCGATCTTCAACGACCGCATGCAGGTCGCAGCCGGCGTGGCCTCGCTGGAAGATTGTGCGCTCACCGTCTATGCCACGGTGGTCAGCCGGGCGGGGCCGGAGCGCGGCATCCTCGATTCAGGCTCCAAGACGCTGACGAGCGATACGGGCGGTCTCGATGGCCATGGCTACATCCTCGAATACCCGGCGGCTAGGATCGCAAAGTTCGCCGAGGAGCACGGCTTTCTCGATCTCGCGGCCTCCAACGAGCGTCCCAATGTCGGCGAGGTCGTACGGATCGTGCCCAACCATGTCTGCGTCGTCGTCAACATGGTCGACCGGCTGGTCACGGTGCGTGGTGACAGGCTCGTCGGCGAGCTCCCGGTCGCGGCGCGCGGCAAGCTCGTGTGAGGGATCGGTCTGACTGCCGGTCAACACGCCTCGCCGTCAACATCACCTCGCACCGTCATCCCGGGCGCAGCGAAGCGGAGACCCGGGATCCATTCCGGAACGCTGCGCGGAGAGGTTCAGGAATGGATCCCGGATCGGCGCTGCTGCGCAGCTTGTCCGGGATGACCCGCGCGGTGGCTTGAGCAGAACGGGAGATGGTCCAGTCCGGTCCGGCTTAGTTCTGCAGGATCTTCGACCCCTTCATGACGAGGTCGCCGCTGGCCTTGGCGTCGATCTTGCCACTCGCCTTGAGGTCGATGTCCTTGCCGTCGATCCTGATCGAGCCGTCCTTCTTCATGTCGATCTCGGCGTCGCCGGTTTCCAGCGTCAGCCGGTCGGCTGCGGTGATGGCGAGTTTCTTGCCGACCGTGAGGGTGACGTCCTTCAGCAGATCGGCGGTCAGCGTATGGCCGCTGAGCGACACCGTGTGCGAGCCGGCGATGCTGATCGCGGCCGAAGCCCTGACCTCGAAGGCAGCAGAGGTCGTCAGGGTCAGGCGCGAGGCGGCGGTGATCGCCGTCGCGCCGCCCGACGTGATCTGGATCGCGCCGCCCGCAACGATCGTCAGCGAGCCTCCGGCGCGGATCGTCACGCCAGATGCCGTGACGTCGACGGCCTGTCGCAGGTCGCGCAGTTGCGCTTCCATCATCGCGATCCGGCGCGCCAGACCTTCGGTTTCAGGAGATGCCATCGATCCCTCCCGTTGTCGCGAACCGGAGCGAGAATGCGTCAACCGACGCCCCTCGCGCAACCGCATCCGTGTCGCGAAGCATCAGCTTTGCGGGTGCCGCGCGTTCCACGCCGCCGCATACTCCGTGCAGAGGCGGTCGAGTTCGGTGCGGTCGGTCACGCCAGCCGGCCTTGCCCGCGATGGCGAGGCCATCTGGAACGGCACATAGCGCTGATGGGCGACGCGCCAGAGGCGGCGCAACTCCGTCAGCGGGTCGGGATGGTCGTCGACGCGGATGTCGAAACTCGCGACAGGATCGCCCGCCCAGATCCGGATGGCGCAGGATTGCCGGCCACGCTTGTCGCCGCCGGCCTTCTCGCCGGCTTCCAGCGCGACCAGAAGCCGCTCGTCGAAATCGAGCGCCGAGGCGGCGATATAAGCCTTCAGCGTCTCCTCGATCACCTGCGGCCCGGCCAGCATATTGCCGGCGACCGAAACCTGCGGCCCGTTGACCGCGCCGCACCAGTCGATGCAGGCCGATCCGGTATGGGACGCGGTCTTGCCCTCGCGGTCGATCAGGTGAAGCTGGCGATGCGCACGGCCTTCGTCGGCGGCCGTCAGCGTCGCGATGATCTCGACCGCCGAGCGCCCCTCCTGCAACAGTCGCAGGCCGTCGAGGCCGTAGAGCGGATTGACGAAGGCCTGCGTCGCGATCGCTCCGACGCGGCCGCCGCCATAGGGAACGCGCGAGCCGACGGCGAAGGCGCAGGTCGAGACCGCGACGCCATAGGCGCCGGTCGCGGCGTCGCGGGCGACGATGGACCATGTCATGGGCGCGGTTCTCCTAGCGGCCGGCGGCGTAGGCCTGCATCAGACGCGGGGTCGCCGCCGCGCGCAAGAGACCATCGTCGCTCTTCTCGGCGGCCGTCAGGCGCCCGACCGTCCAGGCCGGGGCGCGCTCCAGCAGGTGCCCGCGCCGGACGAGATCGTCCAGCGCCGCCTCGCCGATGCTCTCCTCGACCGTGAGATGGCCCGGGCGCGCCTCGCGCGGGTAGAAGGTCGAGGGGAAGGCTTGCGTGTGGAACAGCGGCAGGTCGATCGCCTCCTGCAGGTTGAGGCCGTGATGCACGCGGCGCAGGAACATGCCCATCTGCCATTGCTCCTGCTGGTCGCCGCCAGGTGTCCCGAAGGCGAGGCGCGGCTCGCCGTTCTCGAAGGCGAGTGTCGGAGTGAGCGTCGTGCGCGGGCGCTTGTTGGGCGCGAGCGAGGAGGGCAGGCCTTCTTCCAGCCAGAACGCCTGCGCCCGCGAGTTCAGCGGAAATCCAAGTTCCGGGATCACGGGGTTGGACTGCATCCAGCCGCCCGACGGGGTCGCCGCGATCATGTTGCCCCATTTGTCGATGACGTCGATGTGGACGGTGTCGCCGCGCCGACCGGCTGCGACCATCGAGGCCATGGTCGGTTCGCCGACGGTGGCGCCGCCCTTGCCCGAGGTGCCCGCGATGCGGATTCCGGCCAGCATGCGCCCGACCGGGTCCTCGAAGCCGGCGATCATGCCCGGCCGCAGTTCGTGCGAGGCCTTGTCGGTGATCAGGTTGCGCCGGCCCCGCGCATAGTCTTCCGACAGCAGTGTCGCCAGCGGCACCTTCACGAAATCAGGGTCGCCATAATAGGCCTCGCGATCGGCGAAGGCGAGCTTCAGCGCTTCCGTGACGTGGTGGATAAAGGTCGGGCTCGCCGGCCCCATCGCGGCGATGTCGATGCCTTCGAGGATCTTGAGGGTCTGCAGGAAGACCGGGCCCTGGCCCCAGGGGCCGATCTTGAAAACCTCCCAGCCATGATAGGTCACGCTGGCGGGCGTCTCGTAGGTCGGCTGCCAGCGCGCCATGTCGTCGGCGGTGAGCAGGCCCTTGTGCCGGCGGCCCGAGGAATCGAGCGCCTCGGTGGTGCGGCAGAATGCATCCATCGCCTCCGCGACGAAGCCCTTGTACCAGCTGTCATAAGCGGCTTGAATCTGCTTCTGGCGGTCTCCTCCGGCGGCTTCGGCCTCGCGCAGGATGCGCTTGTAGGTCTCGGCCGCCGCCTTGTTCTGGAACAGCTTCTTGCCCTCGGGCACCTTGCCGCCCGGCAGGTAGACCGCGCCCGATGTCGGCCAGTCCCGGGTGAACAGCTCGGTCAGCGTCGCGATCGTATCGGAGACGCGCGGCAGCATCGGATGGCCGTTCTCGAAATAACCGATGGCGGGCTCCAGCACCTCGCGCAGCGTCAGCAGGCCGTGGTCGCGCAGCAGCGCCATCCAGCCGCCGAACGCGCCGGGCACCACGGTCGAGAGCAGGCCGGAACCGGGGATCATGTCGAGCCCGAGCGCCTTGAAGGCGTCGATGGTCGCGGCCCCAGGTGCCGGCCCCTGAGCGCACAGAACCTCGACCTTCTTGCTCTTGGCCGAATAGAACACCGCCGGCATGTCGCCGGCAGGCCCGACCAGATGAGGCTCGACCACCTGCAGCACGAAGGCTGCCGCCGCGCAGGCGTCGAAGGCGTTGCCGCCCTTCTCCAGCATGGCCATGCCCGATGCGGTGGCGAGCCAATGCGTCGAGGTGACGACACCGAAAGTGCCTAGGATTTCCGGGCGGGTCGTGAACATGGGCGTATCCTTGGGAGTCAGTTTTCTTTGGGGTCGAGCGCGTCGCGCAGTCCGTCGCCGAGCAGGTTGAAGCCGAGCACCGCCAGGAAGATGGCGACGCCCGGCGCAACCGACATCCACGGCGCCTGCTCCATGAAATTCTTGGCGACGTTCAGCATCTGGCCCCAGGAAGGCGAGGGCGGCTGCTGACCGAGGCCGAGGAAGGAGAGCGACGCCTCGAGGATGATCGCCTGCGCCATGAACAGCGTCGACTGCACCACGATGGGCGACATCGTGTTGGGCAACACATGGACGAACATCAGGCGCAGGTTGCGCGCACCGATCGAGCGTGCGCCCTCGACGAAATCCTCGGCCTTGACGCTCATCACCTGTCCGCGCACCAGCCGGATAAAGATCGGCACCGCCGAAAGCCCGATCGCGATCATCGCATTGGTCAGCGATGGGCCGAGGATGGCGGCGAAGGCGATCGCGAGGATCAGGAACGGGCAGGCCAGCATCGCCTCGGTGACGCGCGAGATCGCGATGTCGGTCCAGCCGCCATACCAGCCGGCGAGCAGCCCGAAGGGTACGCCGATCGCGAGCGCGATCATCACCGAGACGATGCCGGCGAGCAGCGAGGTCTGCGCTCCGTAGAACAGGCGTGCGACCTGATCGCGGCCGAGCTCGTCCGTGCCGAACCAGTGGAGCTCCGAGGGCGGCTTGCGGATGGCAAGGAAGTTCGACTTGAGCGGGTCGGCGATGGGCAGGAGCGGGGCGAGCACCGCCATCAGCACGAAGATCAGCACCACGATGCCGCCGATCAGCGCCGAGCGGTTGCGCAAAAGCTTGCCCCAGGCGCTCCGGCGCGGGGGCGGCGCGGCATCGACGGCAAGAAGCGTGACCTGCCGCATCAGCCTGTCCTCAGCCGTGGGTTGACGAGAACGTAGAGGACATCGGCCAGCAGGTTCATCAGGATGAAGCCGATCGCGGTGCACAGCACGACGCCCTGCACGACGCCGTAGTCGCGGTTGAACACGGCATCGATGATCAGCTTGCCGAAGCCGGGGATGGTGAAGACCTGCTCGGTCAGGACCGCGCCGGCGAGCAATTCGCCGAAAAGCAGCGTCGAGAGCGTGATGATGGGGGCCAGCGCATTGCGCAGCGCATGCCGGTTCACCACCGTGTCCTCGTCAAGCCCCTTGGCGCGGGCCGTCCGGACATAGTCCGAGCGCAGCACCTCCAGCATCGCCGAGCGGGTATGGCGCATGATGAAAGCGGCGAGTCCGCCGCCCAGCACGAGCGAGGGCATGATCAGCCGCTCGATCGCCGCCTTGGGATCCACGAAGATCGACTCGAATCCGGAGGCCGGCAGCCAGCGCAGCTCGACCGAAATCACCAGGATCATCATGATCCCGAGCCAGAAATGCGGGACCGAAAGCCCGAAAAGCGCGACCGCGCTGGCAGCGTAGTCGGCGACGGTATCCTTGCGCCGCGCCGCGACGATGCCCGCCGGCAAGCCTATGCCGACGGCGACGATCATCGAGGCTATGGCGAGCTGCACGGTGACGCCGAGTTTCTGCCAGATCAGCCCGAGCACGGGCTCTCCCGTCCGCAGCGACCGCCCGAAATCACCCTGCGCGACCTGTCCGAGCCAGGCGAAGAACTGCACCACGATGGGGTCGTCGAGCCGATAGAGCTGTCTGAGATGCGCGATGACCTGGGGGTCTCGTTCCTCGCCGGCGATGACGAGAAAGGGATCGCCCGGCAAGGCGCGCTGCAGAGCGAACACCATCAGCGACACCAGAAGCAGCGTCGGCAGAGCGATCACCGCGCGGCGGACGATCAGCGCGAGCATGACCGGCCCGGGCAAACGTCATCATCCTGGCCGGAGCGAAGCGAAGCGCCGGGATTCATCATCGAGTGCGACGGTGCTCGATGATGGATCCCGGGACGACCCGCGGCCGCCCAGGATGACGGAGAGGTCATACAGAGCGCCGACGAGCGGGTCACTGGCGCTTGATTCCAGCCAGCCGGATCATCCCGTCGGGATTGATCGCGAACCCCTGGATATTCGCGCGCAGGGCGAAATAGCGCTTGTCGTTATAGAGATACACGATCGGCAGCTCGTCCTGCAGGATCTTCTGCGCCGCGTCGTAGTGCTTCTTGCGCCCTGCGACGTCGTAGACCGTACGGGCTTCGTCCAGTTCCTTGTCGACGGTGGCGTTGGAGAATTTGCCGTCGTTCTGGTTGCCCTTGCTGGTGACGAACTGATGAAGATTGCCGTCGGGATCGATGCGTCCCGACCAGCCGATCAGGCTCATCTGGAACTTGCCCTGCTGCTGGTCGCGGAGCTGGCTTGCGAACTCGGTCGAACGGACCTGCACGTCGATGCCGGCCTCCTGCGCCATCGCCTGGATGACCTGACCGACCTGCGCCTGGACGGGGTTGTTGGTCACGAACAGCTCGACCGAAACCTTCTCGGCGCCTGCGGCCTTGAGCAGCGCCTTGGCCTTGGCGACGTCGCGGGCCGGCACCGGGAAATCGGCGCTGAGATAGGCGTTGCCCGGATTGAAGGGCTGGACCATCGGCTCGTAGAGGCCGTCGAAGACGGCGTCGTTGAGCACCTTGCGGTCGATCGAGAGCGAAAGCGCCTGGCGCACGCGCTTGTCCATCGCCATCGGCAGCTTGGCGGCGTCGCCATTGGCGACGTTGATGGTGATGCCCTGGTAGCCGAGATTGGCGACGCTCTCGACCTTGATGCTCTTGTCCGACAGCGCCGATTTCACGTCGGTAGGGGCAAGCCGCTCAAGGATATCGAGTTCGCCGGCGCGCAAATTGGCAAGGCGCACGGTGGTGTCGGGAATCGAGCGGTAGATGATGCGGTCGAAATTGTAATTGGCCGCCTCCCAGTGCTCCTTGAATTTTTCCAGCACGATGCGGTCGTTCTGGACGCGCTCGACGAATTTGTAGGGGCCCGAACAGACCGGCTTGGCGGCGACATCGCCGGACAGGCTCTTGGGGGCCAGCATCATGCCGGCGCGGTCGGTCAGCTGGGCGAGCAGCGTCGCGTCGGGGCGCTTCAGCTTGAACACGAGGGTCGAGGCATCCGGCGTTTCGATGCTGTCGACGGAGGCGAGTTCCGATTTGCGCAGCGAGTCCGGCAGCGTCCGGGCGCGCTCGAGATTGGCTTTGGCCGCCTCCGCGTTAAAGGCGTCGCCATCATGGAACTTGGCGTCGGTGCGCAGCTTCATCGTCAGCGTCAGGCCGTCGGGCGAGAACGACCACTCGGTCGCCAGCCGCGGCACGATCTTCAGATCGGGCGTGATGTCGAGCAGCTTGTCGCACAAACCCTTGAAGACGATGCGGCCGACGAAGGTGCGCGCCTTGTGCGGGTCGAGCRTGTCGGGGTCTTCCTGCAGGCCTATCCGCAGCGTCGAAGGGGTTTGCGCCGCTGCGGGCAGGATTGCGAGCGTGAGGAATGTTGCCGAGGCAAGGGCCGTCAAGAGCTTCATCAGATGTCCCCTCTTCAATGTCGTTCGGTCGCGGCCAAGCGCTGATCATGGTGGCAAGGTGTTTGTTTCGCCCGCCGCCGTCGATCGCGCTGCCTGCAGATTTCGTTCCACTCGGTACCAAGTTGGCCTAAAATTCGGCGCGCGTCGATCCGGCATGACGCCGCTGTCCCGGGCGACTGCATGCTGCCCCGCCGCCGCCCTGCATGCAATTCGACGGCCATGGCCTTGTCGCCGAGGAGATGATGCGATGCGCGCGTCGGTCTGTCGCGAAGCCGGCGATCTCTGGTAACAACTGTGCCAGGCGGGCTGTCGGAAGCCCGCCTCGCTGGAAAACAGGGACGTCCCGATGCTGCTGGGTGTGATCGCCGACGATATGACGGGCGCGACCGATGTCGCGCTGATGCTGAATCGCGCCGGCATGCGGACCGTCCAGGTCATCGGTGCACCCAGGCCCGGCGCAGCGCTGCCCGAGGCCGACGCCGTCGTGGTCGCGTTGAAATCGCGCACCAACCCGGTCGTGGAGGCGGTCGCGGATTCGCTGGCCGCCTGCGAGGCGCTGCTGGTGGCGGGAGCGCGGCAGATCCTGTTCAAATACTGCTCGACCTTCGATTCGACGCCTTCAGGCAATATCGGCCCGGTTGCGGACGCCCTGATGCAGCGGCTCGGCGCAACCATCGCAATCATCTGCCCGGCCTTTCCCGCCAATGGCCGCTCGATCTACCAAGGCTATCTCTTCGTCGGCGCGGTGCCGCTTCACGAAAGCTCGATGAAGGATCATCCGCTCACTCCGATGCGCGATTCGAACCTGATGCGGCTGATGGGCGCGCAGACGAACATGCCGGTCGGCCATGTCGACTACGCGACCGTGCATGCCGGCTTGGACGCGGTGAAGGCGCGCCTGGCGAAACTCGGCGGGGAGGGCGTGCGCTATGTCGTCACCGATGCGCTGACCAATGACGACCTGATGGTGCTGGGGGCTGCCGTCGATGGCAATGCCTTCTTGACGGGCGGGTCGGGCATCGCGATGGGCCTGGCCCAGAACTTCCGCAAGGCGGGGCTTCTGCCCCAACGCGAGATCGCGACCAGCATGATTGCACCGAATGGCCGGGCCGGCATCGTCTCCGGGAGCTGCTCGACGGCGACGCGCGGCCAGATCAAGGCGGCTATGGCGGCAGGTTACCCGGCGCTCAAGGTTGATCCGCTGGCGCTGGTCTCCGGCACGCAGACGCCACAGGGCCTCGCGGAATGGGCGCTGGCGCAGCCGCGGGACAAGCCCTTCCTGCTCTATTCGAGCGACGACCCGGCCGAGGTCTCCGCCATCCAGGACAAGCTCGGTCGCGACAAGGCCGGCGAGATGGTCGAGCATGCCTTTGCGCAGATCGCGAGCCTGCTCGCGCAGGGCGGCGTCTCCCGGCTGCTCGTCGCCGGCGGCGAAACCTCCGGCGCGGTTGTGCAGGGACTGGGCATCGCAACGCTGGAGATCGGACCGGAGATCGATCCCGGCGTGCCGTGGACACGCGTCGTCGGCGGCCCGGAGATGGTGATCGCGCTCAAATCCGGCAATTTCGGCTCAGCCGACTTCTTCCTGAAGGCGTGGGCGCTGCTCGACTGAGCTTGCGTCGATGACGCGCGGTTCCGATGGCGGCAAACTCGTATAGACTGGCCGTCGAGGACAAGGGGGGACTGCATGGACATGGCGTTTCTCGGCGATCTTCTGACCAGCGTGGCCGGTCGCGGCCGCGCCCTGATCGGCTTCGAGCGCTTTGCCGGTGGCAAGGGCCGGCCGATCGAGCGGCTCTGCGAGGATCTGCTTTCAGGCCGTGGCGAGGCGTCGGGCATGGCGCTGGCGCAGGCTGTGCTCGATGCCTGGGAGCGGCTCGACCGCGCCGGCCGGCAAGCGTTCTTCGCCATGCTGCAGGAGCGTTTCGGCCCCGATCATGAACGTCTCGGCAAGGCGATCGAGGCCTATCGCGAAGAGCCTGGCGCGGCCGCGATCGCGGCGCTGCATCTCGCCTCCGAGCCGCGCCGGCAGGAACTGCTGCGCCGCCTCAACCTTGCGCCTGGCGGCACCCATGTTTTGGTGCGCATGCGCGAGGCGCTGTTCGAGGCGATGGAGGCCGACAGGGAGCTTGCCGCCGTCGACAGCGATTTCCGCCATCTCTTCGGCTCCTGGTTCAACCGCGGCTTCCTCGTGCTGCGCCGCATCGACTGGCGCACGCCTGCCAACGTGCTGGAGAAGATCATCCGCTACGAGGCGGTGCACGAGATCCAGGGCTGGGACGATCTGCGCCGCCGACTGGAGCCGGCCGACCGGCGCTGCTTCGCCTTCTTCCATCCTCAGTTGATCGACGAGCCGCTGATCTTCGTCGAGGTCGCGCTGACCGGCGATATCCCGCGCACGATCGATGAAGTCTTGAGCGGCGAGCGCGAGGTGCTGCCCGCGCCGGCCGCCACGACTGCCGTGTTCTACTCGATCTCGAATTGCCAGGAGGGCCTGCGCGGCATCTCCTTCGGCAATTTCCTGATCAAGCAGGTGGCGGAGGACCTGAAGCGCGAATTGCCGGGGCTCGACACTTTCGTCACGCTCTCGCCCGTGCCCGGCTTCGCGCGCTGGCTCGCCGGCATCGCCGCCGACCCCGGCGAGTTCCGCCTGACCAATGAGGAGCGCGCCGAACTCGCCCGTCCGACGGGGGAGACGATCTCGCTCGACGCTGCCGAGCGCGTAAAGCGCGACAGGCTGCTCGGCCAGATGGCGGCGCAATACATGCTGCGGGCGCGGACGAGTTCAGGCCGCGTCATCGATCCGGTCGCACGCTTCCATCTCGGCAATGGCGCGCGGCTCGAACGCATCAATGTCGGCGGCAACCTCTCGGCCCGGGGCCTGCGCGAATCGCATGGCGTGATGGTCAATTACCGCTATGAGCTCGACGACATCGAGATCAATCACGAGGCCTTCGCCACGCGCAACACCGTCGTCACCTCGTCGGGCGTGCGCAAGCTGCTGCGGCCGGCGTCGGCCTGAGTTTTACGCCTACGGAAACGCCTGAAAGGACCCGAAATCATGGGCAACCACCTGTTCGACCTCGTCAGGGCGCGCATTCCGGCGCCCGGCGCGCCCTTCGCGCTGCTCGATGACGGCCGGCTCTACACCTATGCCGACATGGTGGAGGCCAGTGCGCGCTTCGCCAATGCGCTGGTCGAGCTCGGGGTGAAGCCGGGCGATCGCGTCGCCGTGCAGGTCGAGAAATCGATCGAGGCGCTGATGCTCTATCTCGGGACGGTTCGCGCCGGCGCGATCTTCCTGCCGCTGAACACCGCCTACACGCCAGCCGAAATCGATTACTTCCTTGGCGACGCACAGCCTTCCGTCTTCGTCTGCGATCCCGCCCGCGCCGCCGCGCTGCGGCCCTATGCGGACAAGGCCGAGGCGCAGCTCGAAACGCTCGGCGTCTGGCGTTCGCCCGATGTCTCGGCTGGCACGCTGTCGGACCGCGCGCTCGCCGCCTCCAGCGATTTCCACGATGTCGCGCGCGGCCCCGACGATCTCGCCGCGATCCTCTACACCTCCGGCACCACCGGGCGCTCCAAGGGCGCGATGCTGAGTCATGACAACCTCGCCTCGAACGCGCTGGCGCTGGTCGACTACTGGCGATTCAGCAAGGACGACCGGCTGTTGCATGCGCTGCCGATCTTCCACACCCACGGCCTTTTCGTCGCGACCAACTGCGTGCTGTTTTCGGGCAGCTCGATGATTCTGCTGCCGAAATTCGATCCCGATCAGGTCTTCAAATATCTGCCCCAGGCGACCTGCATGATGGGCGTGCCGACGTTCTATGTCCGGCTGCTCCAGGACGAGCGCCTGAGCAAGGCCGCGACCGCGCATATGCGGCTGTTCGTTTCGGGTTCCGCACCGCTGCTGGCCGAAACCCACCGCGAATGGCGCGAGCGCACTGGGCACGCGATCCTCGAGCGCTACGGCATGACCGAGACCAACATGAACACGTCCAACCCCTATGACGGCGAGCGGGTCGCAGGCACGGTCGGCTTTCCGCTGCCGGGCGTTTCGGCGCGCGTCACCGATCCCGAAACCGCGAAAGTGCTCGGTACCGATGCGATCGGCATGATCGAGGTCAAGGGCCCCAACGTTTTCAAAGGCTATTGGCGCAACCCCGAGAAGACAGCCGCCGAATTCCGCGCCGATGGCTTCTTCATTACCGGCGATCTCGGCAAGATCGATCCCGCCGGCTACGTCCACATCGTCGGGCGCGGCAAGGACCTGATCATCACCGGCGGCTACAACGTCTACCCCAAGGAAGTCGAGACCGAGATCGACGAGATGCAAGGCGTGATCGAGAGCGCCGTGATCGGCGTACCCCATCCCGATTTCGGCGAGGGCGTCACGGCCGTGGTGGTGGTCAAGCCCGGCGCGACGGTCACGGCGCAAAGCATCGCCAGGACGCTCGAGGACCGGCTGGCCAAGTTCAAGCTGCCCAAGCAGGTCTTCATCGTCGCCGACCTGCCGCGCAACACCATGGGCAAGGTCCAGAAAAACCTGCTGCGCGACACCTACAAGGACATCTACGCCCGGCAGATGAAGGCGGGCGAATAGCGCAGCCTCAAGCCGCGACGCTCGCCCTGATCTCGACGGTTTCGCCATCCTTCGGGATGAGGAGCCGGCTGGAGGATATCCGGCGCGCGATCGCCGCCTGCCGCAGGGCGGCGCGGCTGATGCTGGCGTGGTCGAGCGCCTCCATATGCGTTGCGATCACGGTCGCGCGCGGCGCGGCCTCGCACAGGTCGAGCGTCTGGTCGGCGTCCATCACGATCAGCGTGTCGTCCCAGAGCGCGCCGCAGGAATGGGTCACGATCACGTCGGGGTCGGTCGCCGCCACGCTTTCGAGCAGCGGCGGGTAGAGCACGCTGTCGCCGCACCAGTACAGCGTCGGCTCGCCCGGCGCTTCCAGACTGAAGCCCATCACCGGCCCCATCGTCTCGACGACGGCGCCGGTGCCGTGCTGCGCCGGATGCCGTTTCAGGATCGCCGAGCCGAGCCGCACGAAGCAGTCGACCGGTGTCACCGACTGGAAGCCTGCCGCGACGATGGCCTGCTCGTTGCCCGGCTGGCAGATCACCGGCAAATGCTTGGGCACGCGCTCCTTGGCGACCTCGTCGAAATGGTCGGCATGGAGATGCGAGACGATGACGGTATCGACCCCGGCCAGGATCGAGTCGATTGCTTCCGGCAGCGCGACCATCGGATTGGGCGAGCGCCCCGTGAAAGAAGCGCGCGCGTGCCGCGGTCCGAAATCGGGATCGACGAGGATCGTCCTGCCGGCATAGCGCAGCTTGAGCGTGGCGTTGCGAAGAAGCTGAAGCTGCATGTCGATCGACCTCGTGAGGGGCGCGACAACTCCGCTATTCCCGGCCGTCCGACCAGTTCGAATTTGTGAAGGACGCGCCACTCTCGCGTGAGGAGTGCGGTTCGCCGGCAGCGTCACCTGGCCTTGTGCAGGTTCGCCAGCGGGAATCGCGCGACATCGGCCAGCAATTCGACGAAGCCCTTCGCCTGCAGTTCGGCCGTCGCCTTGCCCTTCGCGGCCGTGGCGAGGCTGGCGTCGCCCGCCGCGCCGGACGGGTGAACGTCCTGCGCCATCCAGGCCATGGCGTGCAGGCCGGTCGGGCGCAGCCATGTGTAGCCGTCTTCGGCCATGGTGATGGTCGCCGGCTTGAACAGCGCCGCCTTGCCCATGTCGACGAGATCAGGCCGGAAATGCAGCATCAGCGAGGTCTCGATGTCGCCGGCATGGATCCCGTGCAGCGCGTCGAGGTCGGCATACAAGCCCTGCGGCAGCCCGAAGGCTCGCCACGCCGTCGTCACCGCCAGCATGCCGTGGCTGACGCGTAATTCGCGCGCGACCACCTTCATCGGGTCGATATTGCCGCCATGCGAGGTGACGATGACAAGCTTGCGCAGGCCCGCGCGCCTGACGCTCTGGCCGATTTCGATCCAGGCGGCGGTCGCGGTTTCCCAGGTCAGCGTCAGCGTGCCCGGCGAATGCAGATGCTCGTTCGACTTGCACACCGCCATGGTCGGCAGGACCAGCACGTCGAGACCGGCGGGCACCTGCGGCATGGCGAGCCCGAGCATTGCGTTCATGAGGGTCGTATCGACCGAGACCGGCAGATGCGGCCCATGCTGCTCGATCGCCGCCAGCGGCAACACCGCGACGGTCTTTTCCGGATCAAGGCCCTCGAATTCCGTGGTCTTCAGGTCGCCCCAGAAACGCGCGCTCATGTTCTCGGTCCTTGCCGCCGGTCTTGATGCCGCAACCCTAGGAGCCGCGCGCGCGCCGTTCAATGCGGCGGACGCATGGTCGCTCAGAGTCGGTTGATGTCGGCGTTCTCCAGGATGCGCCTGGGCGCGCCGTCGCGGACGACCGTGAGCATCGCTTTGCCGACCTGCTCGGTCGTGGTCAGCACATTGGGCATGAAGCGCTGGAGCGCGGGAAAGACAGGATCGAGCACGCGATAGATCACGCGGTAGAGCGCGGTCTTGGAGACGATGCCGTGCAGTGGCCGGATCATTCCCGGACGAAACATATAGGCCGCCTTGAAGGGCAGCCGCATCAGCGCGTTCTCGGTCGCGCCCTTGACCCGTGCCCACATCCAGCGGCCCTGCTCGCTGCTGTCGGTGCCCGTGCCCGAGACATAGACGAAGACCATCGCCGGGTTGAGCCGTACCAGCGTTTCCGCCGCCGCAAGCGTGACGTCATAGGTAATGCGCCGATAGGCCTCCTCGCTCATGCCCGCCGAGGCGACGCCGAGACAGAAGAAGCAGGCGTCGAAGCCGGTCAGGTCGGGCTCGATCGCGGCGTAGTTCGTCAAATCGGCACGGACGATTTCGCACAGCTTGGGATCGCTCCGACCGGTCGCGCTGCGGCCGATGGTCGTCACGGCCTCCACCTCGGGATCGAGCAGGCATTCGCGTAGCACGCCGAGACCGACCATGCCGGTCGCGCCGAAGATCAGGACTTTCACGACGCCGCTCCCTGCGCCGCGCCGAGGCCGGCAAAATGCCCGCCGGTCAGCCGCTCGGCCGCTTCCCAGAGCCTCGTCGCGACGGCCGGGTCATTCGCCTGCCCGGTGATCTTGGAGTGCGAGGGCGCCCCCTTCAGTTCGCCGAAGCCGTCGGGGCCATAATAGCCGCCTTTCTTCACATCGGGAGCGGTCGCGGCATAAAGCGTCGGCAGCGCTCCCCCGGCCGGAGACTGGCTGAACAGCGGCGAGAGCAGGTGCGTCAACCGCCAGAGCAGCTTTGGGCCGCTGGTGGCCGGGCCGTTGGCGATCAGGTCTGTCGTCGCCCAGCCTGGATGGGCCCCCATGCTGGTCAGGCCCCAGCCCTGTGCGTCGCTGCGGCGCTGCAGTTCCAGCGCGAAGATCAGCATCGCGAGCTTGGACTGGCTGTAGGCCTTCCAGGCGCCATAGGGTCGCTCGCCCTGCAGATCGTCGAAATCGATCGCGCCCCGGCGATGCGCCAGGCTGCTCAACTGGATCACGCGCGGATCGTTGGCCTTGCGCAGCAGCGGCAGGAGCTGTCCCGTCAGGGCGAAGTGCCCGAGGAAGTTCGTGCCGATCTGCAGCTCGAAGCCGTCGGCCGTGGTCTGCCGCGTCGGCAGCGCCATCACGGCGGCATTGTTGATCAGAATGTCGAGCCGTTCGTGCTCGCCGGCGAAGGCAGCCGAGAAAGCCGAAACCGAGGCGAGGTCCGCCAGATCGAGCCGGCTGAAGGCGATATCGGCGGTCGGCACGATAGTCTTGATCCGAGCCACCGCCTTTCCGCCCTTGGCCGCATTGCGTCCCGCGAGAATGACCTTCGCCCCGGCGCGCGCCAACTCCAGTGCGTCCTCATAGCCGAGACCGCCCGTGCCGGTGACGATGGCGAGCTTGCCGGCTTGCGAGGTGATATCGGCAGCGGTCCAGTTGGATTTCATGGCTCTTTCCAGGAGTGTGGCGGCGGGATGGGCTGGCGAGTCGTCTCTGGAGCGTCTATATTTGCATCAAGTGCAAAATTGCAAGAGATGAAACAAAGAGTTTTCGATGCCTGAAATGCCTCCGGGCGAAAGCCCGCCCGATGTCGCCCGGCCCGGTCTGCGCGAACGCAAGAAGCAGCAGACGCGCGAGCGCCTGACGCAGGCGGCGCTGGCGCTGTTCATGCAAAAAGGCTTCGAGGCGACGACGCTCGATGAGATCGCGGCTGCGGCCGACATCTCGCGTCGCAGCTTCTTCCATTATTTCGCCTCCAAGGAGGAGGTCGTCTTCGCCTGGAAGGACGCCTTTGGCGACAAGCTGGTTGCGGCGCTGGCGCTGCGCCCGGTGGACGAGCCGATGCTGCTCGCCGCCGAGCGGGCGCTGATCGCCAGCGTCAGCGGCTATGACCGTGACGAGGCTCTCGCCTTGTCGCGGCTGGTCAAGGGGACGCCGGCCCTGCGCGCCTACGACCAGATCAAATATGCGAGGATGGAGACCAGGCTCGCCGAGGCGCTGGCGGTGCGCGCCGGCAAGAATAGCGATCCGCTGCCGGCGCGGCTGGTCGCCATGGCGACGATCGGGACGCTGAGGGTTGCCGGTGATCTCTGGCTGGACCAGGGCGGCGTCGAGCCGCCCGAGGCCTATGCCGGCCGCATCTTCGCGGCGCTGCGCGCGGTCATCGCCGGGCGCTGATGGCGGCTATTCCGCCGCCTCCGCCGCCTTGGCTTCCCAGTCCAGCAGTTTGCCTGGGTTCATCAGCCCGTAGGGATCGGCGAGCCGCTTGAATTCCGGCTGCGGCGCATCTGTCCGCTTCCAGCCGGCGTTGTTAAGCACCCATGTGTGCGGGTTAGAGGCCTGGATGCCGGCCTCTTCGGCCAGTCGCATGATCTGGTGCAGGCGCTCGGCCGTGGTGTAGCGCACCAGTGGCAGGCTGGAATGATAGACGCGGCCCTGCCGGCGCTGGAACTCGATGTGGAAGATCACGTCGTCACGGAAGGCCTCTTCCGCCCAGTCGAGCAGTTCGAGATTGCGGCCGGGCGGAAAGCGCAGCTGCAGATAGGTGATCTCGGGATCGACCTTCAGCGCATGCAGCGTCGTGTGGTTCCAGGTGTATTCGTAGAGCGGGCCGGGCGCGCCTTTTTCGCGGTGCTCGCCGAAGGCCGCCGCGCGCGCTGCCTCAGCGCCGCGAGAAAAGGTCACCATACCGCCCATCCCGGCGATCAGCCGGTCGAGCTCGTCGCCCTGCGGCTCCGAGACCATCAGGATCGCAAAGGCCTTGTCCTGCCCGAGATAGGGTCCGAGCCTGCGCAGATAAGGCGCGATCCGGGGATCATGGATGCTGACCAGCTTCTTGGCGATGCCGTCGCATTCGGTGAAGGCCTGTCCGAAGGCGGCCGCTGCCTTGAGGCTGTCGAAGGTCGCGATCCGCTCGGCCCAGGCATGAGCCGGGGCGAGCGGCATCTCCACCTCGGTGATGATGCCATTGACGCCATAAGCGTGCATCACCTTGAGGATCTCCGTTCCGCGCAGCTCGATCAGCCGCGGCTCGGGCTCGACCGTCATCACCTCGAGCGCAATCACCGCGCCGAGATTGTCGATCTGGCCCCAGGTGCAGGAGCCGGCGCCGGCTGCGCCACCGGCGACGAAGCCGCCGAGCGTCGCCTGCGCCCGCGTCGAAGGGTGCATCCGCAGTTCCTGCCCGAGCGGCCAGAGCGCCTTGTCGATGTCGAGCAGGTTTGCGCCGGCCTCGAAGCGCCCTGCGCCCAGTGTCGTCGAGACGACGCGGCTCAGCCGCGTCAGGTTCATCACCACGCCACCCTCCAGCGGAACGGCCTGGCCGTAATTGCCGGTGCCGCCGCCGCGCACTGTCAGCGGCACGCGATGGCGTGCGCAGGCCGAGGCGATGCGGGCAACCTCCGCCTTGTCGCGCGGCAGGATGATGAGCTCGGCCTGCTTGCCCTCCAGATCGGGCTTCAGCACCGGCGAGAACCAGAAGAAGTCGCGGCTGTGCATGCGCAAGCTGGGCGCATCGTCATAGATCGTCAGGTCGGCGAGATCGGCGCGAAGGTTGGCAAGCGCTGGATGGGTCATGGCATGTCCGGTCGGAAAGATTGACGACACCTTAACGCGCCGGGCCTGTCGGGAAAGCACCCGTCTGGCGCCCTGCGCGTTCGCGGTCGAATTTGCCTTTGAAATAGGCGGATGCGCGTTCTCTGTGCGCAGCAGCGCCATGCCGCATTTCCAGCGCGCCGTTGTCCATGGCATGTATGTTGCTCGCCCGCGATCAAGGCGGCGCTCGCCTAAAAGCCATTCAGGGAGGTCACCAGCATGACGATGAAATATCGGATGAGCCGGCGCTCGGCGCTCGGTCTCCTCGGTGGCTCGGCCGCCTCAGTCCTCGTGCCGGTTCCTGGCGCGAAGGTCAGCGCCCAGACGCTCGACAAGGTCTCCTATCAGACCAACTGGCGCGCGCAGGCCGAGCATGGCGGCTTTTATCTCGCGGTCGCCAACGGCATCTACAAGAAATACGGCATCGACGCCGAGATCCGCCCCGGCGGTCCGCAGCAGAACCCCTCGCAGCTCCTGCTCGGCGGCCGCGTCGACATGATCATGTCGAATTCCTTCGAGGCGATCCGCTATGCCGAGGAGAAGATCCCCTTCCTCTGCATCGCCTCGATCTTCCAGAAGGACCCGCAGGTCCTGATCTCGCATCCGGGTCAGGGCAACGATTCGCTCGCCGCACTCAAGGGCAAGCCTATTTTGGTCGGCGCCGCCGGCCGCAACAGCTACTGGCCCTTCCTGAAGGCGAAGTTCGGCTACACCGACGAGCAGATCAGGCCCTACACCTTCAACATGGCCCCGTTCCTGGCCGACAAGACGATTTCGCAGCAGGGTTTCCTGTCGTCGGAGCCTTTTGCGATCCTGAAGCAGGGCGGCGTGACGCCGCTGGTGCACCTCATCGCCGATGCCGGCTTCGAGAACTACAACACCACGATCAACATCTCGCAGAAGATGGTCTCCGAGAAGAAGGACGTGGTGCAGCGCTTCGTCACCGCCTCGCTCGAGGGCTGGGCCGCCTACATGAAGGGCCAGGACGTCGCCGCGGCCAACGCCCAGATCCTGAAGGACAATCCCGACATGGATCAGGAGAAGATCGACTACGCCGTCAAGGTGATGAACGAGAAGGGCATCGTCATGTCCGGCGACGCGCTGACGCTGGGCGTCGGCGCGATGACCGATGCGCGCTGGGCAAGCTTCTACAAGCAGATGTCGGAGGTCGGCGTCTTCCCGGCTGGCATCGACGTCAAGAAGGCCTACAGCCTCGATTTCATCAACAAGGGCGTCGGCAAGGCGTGACCTTTGCGTCCCGCCGCCCTCATTCCGGACAAGCGGCGAAGCCGCGCCGATCCGGAATCCATCATAAGGCAGCATCGGCGCTCTACGATGGATTCCGGGTCTCCGCTTCGCTGCGCCCGGAATGACGGCGAGGGTGGAACTGCTGCCACAGACAACGGACAATCAGGCTTTGGACACGGCCTTTCTGAGCACGAGCGATATTGCGAAGCGGGACGGCGGCAAGCCGCTGGTCTCGATCCGCCACGTCTCCAAGCAGTTCGCCAACGGCACGCTCGCCGTCCGCGATGTCGATCTCGATCTCGGCCCGGGTCAGTTCATCAGCCTGCTCGGTCCGTCGGGCTGCGGGAAATCGACGCTGCTGCGCATGATCGCGGGGCTGGGCGCGCCCTCCACCGGCACGATCGACTGGCCCACCACCAGCCATGACGCTTCGGGCATGCCGCAGCGCGATCTCGGTTTCGTCTTCCAGGACCCGACGCTGATGCCTTGGGCGAGCGCGCTCGCCAACGTCATGATGCCGCTGACTCTGAAGGGCGTGCGCAAAAGCGAGGCGGAAGGCCGCGCGGCCGAATTGCTGGCGCTGGTCGGACTGAGAGGCTTCGAGACATCCTATCCGCGCGAGCTCTCGGGCGGCATGAGGATGCGCGTCTCGATCGCGCGCGGGCTCGTCCTGCGGCCGAAAATCCTGCTGATGGACGAGCCCTTCGCGGCGCTCGACGAAATCACCCGCCATCGCCTCAACGATGATCTGTTGGAGCTTTGGTGGAAGGAAAAGTTCACCGCCGTCTTCGTCACGCACTCCGTCTTCGAGTCGGTCTATCTCTCGAAGCGCATCGTGGTGATGGCGGCGAGGCCCGGCCGGGTGATGGCCGATCTCGACGTCGATGCGCCCTATCCGCGCGACGACCTGTTCCGCACCTCGCCGGAATATGCCCATCTCTGCCGCGTCGTCTCGGGCAAGCTCAAGGAGGCGATCGGATCGTGAGTATGCCCCTTCGCCACCCCACAGCCCTCATCCTGAGGAGCGAGCGAAGCTTGCGTCTCGAAGGAGGCTCCAGGAAGCTCCGGAGATCGCTGGAGCGTCCTTCGAGACGCCGCTGCGCGGCTCCTCAGGATGAGGGCTGCGGGTGGGAGGTCGCGTCGTGAGCGCCCATGACGGCACGGACGCCGAGGCGCGTCCCGTCTTCGCAGCCGAAGAACGCATCCTCGGCCTGCCTGCCAGCGCCTGGCCGCGCATCCTCGCGCCGATCGTCATCGGCGTGCTGGCGCTGGGCGCATGGGAAATCCTCGTCCGCTACAAGGAGATCCCGCCTTACGTCCTGCCCGGCCCGTTGCTGATCGGCCAGACGCTGATCGCCGACTGGGGCACGCTCTCGGGCTCGCTCTGGATCACGCTGCGCATCACCTTCATGGCGCTTGCGGCGGCGATCATCGTCGGCGTCTCGCTGGCTGTCCTGTTCACCCAGTCGAAATGGCTGGAGATGTCGCTTTTGCCCTATGCGGTGATCCTGCAGGTCACGCCGATCGTCGCGATCGCGCCGCTGATCATCATCTGGGCCGGCGACATCAATCTCTCGCTGCTGATCTGCGCCTGGATCGTCGCCTTCTTCCCGATCCTGTCGAACACGATCCTCGGGTTGAACTCGGCTGACCACAACCTGATCAACCTGTTCCAGCTCTATGGCGCGACGCGCTGGCAGACGATGCGCTATCTCAAGCTGCCGGCCGCGCTGCCCTATTTCCTCGCGGGCCTCAAGATTTCCGGCGGTCTGGCGCTGATCGGCGCGGTCGTCGCCGAATTCGTCGCCGGCACCGGCGGCAGTTCCTCGGGGTTGGCCTACCGCATCCTGGAATCGGGCTACCAGCTCAAAATCCCGCGCGTCTTCGCGGCGCTGATCATGATCTCGCTGTCGGGCATAGCGATCTTCCTGGCGACGAGCTGGATCTCGCATCTCCTGCTGCGGCGCTGGCACGAAAGCGCGCTGAAGCGGGAGAATTGAGCATGAGCGCCATCCCCGAGCGCAGACCCCGCGCGCAGCAACCGTCGCGCTACGACATCGCCGCGCTCAAGGCAGCGCTCGCCGGCATCCAGCTGATCGACGAGCCTCAGGTTGTCCGCAAGCGCTCGCGGGATTTCTTCTGGTATTCGCCGATCCTGAATGTCGAACTCGCCGACAAATCCGCCGACATCATCGCCTGCCCGCGCGACGAAGCGGAGGTCGTCCGCGTCGCGGCGGCCTGCGCGAAGCTGCGCATTCCGCTGACGGTGCGCGCGGCGGGTACCGGCAATTACGGCCAGGCGGTGCCGCTGCAAGGCGGCGTGCTGCTCGACATCACCGCGCTGACCGGCATCGAATGGCAGAAGCCCGGCGCGGTGCGCGTGGCGTCGGGCGAGCGCCTGCTCGACATCGATCTGGCGACGCGCGCGAGCGGCTATGAGCTGCGCATGCACCCCTCGACCAAACGCTCGGCCACCATCGGCGGCTTCGTCGCAGGTGGCTCGGGCGGCGTCGGCTCGGTGACCTATGGCGGCCTGCGCGAGCCCGGCAACATCCTCGCCGCGCGCATCGTCACGGTGGAGGAGGAGCCGCGCATTCTGGAGTTGCGCGACGACGCCGCCCAGAAGGTCAACCGCGCCTATGGCACCACCGGCATCATCACGGCGCTCGAAATGCCGCTCGCTCCGGCCTGGCCCTGGATCGACGTCATCGTCGCCTTCGACGATTACATGGACGCTTTCAGGGCCGGCTATGAGGTCGCGCTCGCCGATGGCGTCGTCAAGAAGCTGATGACGCCGATCGCGTGGCCTATCCCCGGCCATTTCGGCGCGCTGAAGCAACACTGCCCTGAAGGAAAGAGCATCCTGATCTGCATGATCGCGGAAGCGTCGCTCGGTCCATTCAAGGCGATCATCGGCCGGCGCGGCGTCGTCACCTACGAAGCGCCGTCGGAGGAGGGGCCGGGCACCGTGCCGCTCTACGAATACACCTGGAACCACACCACGCTGCAATGGCTGAAAGGCGACCGCAGTGTCACCTATCTGCAATGCATGTTCCCCCATGACCGGCTGATCGAGAGTGCGGCCGAGATGATCGCGCGCTTCCCCGACGAGGTGCTGGCCCATCACGAGTTCATCCGCTTCGCTGGCAAGGTCACGGCAAGCGCGTTGCCGATCCTGCGCTACACCACGGCGGAACGGCTGAACGAGGTCATCGCGCTGCATGAGAAGGCCGGCGTCATGATCGCCAACCCGCATGTCGTGTCGCTGGAAGCCGGCAGTCGCCACAAACGCGCCGATGCCGACCAGCTCGGCTTCAAGCGCGAGGTCGATCCTTACGGCCTGCTCAACCCCGGCAAGATGGCGAGTTTCGTGGCCGATCAGGCGAAATAGGCGAGTTTCTTTTCCGCCGGCATCTCGTCGAGTTCACGCAGGCCGGCTTCGGACGTCGCCGCGAGTACGGGCTTCTCGTCGGGCACGAGCGCGTTGAACTCGTCTGAATATTCGAACACCACATCGTCGTTCAGGATCGCGTTGCTCTGCAGCTTGAGATCGAGCGCCGGGCGCGCCGAAACCGTGCGCGGCGCCGTCAACACCGAGGTCGGAGCATCGTCGATCTCGACGATCTCGATATCCTCATAGGAGCTCAGCGGCGCTGCATCGCGCATCTCGAACGGGTGCTTCGGCGCTGGCACGACAGGCGTGGCGACAGGTTCCGGCGTCTCCTGGGCCTTGTCGCAGAACGCCCGCAGGCTGGAATCGAGCATGGCGATGGTATCGGCGATCTTGCCGATCTGCTGGGCGGTGCCTTCGACGATTGCGGTGGCGGCATAGATTTCGGTGGCGCGCCGGTCGAGCATGTCGCAGGCGTCGTCGTTGGCGCCGGCCTCGCGCAGGCTCCATGAAGCTTCCTGAACGCTTTCGGTCGCAGTCATGATGGTGGTGGCCGCGCCCTCGATACGTGCCGCCAGCCCCGAGGAGGGTTCTCCGCCGCGTCCGCTGATGCGTTCGAGGTCGAGCCTGAGATCGCCGATCAGCGCCGCGGCCTCGCGAAGGTTCGGCTCCGGCGCCGGCTGTGCTTCGCCCAGCCCGACGACACGCTCGATCCGGCCGATTGCGGAGAGCAGTTGCGCGGTGTCGGCCTGGCGATTGCGCTTGGCGAATTCGGTCATGAACCAGCGCCCGCGCGCCGTTTCCATCACGGCGGCGGCGATCGCCTCGTAATCGTCCTCGCTCAGCGGTGTCAGCGAACGCGCTTCGCTCATGACCAACCTGTTCGTGAAAGACTGGCCGAATCGGCATTCGTCAGTCGAGATGCATCGTCGCGAATCGTGCCCCCGGAATGCTTAAGGATTTGCTGCCAGAACCATGCAACCGGGCTTGAAAAGGGCGTTCCTGACGCAAGGGGCGGTCGCCTCGCGGCTTTCGCTCATGCACGCGCTGACTTTTCTGGGCGTCGGCTTCTACATGCCGTTCTTTCCGGTCTGGCTCGCCGCGAAGGGTCTCGACGACGTTGCGATCGGCCTGATCCTGACGATCCCGATCCTGACGCGTGTTGTCGCTGCGTCATGGATTACCGGCCTCGGCGACAGGCACGTCTCGCCCGTGCTGCTGCTGGCGACGCTGAACGGTTTTGCAGCGGCGTCCTATCTGTCGCTGCTTGCCGTCGATGGCGCCTGGGCGATCGGCCTGATCATGATGCTGAACGCCATCGCGATCTCGGGCGTGATCCCGCTCGCGGATGTCCTGACCACGGCGCAGATCAGGGCAGGCGCGTCGGTCGACTACGGCCGCGTCCGGCTCTGGGGTTCCGTCAGTTTCTTCTTCGCCAATCTGCTCGGCGGTGCCCTGATAGCGGGCCGGGGAGCCGGCATCGTGCCGGTCGCGCTGGCGCTCAGCACCGGGCTTGCCGCGCTCGCCGCCCTGGCTGCGCCATCGCCGCCCGGCAGCGCATCGCGCCCCACTCAGCCGGGTTCCGCGCCGCCGGCCGGGTTCAGTCCGGCCTTCTGGTTCGCGGTGGCGGGCGCAGCCTGCATCAACGCCACGCATGCGGCGCTCTACGGCTTCGGCTCTCTGCACTGGCGCAGCCTCGGATTTGGCGACACGCTCATCGGCGGCCTCTGGGCCGTCAGCACGGTCGTCGAGGTGGCGTTGTTCCTGTTCGCGGGCGGCATCGTGGCGCGCGGCGCCGCCGGCCTCGCCTGGATCGCATTCGGCGCCGTCGCCGCCATCCTGCGCTTTTCGATGATGGCGCTCGATCCCGGCCTCGGCGTCACGCTGCTCCTGCAATTGCTGCATGGCTTCAGCTTCGGCTGCACCCATCTCGGCACGATGGCGGTGATCTCGGCGCTGGCTCCCGAGGGCAGGCGGGCCGCGGCGCAGGGGCGGCTCGTGGCCCTCGGTGCGCTCGCCAGCGCCTCCATGACCATGCTGTCGGGCTATCTCTACCAGCGCCACGGCTCCCTGACTTTTCTCGCCATGACGCCGCTGGCGTTCGTCGGTCTCGGCTTCCTCCTGCTTGCCAAGCGCAACCTGCCCGGCGATACAAATCGCAGGGGTGGAACAGGATCGATCGGACGGGCGTTGCGGACAGGTCGAGAGACCGCTGCAGGCCCGGCGAAGGATATCACGTAGAACCATGGCGACCCTCGACACCGCCGAACCTCAAGCGGTCTTTCGCGACGACGCGGGCACGCTCTCCGTGGCGCTGGTCGGCTCGTGGAGTGCCGATCGCGCGCCGCGCGTCGAGGCGCTGATCGCCGAGATCGCCGAGCGCATCGGCAAGGGCGCATCGGCGCGTCTCGATCTTTCGGCCGTGACACGGCTCGACACGCTGGGCGCCTATGTCCTCAACCGCCTCAAGGCGCGTCAGGACGCCGATGGCGCGGCTGTCGAGATCGTCAGCAAGCAGCCGGAACATGCGGTGCTTCTGGCCGAGGTCACGGTGCGCGACCATGATCTGCCCACGCATCCCGGCCATTTCGGCGTTGTCAGCGTGCTGGTCGACATCGGCGCGTCGATCGTCAGCTTCGGGCGCGATATGGTGGCGGGCGCGATGTTTCTCGGCGAGGTCGTCGTCGGCTCGGCCGGCGTCGTGCTCGGTCCGCGCAAATTCCGCGGACCCTCGCTCGTCAACCAGATCGAGCTGATCGCCTTCAACGGCGCACCGATCATCATGCTGATCTCTTTCCTGGTCGGCTGCATCGTCGCCCAGCAGGGCATCTTCCAGCTCCAGCAATTCGGCGCGACCGCCTTCGTCGTGAACCTCACCGGCATCCTGATCCTGCGCGAACTCGCGGTGCTGCTGACCTCGATCATGATTGCCGGCCGCTCGGGCTCGGCCTTCACCGCCGAAATCGGCTCGATGAAGATGCGCGAGGAGATCGATGCGCTGCGCGTGATGGGTCTCGACCCGATCGAGGTACTGGTCGTGCCCCGCATCCTCGCGCTTGTCATATCCCTGCCGATCCTGACCTTCATCTCGGCAATGTCAGGCCTGACCGGGGCAGCGCTCGTCGCCTGGCTCTATGGCGGCATCGGCATTGACACCTTCCTGGCGCGGCTCCAGTCCGTCATCACCTGGAAGCATTTCGCCGTCGGCCTCATCAAAGCCCCTTTCATGGCCTTCGTCATCGGGCTGATCGCCTCGATCGAGGGGTTGGCGGTCAAGGGTTCGGCTGAATCGCTCGGGCGGCAGGTCACGGCCTCGGTGGTGAAGGCGATCTTCATGGTCATCGTGGTCGACGGTCTCTTCGCCATGTTTTTTGCATCCATCGCGTTTTGAGGATCGTAAGCCGACCATGAGCGAACAAGCGACCGAACCGCACGGTCACGCGCTTCGCAACGGCGCGGCCCCGGCGCGACATGACGCAGCCGATGATGGCGACGCCGTCATCCGCGTGCGCGATCTCAAGGTCGCGTTCGGCGACAAGGTCATCATGGAGGGGCTCGATCTCGACGTGATGCGCGGCGAGATCCTGGGCTTCGTCGGCGGTTCGGGGCAGGGCAAGTCGGTGCTGACGCGCACGATCCTCGGTCTCGTTCGCAAGACGCGCGGCACGATCGAGGTGCTGGGCGAGAATGTCGATGAACTTGATCTGGCCCGGCGGCGGGCGCTGGAACGACGCTTTGGCGTGATGTTCCAGCATGGCGCATTGTTTTCGGCCCTGACCGTGAAGCAGAACATCCAGGTGCCGATGCGCGAATACCTCAAGCTCTCCCCGGCGCTGCTCGACGAGATGGCGATGGTGAAGCTCGATCTCGTCGGCCTGAAGCCCGATGCCGCCGACAAGGCGCCCTCGGAACTCTCGGGCGGCATGATCAAGCGTGCGGCGCTCGCCCGCGCGCTGGCGCTCGATCCCGAAATCGTCTTCCTCGATGAGCCGACTTCGGGTCTCGACCCGATCGGCGCCGCCGAGTTCGACGAGCTGATCATGACCCTCAAGCAGACTTTGGGGCTGACCGTGTTCATGGTAACCCACGACCTCGACAGCCTCTATTCCGCTTGCGACCGCATCGCCGCGCTTGCGGACAAGCGGGTCATCGCGGTCGGGCCGCTCGCCACCATGCTGGCGTCGGACCATCCCTGGCTGAAATCTTATTTCGGTGGAGAGCGCGCGAAGGCGCGCCTGCCGTCGCCTGTACAGGGATAACGTTCGAGACGATGGAATCGCGTGCGAATTATGCGTTGGTCGGGTTGTTCACGCTTGCGGTCCTCGCGGCGGTGTTCGGCTTCGTCTACTGGTTCAACAGTGGCGCCGGCAGCCGCAAGATGGATGTCCGCGTGATCTTCAGCGGCACGGTGACCGGCCTCGGGCGCGGCTCCAGCGTGCTGTTCAACGGCCTGCGCGTCGGCGAGGTCACCACGATCCAGCTGCGCCCCGACGATCCGCGCCGCATCTACGCCGTGATCTCGGTCGACAACACCACCCCGTTGAAGCTCGACACGCGTGCGCGCATCGAGGCCCAGGGGCTGGCCGGCGTCGTCGCGGTCCAGCTGCTCGGCGGCGATCCGACATCGCCGCCGCTGGTGGCGCTGCAGGGCCAGGACCTGCCGACGATCATCGCCGAGCGGTCCGAGTTCCAGGACATTCTCGAGACGGTGCGCACCATCGCCAAGCGCGCCGACGAAGTGCTGACCAGCGTCGAGGGGCTGGTCAAGGACAATGCCGGCTCGATCGGCAACACCGTGCGCAACGTCGAGAAGTTTTCCGCCGCGCTCGGCGACAATTCCCAGAACGTCGACAAGCTGATGAAGAGCTTCGGCACGGTCGCCGACACCATCACGCCGGTCGCGCAGAAGCTCGGTACGCTCAGCGACGAGCTGACCGATGTCGTGCGCGCCATCGACGAGAAGAAGGTCGCCAGCATCGTCGACAATGTCGACCGCTTCACCGCCGCGCTCGGCAGTTCCAGCGGCGATGTCGGCAAGGCCGTCAAGGATGTCGCCTCGATCACCGACAAGCTCAACCGCGCCGCCGACCAGGTCGAGGGCGTGTTGAAAGCGGCGCAGACCTTCCTCAACACGGCCGCGGGCACGGAAGGCCGCAGCGCCTTCCAGGAGGTCGCGGACGCCGCGAAATCGATCCGCGTGCTGGCCGACAATCTCGACAAGCGCACCGCCGAGATCACCTCGGGCATCAACCGCTTCACCGGCCCGGGCCTGCGCGACATCGAGGCGCTGGCGAGCGAGGGCAAGAAGACCCTGACCGACATCAACCGCACCCTGCGCAATGTCGAGCGCAATCCCCAGCAGTTCATCTTCGGCGGCAAGCCGCCACTTCCCCAGTATGGCGGATCACGCTAGCCCCATGACGATATCGCTCTCGCCCGCGCGCTCCCGCGCAACCCGCATCCTCGGTGTCACCGCGCTGTTCGCCGCCTCGCTGCTGCTCGGCGGTTGCGGCGGCGGTGCGACGCCGACGACTTATGATCTGTCTGCTCCGCGCGATATCGGCCGCGTCGGCGGCGCGCGCTCGGCTCTGGTCGTGGCCGAGCCGACGACGGTGCAGGCGCTCGATTCCGATCGCGTCATCGTCAAGGATTCGTCGGGCGCGCTGTCGTTCGCAGGTGGCGCGCAATGGGCCGACCGCGTCCCCAAACTGGTGCAGACCCGGCTGATCCAGACCTTCGAGAATGGCGGAAGGCTTGCCTCGGTCGCGCGCCCGGGCGAGCGCATCGTGCCCGACAACCAACTCAACACCGATATCCGCAGCTTCAACATCGACACGGCCAGTGGCGCCGCCGTTGTCGAGATCACGGCCAAACTGGTCGGCGACCGCACCGGCAAGGTGCAGCGTGCGCGTGTGTTCTCCGCCCGCGTGCCCGCCAGCGCCGGCGATGGCGGTGTCGCGGCTCAGGCGCTCGACCGGGCGCTTTCGCAGGTGCTGATCGAGATTGTGCGCTGGGCGCGCTGAGAAAGGCCTTTTTGGCCCGCCACTGGATCAGGTCGCCCGATCTGTTCCCCGTGCGGCTATCGTCTCACCGTCTTCCTTGACGAAATCGCCGATATCCGGGTTTTCCAGAAGCGCGAGCACCGCTTCCGAGGGCCGGCAGAGCCGCGTGCCCTTGGGCGTTTCGACGATCGGCCGGTTGATCAGGATCGGGTTGGCGAGCATCGCGTCCAGCAACGCTTCATCGCCAAGTGTGGCGTCTCCCAGGCCGAGTTCGCCATAGGGCGTGCCCTTCTCGCGCAGCAGCCCGCGTACGCCGATGCCCATGGCCGCGATCAGGGCGGTGAGCCTCGCGCGGTCGGGCGGCGTTTTGAGATATTCAATGACGACCGGCTCAACGCCGCTCTGGCGGATCATGGCGAGGGTGTTGCGCGACGTGCCGCAATCGGGATTGTGGTAGATGGTGATGGTCATCACGGATCGTTCCTGTCATCGGGTTTGACGCTTGCATCGGGCGGGGGCTGAAGCCACGCCATCAAGGCGAGCGCGCACAGCGCTCCAGCGAGTTCAGCCACGACGAAGCCCGGCAGATCGACAAAACGGATGCCGGAGAAGCTGTTCGTGAACGCACGCGCCAAAGCTACGGCGGGATTGGCGAAGGAGGTCGACGCTGTGAACCAGTAGGCCGCCGCGATGTAGGCGGCGATGAGCCAGGCAGCATCCCTCAGGGCGAAGCGGCTGGCGGCCAGGACGGTTACCGCGAGCCCAAACGTCGCCACCCACTCGGAAAACCATTGCGCAGCGCCGCTGCGGACCTTGAGCGACGCCTGGATCACAGCCTGATCGAACATCAAATGGGCGGCCATCACGCCGACCAGGCCGCCCGCCACCTGGGCGAGGGCGTAGAGCGCTGCCTCTCGGATCGGCTGGTCGCCCTTGATCGCGAGCATCAGCGACACGGCCGGGTTGAAGTGCGCGCCTGATACGGGTCCGAGAACGGTGATCAGAACCGCCAGCATCGCAGCGGTTGCCACCGCGTTGCAAAGCAGCGCCAGCGCGATGTCCTGCGTCAGCGACGAGGCCATGATCCCCGAGCCGACGACCGTCGCGACCAGGAAGGTCGTGCCGAGGGCTTCGGCGGCGAGCCGTTGCGTCAGCCGGCCGGTCATGGCGCGTCCGCCACGCAGCATTCCGCCAGCGCCGCCATGGCCGGGTCGCAGATTTCCGGCCGGCCCTGGCAGCAATCGCGCATCAGGAATGCGACAAGGCCCGACAGCGCCGTAAAATCCGCGCTGTAGATGATCGAGCGCGCCTCGCGGCGCGAGCGCACCAGGCCCGCCTGCTCGAGGTGGGTAAGGTGAAACGACAGGCGCGACGACGATGCGCCGACCGATTCGCCGATTGAGCCCGCGGCGAGCCCATCCGGGCCGACTGTCACTAAAAGGCGGATGATGCGCAGGCGCGTGTCCTGCGACATGGCGGCGAAGGCTGCCAGAGCCTGTGTTTCGGTGTTCATCATCTCAATCTCTCAAGAGATATTGAGATATTACTATGTTAGATTGAGCGGGAGCGCCAGTGCCGTCCTTGCAGATTTCGGCCGCTATGAATCTCGTGGCTTTGACGAGGTCGATGGTCGCTCGGCGGGGCCGAGATCATCGCTTAGCGGCGAACCGCGATGCTTTTACGCCGGATCGGAATGCCTCACAGCATACGGCTCAGCGCCAGCTGGCCCGCCAGCTCTGACAACGTGGTTAACCATGCGTTGATGATCCACGCATCTACTACCTCCGATTGGAGGCGGACCATGATTCGTGGATTTGGACACGTTGTAGCGACATCCTGCTTTGCTCTGCTGTCGAGCATGGCGTTGGCGCAGAACTCCGACGTCGGGCTGATGGAAAGCCCCGGCAAAGGCGAAACGATCGCCGTGACCCCGTTCGTGGGCTATCTGCGCAGCTTCGCGACCGAGAGCGTTTATGATTCCGGCAAACGAGGAAACAAAATCAGCCAGCTCGACTGGAAGGCCGAGGCCGTCACGCTGGGCGGCCGCGCTGCCGTGCAGCCCTTCGATGGCCTGACGCTGCGCGGCACGATCTGGGCTGCCGTGTCATCCGAAGCTGATATGCGCGATCGCGATTGGCTGTTCGGCTATCAGGGCGACAATTCCTGGAGCCACCAGTCGATTCACCCCGACACGCGTGTGCCGAAGGCCTGGCAAGCCGATGTCAGCGCAGCCTATACGATGACGAAATTCGGCGATGTCGCCGTCGCGGGATTGGCGGGCTTCCGGCATTACGACGTGAAATACCGTGCCAATGGCGGCAGCTACGTCTATTCCGTGAATGGTTTCCGCGACACGGCCGGTACGTTCGATCCGGCCAGACTGGCGATTTCCTATCGGCAGCAGTGGGACACGCCCTACCTCGGGATTGGAGCCTATTATCGCGGGGAAACCCTGTCGGTTGCGGCTGAGATCTACGGCAGCCCGGCCAGCTACGGGCGCGACCGGGACTACCATGCCCTGCGCTATACGCTCTTCACCGAAACGTTCGAGCCCGCTGCAATGATCGGTGCGAGCTTCGGTGTCGACTACCGGCTCACCTCCGTGCTCTCGCTTACCGGGCGCGTCGATTACACCAAATACGTCGAAGCGAGAGGCGGCACCAAAATTTACGACGGCACGACAGGTCAGGCCATCCGGATCCCCAAGCCCGGAGCCGGCGCCGACGCCGAGACGCTCAACGTCTCATTGGGCGTGAAGGGGAAGATTTGAGCCAACTGTGCTGTCCGGCCCGCG
The DNA here is from genome assembly GCF_056405115.1 of Allobosea sp. P2_A10. Lineage (NCBI taxonomy): Bacteria > Pseudomonadati > Pseudomonadota > Alphaproteobacteria > Hyphomicrobiales > Alloboseaceae > Allobosea > Allobosea sp. P2_A10. Next base: position 118,744 of record NZ_JBFUCS010000002.1, on the reverse strand, counting down.
CGCGTTTTCACGCGTGCGAATCAAGGGAACAATGCAGCCCCACGGGCGTCCTATCGTAGATCGCCTGACCAGTAACGTTTACTCGAAGCGCCCGCTCGCGTGGGCCAGCATGGTGTAGACCTTGCCGGTTTCCGAGGTGAGGTAGGTCTTGGCCACGATCGAGTCGCGGTCGTCCTTGGCGGCTTCACCGAGCAGGCGCTCGAACTCGTCGATATAGCGGTCGACCGTCTCCTTGAACTCGGCGTCGCGGCGGTATTTGCGCCGGATCTCGTCGAAGGTCTGCTGGCCCTGCAGCGTGTAGAGCCGGCGGGTGAAGACGTTGCGCTCGCCGCGCTTGTAGCGGTCCCAGAGCTCGACGGCCGCCTCATGGTCGATCATCCGGGCGATGTCGACGGAGAGCGAATCGAGCTTCTCGATCGAATGCGCGGTCGGCTTGGCCACCTCGGCTGCGCGCTCGTCTCGCGAGGCGCGATTGAGCAGGTCCGACAGCCAGCCGGCCTTGGCGGGCTGCTGCGGCTCGGGCGAGGGCGCGCGCCGCGGCATCTCCGGCGGCGTCGGGCGCGGGGCGGGAGTCAGCATGGGCCTGGCCTCGATCCGCGGCGCCTCGCTGCGGGGCTCGCTTCGCGCAGGTTCCGGCGTCGCATCGATCGAGGGCCGCAGCAGCGGCTCGCTGCTGGTCGAAGGCATGCGGGCCTGTGTGACGGTGGTGTAGGCGGGGACCGAAGGCAGCGCGGCGGGCAGGGGCGCTGGGGCGGCGCGACGCGGCTGATTGTCCGACGGCTGGGCGACGTCGCTGCGCCGGCCCGATTTGGTGACGATCTCGGTCAGCTCGTTCAGCGCCTTGATCTGCTCGGAAACGACGCGGCGCATCGCGGCGGTCGATTCCTGCGTCTCGCGCGGCAGTTCGAGCACGCCGCGCTTGAGTTCGGCGCGCGTCGCCTCCAGCTCACGCTGGATCTCGGTCCTGACCGCGCGCATGTCCTGCGCCGCGAGCTGGAAGCGCTCGGTGACCTTGGCGAGTTCGCCGCCAACCTCGCTGGTGACCTGCTCATAGGCCGAGCGCAGCGCCTGCGCCGTGCGCTCGCGCTCCTTGCCGGTCGTCGCGCGGATCAACTCGAACTGCTGGGTGATCGCATTGGTCGAAGCCTCGGCGGAATCCGCCAGAACCCCGCCGATCTGGCGCGCGCGCGCCTCGGCCGTGGTCAGCGAATCGTCGATCAGCGCCGCAAAGGAGCGCGTGATCGCTTCTACGTCGTCGGTCCGGTTCGCGATCAGCCCGTGCAGATCCTCGAGCGTATCCTTGCGTTCGGCGAGCGCTTTGCCGACCCGTGCCTCGACCTGCTCCAGCCGTGTTGCGACGGCGTGCAGGGCCGAAGTGCTGGCCTGCGTCGCCTCGCTGAGCGAGGCGCCCCGCTCGTCGAGCTGGCCGACGAGCGCGGTCGTCTCGCGCAGCGTTCCCTCGGAGAAGGATTTCAGTTCCGCGACCTGGGTCGCGACCTGCTGGGATGCACGTCCGGTCTCGTCCATCACAGTGGCGATCACGGTCTGCAGTTCGCCGACGCGGCTCGATAGTCCGTACTCGATGGCGGAGAGGTTCTTGTTCGCGCCGTTGACGATCTGCTGCATCAGCTTGTTGGCTTCGCCGAGGCGGCCCAGCATGCCGCCGAGTTCGCCGCGCAGCTGCTCGTTGGTGCTGACCAGCGCATCGACGGACTGGCGCGTACCCGATTCCAGCGTCTCGCGCAGGCCGCTCGACGAGGTGTCGAGTGCGGTGGTGATCTCGGCGCCGCGCGTGCGCAGCCCGTCGATCATGGCCGAGCCACGGCTTTCGATGGCGCGCACCACGGTCTGGCCGACGGTCGCAACCTCGCTGGCGATGGCCTCGCCGCGCTGGTTCAGCGCACCGACCACGCCGCCGCCGGTCTCGTCGAACAGAATGCGCAGTTCGTCGGCGCGGGCGCCGAGCGCGGCCGTGATCTCGTCGGATTTCGTCTGCAACGTGTCGGCGAACTCCTGGCTGCGCGTGTCGAGCGCACCCGAAACCGAGTCGAGCCGGTTGACGACGCGCTCCTCGAAGCGCGCCACGCTCTGGTCGAGCGTGTCGGCGATCTGCAGTGCGCGTCCGCCGAGCGTCGTGTTGATGGCGTCGGCCTTGTCGCCCAGCATGCGGGTCAGCGACTCGCTCTTGGAGGTGACGACCTCGCCGATCTCGTCGGCCTTGGCGGCGAGCGCGCGGGTGACCTCGCGGCCGCCCTCGGCCAGCACGCGGGCGATATCGACCGTGCGCTCGACCAGGGCTTCGTTCAGCGCGGTCGCCCGCGAGCCGAGGCTGCCGTCGATGCGCGCGATCAGCCCGTCGAGCGACTGGCCGATCTCGGCGCTCTTGGCGCTGGAACGGTCCTCGAAGACCCTGATCTGGCTCTCCATGGCCGCAGCGGCGTCGGCCGTGCGCGTCGACAGGATTTCTGCGGCCTCGACCGCGCGCTCGCCGACCTTGTCGGCCAGCGCCTGGCCGCCATCGCCAAGCAGCCGCTCGACCTGGGCAAGCCGCGTCGTGACGGTGTCGGTGAAGCCGCGCGCGTTCTCCGCGACGCGCGTCGCCAGCGCGCCGCCCTGGTTGAGCAGGATGTCCTCGAACGCGGCCAGCCTTGCGCCGAGCCCGCTTTCGATCTCGCGGCCCTGCGTGTCGAACAGCTTGACCAGTGCATCGTGCTTGCCTGCGAGAGCCTCGTTCAGCGCCAGCGAACGGCTTTCGACCGAGCGCAGCAGCGACTCGGCGTTCGCGGCCAGCGCCTCGTTGACGCGCCCGCCCTGCTGGGTGAGAGCCAGCACGATCTCGCGGCCGGTGCCGGCGAGCAGCACGCGGGCGTCCTCGGCATGGATGGTGAAGGTCTCGCGCAGGCCTTGCGTCGCTTCCGTGACGCGGTCGGCGATGCCGCGGCCGTCGACGTTGATGGTCTCGGTGAGCGCGCGGGTGGCTTCGGTCATCCGCCGGGCCAGATCCTCGCTCTGCTCGCCGAGCAGGCCATGGACCTCGCGGCCGGTGCTGACGAGGTCGCGAACCATGGTCTCACGCTGGCTGCCGAGCAGCGAGCCGACCTGTTCGCCGGTTTCGCTGAGGCGCGTCAGGAAGTCGTTATGCTGCTGGTCGAGTGCGTTGCGCGCGCTTTCGGCGGCTTCAGTGACGCGGCCGGCGAGCGCCAGGCCCTGCGCGTCGAACTGGCGGTTCATCGCCTCGCCGGTTTCGCCGAGGCGCGTGATCAGCGCGCTGCTGCGTTCGGCGAGCACGCCGTGCACGGAGCGGCCGACATCGGCGATCCGTCCAACCAGCGCCTGGCTTTCGTTGCCAAGCAGATCCTTGAGTTCGAGGCCGGCCTGCGACACCTGCACGGTCATCGCGCCGGCCTGCTCCTCGAGCAGGGCGCCGACGCGGACGCCGGTGTCCGAAAGTCCGGCAAGCAGCGCCTCGCGCTGGGTCGTGATCAGTCTCTCGACCTGCTCGCCCGCCTGTCCGAGGCGCGAGACAAGGTCGTCGCTCTGCCGCCCGAGCATGAGGTCGACATCCCGGCCGGCTGTCGAGACCATCGAGACGAGGCTGGCGCTCTGGCTCGCAAGCAGGGCCGCGGCCTCGCTGGCGACGCCGGAGACGCGCGAGACCAGCGTGTCGCTGTGTCCGTCGAGCAGCGCGGTCACATCCGAGCCGGCATTGGCGACGCGCGAGACCAGCGCCTCGCTGCGGTCGTCCAGAAGGGTGGTGAGTTGCGTTCCAGCGTCCGTGACACGCGAGACCAGCGTTTCGCTGCGGCTGTCCAGAAGCGTGGCCAGTTGTGTCCCGGCGTCCGTGACGCGCAACACCAGCGCGTCGCTTCGCCCGTCGAGCAACCCGGCAACGTCATTTCCTGCGCCGGAGACGCGGGCGACCAGCTTTTCGGCCTGGTCGTCGAGCAGGCCGTGCACGGTGTCGCCGGTCTCGGCAAGACGCGTCACCAGATTGCCGCCCTGTTCGCTGAACAGGCCGTGGATGGTGGTGCCGACCTCCGCGATCCGGGTCGTCAGCGTCTCGCCATGGCGGTCGACCGTGTCGCCGAGCGATTTGCCGGCATCGTCGACGCGCAGGATGATGGCGTCGCTGCGCTCGCGCAGCACATCGTCGACCGTCCGGGCGGTCTCGTTCAGGCGCGTGACCAGCGTGTCGCCCTGCGTACCGATCAGCGTATTGACGCTTTCTCCGACTTCGAGAAGGCGCGAGGCGATCGCCTCGTTCTGGCGATTGAGCAGTCCGTTGACGCCGCGGCCGACTTCGGCGAGGCGGGTGGTGACGCTTTCGCCCTCGCTCGATAGCGTGTTGCGCAGAGCTTCGCCGGTCTCGGTCAGGCGCGCGCCGATGGCGTCGCTCTGGCCTTCGATCAGAGCGACCATCGCACGGCTGGAGGTCTCGAAGCGCTCGACGACATCGGCGCCGCGCTCGGAGATTTCCTTGGCGAGGCCCTCGCCGGTCGCCCGCAGCGTCTCGTTGACGGTCTCGGCGCGCGACGCGAGCGTGTCGGCGACTTGCGTTCCGGTCTCGCTGATGGCGCGGGTTACGTCGCGCGCGCCGGTGGTCAGGCCTTCTGTCAGCACCGCGCCGGTCCGTTCGAGCGAGGCGGAAATCTCGCGGGCGCGCCCGTCAAGCAGGGTGGACAGGCTGTCGCTTGCGCCCGACAGGCGTTCGCCGACCTCGCCCGAGGTGATCTGCAGGCGTTCGACCAGTTCGTTGCCGCGTCCGCTGATCTCGTCGACCATGCGCTCGCCGGCGCGTCCGAGCGCCAGCGTGATCTGGTCGCCCTTTTCACCGAGCGAGCCGGTGACGCGGTCGCCGGCCTGGGTGACAGCCTCGGCGATGACGCGGCTGGCGTTGTCGAGGTCCTTGGACAGGCTCTCATGGGCGCCGCTGATCGCGAATTTGACGCGCTCGGCATTGCCGACAACGGCCTCGCGCTGCGTCACCAGTTCGTCGATCAGCGAACGCAGGCGGATCTCGTTGTCGGCATAGGCGCGCTCCAGCGTCGCGATCTCACCGCGCACGATGGTCTCGAGTTCGCCGGCGCGCGCCACCGCCCGTTCGATGCCGTCGCCCATGGCGGCGACTTCGCGGCGGATGGTCTGGCTCAGCGACAGCACGGAATCAGCCCCGACGATCTCTGGTTCGGCCAGCCTGAGCGCGACCTCGGTCATGGCGCGCGACACCAGGCGCATCTCCTGCGTGCGGCGATAGAGCGCCGCCAGAACGAAGAAGAAGGCGACAGGCGCGCCGGTGATCAGCGCCAGCAGCGTCCATTCGCCGATGCCGAAATTGGCCATGCCGTCCGGCAGGCCGGCGCTGAACGAGCCGAACCGGCTGGTCAGGACGAAGGCGGTGCCGCCGAGCCAGGCGAGCGAGGCGATGGCTGCAATCCAGTACGGCTTCAGCGATGGCCGGACCGAGAAGGCCTGAACCAGCGAACTGGAATCGCGGCGGTCGTCATTGGCGACGCGGCTGGCGTCGGGCGCGATCAGCGTGCGCGGGGCGGGCGCGGTAGCGGCAGGCTGTTCGGACTGCGCCGGCGTCTCGATGCGCGGCAGTTCGATCTTGAGATCGTTGTCGGTGGTCGTCGGCAGTTTCGGCTCGGAGGACGCGCCGGTCTCGGCGTCAGTTTTGGGCTGGTCCAGCCGCAATGCCTCTTCGATCGCCGACATCGCGGCCTCGGTCGGGTCCTGGAGCTTCTTTTGCCGGGTCATGCTAGCCGCCTCGCCACGCTACTTCGAAGGGCACCTGATCGCATCGCATCGTCGGGAGGGGCCGCCTCTGACCCCTGGCCGAACGGCCGACACTGCACCCATCGTTTACCAATTGGGAAGGGTAGTGGACGCATCCGGTGATGGAAACCCATTTGGCGGCCCGATTCACAAACGTCGTTAACGCCTCGTTCACCATGATGGCGCTTGTTAGAGCGTCGAAGGGCCGCCCGAGCGGGTCGCCAAACATTATCTTCCGAGCCTGAAATGCCCCAGACCGCCATCGATCTCGTCCATCTCGCCCGCCAGACCGGCGGCGACCAGGAACTCGAACGCGAACTCCTGACCCTGTTCTCGCAGCAATGCGTCCGCCATCTGCGCACCATCCATGCCGGCAAGGACGCCCAAACCCGGATGGACGCCGCCCATACGCTCAAAGGCGCGGCGCGTGCCGTCGGAGCCTGGCAGGTGGCCGACGCCGCCGACGTCATCGAGCAGCGTCTGGCGGAGGCCGACCCGCTGCGCGCCGAGAACGCGATGGATGCGCTGGCGCTTGCCGCCGCCGAGGCGCGGGCCGCGATCTCCAGGCTCGATTGCGCCGCCTGACGCTCGGAAAGTCCTTTCCTCGCGCGTTGGAAATGCTCTAAGCGGGGCGCGGAAAACGCGTCCGCCGGAGTTCATGATGCCCAAGATCACCTTCATCGACGCCCAGGGAACGAGCCGCACCGCCGAGGGCGAGACAGGTTCGACCGTGATGGAAGTCGCCGTCCGCAACGCCATTCCCGGAATCGAGGCGGAATGTGGCGGCGCCTGCGCCTGCGCGACCTGCCATGTCTATGTCGACGATGCCTGGGTCGCCAAAGCCGGTGGCCCGGAGTCGATGGAGGAGGACATGCTCGATTTCGCCTTCGACGTGCGCCCGACCTCGCGGCTCTCCTGCCAGATCAGGGTTCGCGACGATCTCGATGGTCTCGTCGTCCGCACGCCCGCCCGTCAGGGCTGATATCTTCGGGGAGGGGCGCTACTCGGCGGCCGCCGGAACGCCGGGAGCCATCACCGTCTCGTTGCCGGGCGACGGATGGCGCGGCACCAGGAAAGCCAGCGACAGCGAGACGCAGGCGACGCCCGCGCCGATATAGAACACGATCGCCGGATCGTAGAGCCAGATGATCCCGAACGTCACCGGCAGGAACACGGCCGCGATGTGGTTGATCGTGAAGGCGACGGCCGATGTCGGGGCGATGTCGGCGGGGTCGGCGATCTTCTGGAAATAGGTTCGCTGCGCCAGCATCAGCGTCGTGAAGATGCCGTCGACGACGAACAGTCCGCCGGCGACGAAATAGCCGGCTCCGGCGAAATGCTCCTGCGTCGCCAGGGCGTAGCCGACGAAGACCACGACCAGCGAAACATTCTCGATCTGGATCGTCGCGCGCTCGCCGATGCTTCCGACAAGCCTGCCGAGCAGCGGACCCATGAAGGTATTGATGCCATAGGTCGCCAGCAGCAGCGTCGCGGTGGCCGAGACGTCGTAGCCGAAGCGCTCGACCAGCAGGAAGCCGGCGAAGGCCATGAAGATCTGCCGGCGCGCGCCCGACATGAAGGTCAGCGCGTAATAGAGCCAGTAGCGCCTGCGCAGCACGAAGCCCTTGTTCTGCGGCACCGCGCCCTGGAAACGCGGAAACAGCAACCAGACCGCCAGCGCCAGTAGCGCCGTGATCGCGCCTGCGGTCACGAAGACGGCGATATAGCCCGGCTGAAAAACCCGCCAGACCACGGCGATCGTGCCGAAGGCTATGAGCTGCGCCACCGCCGATGCGCCGGCGATCTTGCCCAACAGCCTCGGCGCTTCCGATTTCGGCAGAAGTTGGAGCTGCAGCGATTGCTGCGACGTCTCGTAATAGTGGAAGCCGATCGACATCACCGTCGTGGTCAGAAGCAGGCCGCCAAGACTCGGATGGAAGCCGGTGATGGCGATGCCGATGCCCAGCGTCACCAGGCTGAGATAGGCCAGAATCTGCTCGCGCATGATCCAGAACAGGATGATGGCGGTGAAGGCGAGGAAGCCGGGGATTTCGCGCACCGACTGCAGGATGCCGATGTCCCGGCCGGTAAAGCCCGCAGCCTCCTTGGCGAAATTGTTGATCAGCGCGCTCCAGCTGGCGAAGCCGAGCCAGTTGACGAAGGCCAGTACCATCAGGAAAGCGGCGGGCGATTGCAGCAGAACCCGGAGGCCGCGCGGAGCAGGGGAGGCGTTGCTCATGGTTTACCGGGCAGGGAGGGCGGCGCTGGCCGTCGCCATGGACTTCACATCGCTGGCTCCGTGCGCGCATACTCTTAGGCGCGTGCGGGCCAGCGTCAAATTCGCAGGAGTCATGGCGTCCATGACTGGGTGCGATCGACGAAAGCGCCGCAGCGACGGTCGAAAAAACTCTGCAACGCGGCCAAATGCCGGGAGGATGCGATGTACAAATCGATTCTGGTCCCCGTCGATCTCGCCGAGGCCGATCTGGCCGAGCCCGCCATCAACGCGGCGGTCGCCTTCGCCGAAACCTCAGGCGGCACGGTCAGGCTGGTCTATGTCCGTTCGCTCGTGCCGATCACCTATATGGAGTTCGTCCCGGCCGATTTCGATTCCGAGCAGCAAAGCGATGCGGAGGGCAAGCTTGCCGCCATCGCCGCCGCGATCCCCCTCCCCACCGAGCGGGTCTCGGCCCGGGTGCTGGTCGGTTCGGTCCATGGTGAGGTGCTGGCCGAAGCGGAAGCGAGCGGGGCCGACCTGATCGTGATCGGCTCGCATGAGCCCGGCATGCTCGCCTACGTCATCGGCTCCAACGCCTCGACCATCGTGCGCCGGGCTAAATGTTCGGTACTGGTGGTGCGTTAGGCGCTTGTGCGTCCGGGCACGAGATCGTCGGGCACTTCGCCGGCCGCAAGGTCGCGCGGCTTGTTCAGGCGGATCATCGGCGCGATCTGCCAGAACGAGGCCGCAAGCAGCAGTCCCCCGAGCAGGACGACGCTGGTCGAGCCCTGCATCAGCGCGCGTAGGCTGAAATAGACCAGCATCAGCAGCGACAGCCCCCCCACGGCGGTCATGGCCAGCCAGAGCGCATAGGGCTTGCCGCCGAGGAAGCGGACACGCGGATTGGCCCGCACGATCGCCGCCGAGAGCGCTGCAACGAAGGCGTGATAGCCGGGGTCGTCGCGCTCCATGTCGGTCAGCGAGCGCCAGGACAGGTTGCCGAGCGTGATGACCTTGCCGTCGCTCAGCTGCAGCTGTGTCTTGAAACCCTTGGTCGAGATGTTGTTGGGCGCATAGAGAAAGCGAACCTGCTCGATCGCCGAGAGCCGGACCCGCTCGACCTTGCGCGTCGTGTCGATCTCCAGCGTTTCGCCATCGAGTTTGTAGGCGACCTCGAAACCGATCGGTTTCGGGCGCTGGCGCCAGGAGGGCAGGGGCGTGTCGTCTTCAGGAGGTCGCTGCATGCGGCAGCCTTAGCGGCTTGCCCGGTACTTGTCGCGGGCCGTGAAATCCGCGCTTCAGCGTGTCGCCAAGAGGGGGCCGACGAGACAGCCATGAGTGCGATGAACGATGCCGGCGAGGCCTTACTGACCTTGCTGAAGGCACAAGAAGATTATCTCCTCAGCGCGGATCATCGAGCCTCGCCCGAAAAGGTCGCTGCATTGCTGGCCGATGATTTCGTCGAATTCGCCCGATCCGGTGGCGTCTATGACCGCGACCAGACGATCGCCGCTCTCGCCTCGGAAACTGCGGGTTCTATTAGGCGGGCGTTTGATTTTCAGGTCAGCATGCTTGGCGATGCGGCCGCGCTTCTGACCTATCGGTCTTCACGGCAATCAGCGTCTGGTGCGCGGGAGCAGCACTCGCTGCGGAGCTCGATCTGGGTGCGAGTTCACGGGCACTGGCGGATGCGCTTCCACCAGGGCACGCCGATCCGCTAGCCGATCGGGCAATGGGCTGTCCGGGCTGATCAGCGGATTACCGAGCAGGCGTCGATGGCAGTTCGTGCCACATTCAGGTCTTGGAGCTTTCCATTTTTTCCGACAGCCAGACTTTGATCAGGGATTGATAAGGGACATCGCGTTTGTTGGCCGCGATCTTGATTCCTTCCAGAAGCGAGTTCGGCAGCCGGATCGAGATCGAGGTCGATGATGGCTTCAGATTTGGCAGCCTGACCGGCTTCGCCTTGCTCCAATCGATGTAGTCGGTCGAATCATGGGCTTCCCGGAAGGCGCGCTCTTCCGCCTCGCTTCGAAAGGTAGGCATAGGCTTAAGCGCTTTGGTCATAGATCACGCGCTCCTTACGGCTCATATCGCGGGCGGAAATCACTCTGATCAATGTCTCGTCGCCTCTCAGCGTGAAAGTGACCTGAAGACGTCGGCCGTCATTGGCGCGACCCAATGCATGCAGCCTGTTCTCGGCCAGGCTGTGGCGATCGTCCGACGCCAGCACGAGCGGCTCGTTGAAGAAAATCTGCTCGGCTTCGGATTGGCTGACATCATGGGCATCGGCGCTCTTGCGACTGTTTCCGTGGTCCCAATCAAATCCGGTGATGCGATCAAGATCGATCATGGATGTATATTCTCATAGTATACGCCTCGCAAGGCGATACGTCTCTGCGCCGACAGCCGGTCGCAATCCTGTCTCAGCGCGCCAGCACCTTCATCGCGCCGTCGAGTCCGTCGAGCGTCAGCGGGAACATCCGCCCGCCCATCAACCCGCCGATCTGGCGGATCGACTGGGTGTAGCTCCAGAGGTGCTGCTGCACCGGATTGAGCCAGACCGATTTCTGGAAGCGCCCGGTCAGCCGCTCCATCCAGACCGACCCGGCCTCCTCGTTCCAGTGCTCGACCGAGCCTCCGGCCATCGCGACCTCGTAAGGGCTCATCGAGGCGTCGCCGACGAAGACCACGCGATAATCGGCTGGGTAAGTGCGCAGGATGTCCCAGGTCGGGATGACCTGATCGTGTCGGCGGCGGTTCTCGCGCCAGACCCGCTCATAGGGGCAGTTATGGAAGTAGAAATGCTCGAAATGCTTGAACTCGGCCCGCGCCGCCGAGAACAGCTCCTCGGCCAGTTCGATATGCCAGTCCATCGAGCCGCCGACATCGAGGAACAGGAGCACCTTCACGGCATTGCGCCGCTCGGGCCGCAGCTTCACGTCGAGATAGCCGTGCCGCGCCGTCTCGGAGATGGTCGTGTCGAGGTCGAGTTCCTCGGCCGCGCCGGTGCGGGCGAATTTGCGCAGGCGGCGTAGCGCAATCCGCAGATTTCGGACGCCGAGTTCGCGGGTGTCGTCGAAATCCTTGAACTCGCGCTTGTCCCAGACCTTCACCGCGCGGAAATTGCGGTTCTTGTCCTGGCCGATACGGACGCCTTCGGGATTGTAGCCATGGGCGCCATAGGGCGAGGTCCCGGCGGTGCCGATCCATTTCGAGCCGCCCTGGTGGCGGCCTTTCTGCTCTTCCAGGCGCTGCTTCAACGTCTCCCAGAGCTTGTCCCAGCCGAGCGCCTCGATCTGGGCTTTTTCTTCCGGCGTCAGATATTTTTCGGCGAGCTTGCGCAGCCATTCCTCGGGAATGCCGGTCTGCTCGATCGCCTGGCCGAGCGTCTCCATGCCCTTGAAGACCTTGGCGAAGACGGTGTCGAAACGGTCGAGATGGCGCTCGTCTTTTACGAGGCAGGTGCGCGCCAGATAGTAGAACTCGTCGACGCGGTGCTCGGCGAGATCGGCCTCGACGCCTTCGAGCAGCGCGAGATATTCCCGCAGCGTGACGGGAACTTTGGCGGCTCGCAGGTCGGTGAAAAGGCGGAGGAACATCGCTCTACTGTGGCGCGTCCGCTCCGCCGGTCAAGCAGCACCGGCGCAAAGGCCAGATGCTGCTTGAAGGCGTGCTGCTTGAAAGCGGGCATCCCCGGTCAGGGGAGGCAGGATCAGGCGACGGCGTCGGCCAGATCCTTGGTGACCTTGAACTTGACGACGGTCTTGGCCGGAACCTTGATCATCGCGCCGGTCGAGGGGTTGCGGGCCTCGCGAGCCTCGCGCTTGGCGGCCGAGAGCTTGCCAACGCCGCCGAGCGTGACGTCGTCGCCGGACTTCAGTGTCTTGGCGACAACAGCGCCGAGCGAGGCGAGAACCGCCGAAACGTCGGTCTTGGCCTTGCCGGTCTCGTCGGCGATGGCGGCAATCAATTCATTCTTGGTCATGAAATCCTCCTTATGAAGGCTGTTGGATAGTAACACGCGACGATCAGGCGTTTCAGCTCTGCCGCATCTCCACAACCGCTGGTATCGCGGGAATGATTCGCGTGAACACGCCAAGTGGCACGGTTGTCGCGCAAACACGACCACCGTGGCCGTAGATACGCACAGAATTCAGCTTCGTTCCGTGCAGGCGCGCGGTAAAATGCCGTCTCCGCAGCGGCGCGGACGTGGCGATTGACAAAACGCGAGCAGTTATTTCAAGCTTAAAATAATTCGGCTGGAGTGGGATTGAGCGCATGAAGGTCATCATCGTCGGCGGCGGAATCGGGGGCCTGACGCTTGCCCTGATGCTGCATGCGCGCGGCATCGCGGCGACCGTCTACGAGCAATCAGGCGAGATCCGCGAGGTCGGCGTGGGCATCAACACGCTGCCGCATGCGATCAAGGAACTGGCCGATCTCGGGCTGCTGCCGGCTCTGGACGCGGTCGCGATCCGCACCCGCGAACTCGTCTACATGAACCGCTTCGGCCAGACCGTCTGGCGCGAGCCGCGCGGCATCCATGCCGGCCTGGCCGTGCCGCAATTCTCGATCCATCGCGGCCGCCTGCAGGGCGTGATCCGCGACGCGGTCGTCGCGCGGCTTGGGGCCGATGCGTTGCGCACCGGCCGCAGGCTGCTCGGGTTCTCGCAGGATGAGGGCGGCGTCACCGCTCATTTCAGCGATTCACGTCGCGGCGAGGCCGGCGAGACGGCGCGCGGCGACGTGCTGATCGCCGCCGATGGCATCCACTCGGCGGTGCGCAGTCACTTCTTTCCCGATCAGGGCCCGCCGCGCTGGAACGGCGTGCAGATGTGGCGCGGCGCCTGCGACTGGCCGAATTTCCTCGACGGCGAAAGCATGATCATCGCCGGCGGGATGAAGGGCAAACTGGTGTTGTACCCGATCGCGCCGGGCGCGACGCCGGGCACGCGGCTGACCAACTGGGTCGTCAACATCCGTACCGGCGATCCCGCGAAGCCGCCGCCGAAGGAGGCCTGGTCGAAGCCCGGCCGGCTCGAGGACGTGCTGCCCTTTGCGCGCCGCTTCACCATTCCCGGCGTCGATATCCTCGCGCTGATCCAGGCGACGCCGGGTTTCTGGGACTATCCGATGTGCGACCGCGACCCGCTGCCGCGCTGGACCCATGGCCGCGTCACGCTGCTCGGCGACGCCGCCCATCCGATGTATCCGGTCGGCTCGAACGGGGCCTCGCAGGCGATCCTCGATGCGCGCTGCCTCGCCGATCTGCTGCTGCGCGCCGACCATCCGCGCCAGGCGCTTGCCGCCTATGAGGCGGTCCGCCTCCCGGCGACCGCCGAGATCGTCGCGATGAACCGGCTCGGCGGCCCCGAGCGCGTCATCGACGCGGTCGAGGAACTCGCTCCCAACGGCTTCGACGATGTCGAGCGTGTCCTGAGCTACGCCAAACGCGAGGCGATCGCAAAGGCCTATGCCGGGAAGGCCGGCTTCTCGGCCGAGCAACTGGCGAAGCGCGGCTGAGCCGGCTCAGCCGGCTTCGGTGAGTTGCCGGATACGGCTCTTCAGACGGGCATTGTCCTGTTCGCAATGCTTCAGCCGGCGCGCCATGTCGAGCGGCACGACCTCGCCGGATGAGCCGCCCTGCGTCTCGAATACGATCCCGACAAGCTGCCCTTTGCGCCAGCAGACGCGGGCATTGTAGGAACGCTGGCGCTGCTGGATCTCCAGATCGAAGCCGCTCGGCAGCGCGACCGCGTCAGACAGCACCAGCAGTGCACCCGCGTCGGACATGTTGCGGACGAGACAGTCGAGCGTCGAGCGCTTCTGGTTGAAACTCACGACCCCGCCCAAAAGGGTGCGCGAACGCGGGGCTTTTCGACGTTCTTCGATCATTGTAAGGCCTGTTTGCCGCTCGTGCGTTGCAAATTGCAATCTGGAGGCGGTTATCGCCTGTTTCCGGAGAGGGCGCAGCCTTAAGCTTTCATCAAGGTTAACAGGTCGCAAACGCAGGATCATCGCCGCCGTTCGACGCGCGCGATGACCGGCGCATGCCCTGATTGCAGCGCGCGGACGTGAACGCCGGAGGTTCGATTCGGGACCGGACGGAGAGCTTATCCAGCGGCCTTGGCCAACCGTTCCGCCCTGAGCGCACGAGCCAGATCAAACGAAATCGGCTCCGGGGGAGCACTTTCCGCTTCGCTCATGAAGGCGACGCCGACATCGTCGCCATGGCGCCAGCACTGGCGGACGCGGACACTCTCGCCCCGGCTGGCGATATCGAGCTCGAAGGTCTTGGGTAAGGCGATCCAGTCGCTCATGCGCACCAGCGCGCCGGTCTCCGACCAGTTGCGCACGGTGCAGTCGAGCACCGACTGGCGTCCGTTGAAGACGACGCTCGCGCCCTGATAGATTCGGTTGCGCGGCGTTTGACGACGTTCGATCCTCATGGCGCGGCTCCCTGTCAGGCGTTCGAAGCGCGTTCTGCGTCTGTACGGCCTGTCTCAGGATGGCACGTCGGCCGCTCCCGCGCATCATGAAGCGTGGCTTAGCCTTAACGCCGGGGCAGCCGCTGGCCGAAGCCGACGCGACGATGTAGGTCTTGACCTGTCGTAACGGCAGCCTTCGCTCGCGCGAGCCGATCCGCGTCTTGCGTCATCGCAGCGATGAGCCGTCGACCGGCCAGGGGAGGCCACGATGAAAGCCTTGATGCTGATCGCAATCGTTCTCGGTGGCGTCTCCACCGCGCAGGCCCAAAACGCCGGCGACTGGGTGCTGGCCCGCTACAGGAACGGCAACTACTGGTTCCCGGGCGTGCTCCAGAGCGTGTCGGGCGATCGCCTGACCATCGCCTATGACGATGGCGACCGCGAAACCCTGCATGTCAGCGCCGTCAGGCCCTACAACTGGCGGATCGGCAGCCGCGTCCAGTGCAATTTCCGCGGCGGCGGCCAGTGGTATTCCGGCCGTATCAGCGCGCTCGGCGGCAGTTCGCTGTCGATCAACTATGACGACGGCGATTTCGAGCGGACGAGCACCGGCCGCTGTCGCTCGAGCTGAATGGCAGCATCGCCGGCTGTCACGCGCCTTCGGGCGGCGGCGGCAGGAAATCGACCTCGTGCCGGGCCGAGAGCGCCACGACCTCGGCCGGATTCTGCTGCGCCATCGAATGGATGCCCCAGAACAGATCGTAGAGCCGCCCCGTCGGCGCGACCCAAAACAGGCACTTCACCGTGGCGTCGCTCTTGTTGAACAGGCCGTGCGGCACATTGCGCGGCAGGCGCACGAGATCGCCGGCGGTCGCCACGCTCTCCTGACCGTCGAGCACGAGGTCGAGCCGGCCTTCGAGCATGTAGACGAACTCGTCCTGCGTCGGGTGGATATGCGGCGGCACGAAGGTGCCGGGCGGGAAGGTCGCATGCCAGGAAAACGAATCCTCGCTCAGCGACTTCGGCACATAGGTCTGGCCGAGGATGTTCCAGGAGATGGCGTCGAGGCCGTCATTGGCCTTGGTCACGCCGGCTGTCAGCGGCTTCATGGTCTCTGTCTCCCCTTTAGAAGTGCAGGAAGCGGTCTTTGACCGCGGTGTCGCTGCGCAGATCGTCGCTGTTGCCGCGCCAGACGACGCGGCCCTTTTCCAGCACGATATGCCGGTCGGCGAACTTCACCAGCGCATCGACGTTCTTGTCGATCACCAGAATGGATTCGCCCTCGGCCTTCAGCGCCGCCAGGCAGGACCAGATTTCCTGCCGGATGATCGGGGCCAGTCCCTCGGTCGCCTCGTCGAGGATGGTCAGCTTGGGGTTCGTCATCAGCGCGCGGCCGATCGCAAGCATCTGCTGTTCGCCGCCCGAGAGCTGGTTGCCGCGATTGGCGCGACGCTCCTTCAGGCGCGGAAAGAAATCGTAGATCCGCGCGATGTCCCAGCGGGGCTTGCCGAAGCGGCTGGCGGAGGTGGCGATCAGATTCTCCTCCACGCTCAGCGTCGGGAAGATCATCCGGCCCTCGGGAACGAGCCCGATACCGGCTTGCGCGATGCGGAAGGGAGCAGCGCCGGTCAGATCGGTCCCCGCCACGCTGATGCGTCCGGCCTTGGCGGGGATCAGCCCCATTATGGCGCGCACCGTCGTGGTTTTGCCCATGCCGTTGCGGCCGAGCAGCGTCACGACCTCACCTTGCCCGATCGCAAGATCGATCCCGAACAGGATCTGCGCCTCGCCATAGCCGGCATCCAGCCCCTCGACGGACAGCATGGTCAGCCCTCCTCGCCGAGATAAGCTTCGCGCACGGCGGGGTCTGCCCGCACCGTCGCCGGATCGCCCGACGCGATGACGCGGCCATAGACCAGCACGGTGACGGTGTCGGCGAGCGCGAAGACGGCCTCCATGTCGTGCTCGACCAGCAGCATCGCGTAACGGCCCTTGAGGCTCCTGAGCAGGCCGATCAGGCGCTCGCCCTCCTCGCGGCCGACGCCGGCCAGCGGTTCGTCGAGCAGGATCGCGGCCGGCTCCAGCGTCAGCGCCATGGCGATTTCGAGCGCGCGCTTCTCGCCATGCGAAAGCCGGCCGGCAAGTACATGAGCGCGCCCGGTCAGGCCGACGGATTCGAGCGCGGCCCAGGCCGGGCGGTTCAGCGCCTCGTCGCGGGCGGCGTTGCGGAAGAGCGCGAGCGGATGCTTCGCCCGCGCCTGCACGCTCAGCGCGACGTTCTCCAGAACCGAGAGCGAGGCGATCGTCGAGGTGATCTGGAAGGTCCGGGCAAGCCCTACGCTGGCGCGCTTCTCCGGTGTAAAGCGGGTGATATCCTCTCCGCGAAAGCTCACGCTGCCGGCGTCGGGCGTCAGCATGCCGGATATCTGATGCACGAGAGTGGTCTTGCCTGCGCCATTGGGGCCGATCAGCGCATGCAGTTCGCCGGGCGCGACCGACAATGTCACTCCATCGGTGACCTTCAGCGCGCCGAAGGCCTTGGCGAGGCGTGACAGCGCCAGCACCGGCTCAGTCATGGCGGCCGCCGAGCTTCGTCATGATGCCGACGATGCCGCCGCGCGTGAACAGCACGAACAGCACGATCATCGGCCCGAAGATCACGCGCCAGTGCTCGGTGAAGCCCGAAAGCACCTCCTCGGCGAAGAGATAGGCCAGCGCGCCGATGATTGCGCCGTGCAGGGAGCCGACGCCGCCGAGCACGACCATGAAGATCAGTTCGCCCGAGCGCTGCCAGGACATGAAGGCCGGGCTGACGAACTCGGTCTGGTTGGCGAGCAGGAAGCCCGACAACCCCGCGATCATGCCGGAGATGACATAGGCGAGCAGGCGGATGCGGCCGACATCGAAGCCCGTGACGGTGACGCGCGTCGCGTTCTCGCGCGCCGCCCGCAGCGCGCGGCCGAAGCGCGAAGCGACGATGACGCTGATCAGCGCATAGCAGGCGACGAGCATCGCCAGCACGACGTAATAGAAACTCGTGCGGGTGGCGAACACCTTGAAGCCGAGAAGAGTGCTGCGGTCGGCCAACGTCAGCCCGTCATCGCCGCCATAGGCCGAGAGCGCCTGCGCGAGGAAGAACGCCATCTGCCCGAAGGCGAGCGTGATCATGATGAAGGCGACGCCCTTGGTCCTGAGCGAGACCGCGCCCGTCACCGCCGCAAACAGCGCACACAGCGCCAGGATGGCTGGCAGCGCCAGCAGCGCCTCGACATGGCCCTCGGTGATCAGGATGCCGGTGACATAGGCGCCGATGCCGATGAAGGCGGCGTGGCCGAATGAGACCAGCCCGCCGACGCCCAGGATCAGGTCGAGCGAGAGCGCCGCGATGGCGAAGATCATCGCCCGCGTCACCAGCGTCAGCCAATGCGAGGGCAGCCCAAGCGAGGTCGCAAGCGGCATTGCCGCGAGCGCCAGGAACAGCGCGATCGCGATGACCGGCCTGCGGCGCGGCGGCGCGGCGGGCAGCGTCGCGTCGGTGAGGACAGGCGTCGCGCTCATGCCCGGCCCTTGGCCGGCAGCAGGCCCTCGGGCCGCACGAACAGCACCATCGCCATGACGAGGTAGATCAGCATGGAGGACAGCGCAGCGCCTGTCGCCCGGGCAGAGGGTGCGCTCATGAACAGGCGCAGCAGGTCGTTCATGAAGGAGCGGCCGAGCGTGTCGACGAGGCCGACGATCAGGGCCCCGACGAAGGCGCCCCGGATCGAGCCGATGCCGCCGACGACGATGACGACGAAAGCGAGGATCAAAACCGTGTCGCCCATGCCGGGTTCGACCGAAAGGATCGGCGCGGCCATCGCGCCGGCAAAACCCGCCAGCATCGTCCCGAAGGCGAAGACGATCATGAACAGCTTGCGAATGTCGACGCCGAGCGCCGAGACCATGGACGCGTTGGACGCGCCCGCCCGCAGCAGCATGCCGGTGCGGGTCTTCTCGACGATGAACCAGAGCAGGCCGCCGACAGCCAGCCCCGAGCCGATCAGCGCGAAGCGATAGACCGGGTAGAGGATGCCGTCCATCAGCGGAACCGAGCCGGACAGGAACACCGGAACCGGGACCGAGAGCGGGGCCGCGCCCCATATCATCTTGACGCCCTGGTTGAGCAGCAGGATCAGCCCGAAGGTCGCCAGCACCTGGTCGAGATGGTCGCGCTCATAGAGATGGCGGAAGACCAGGAATTCCAGCGCGAGCCCGATCAGAAGCGCCGCCGCCAGCGCCAGCGCCAGCCCCAGCACGAAATTGCCAGTCAGCCCGACGAAGGTCACGGMGAGATACGCCCCGAGCATGTACTGCACGCCATGGGCCAGGTTGATGAAGTCCATCACGCCGAACACGAGCGTCAGCCCCGCCGCGACCAGGAACAGCAGGATGCCGAACTGGAGCCCGTTGAGAACCTGGACGATGAGGAGGCTGGTGGTCATGAAACGGAGGGCTCGCTCTGCCTACGCGGCCACGCTCCGCCGTCATCCCGGACGCAGCGAAGCGGAGATCCGGGATCCATCCTAGAGCGCGGCGGTGCCTTACGATGGAACCCGGATCGGCGCGGCTTCCGCCGCTTGTCCGGGATGACGACGTCTTTGGAACGTGTCCTTATTTCAGCCCGCAATCCTTGGCGTGCGGATCGGCATAGTCCGTGAACACCTTCTGGGCGATCTCGGTCTGGAACTTGCCGTCGGCGCGCTTGGCGACCTTGACCAGGTAGAAGTCCTGGATCGGGAAGCCGTTGGTGTTGAACTTGAACTTGCCACGCAGCGAGGTGAAGTCGGCCTTCTTGATCGCGGCGCGCAGCTTGTCCTTGTCGCCCGTGCCGCCGGCGGCTTTGACGGCCGAGTCGATCAGCATTGCGGCGTCATAGGCCTGCTGGGCGTAGGAGCCGGGCACGATCTTGTAGGCCGCCTCATAGGCCGCGACGAAAGTCTTGGTCTGCGGGTTGTCCATGTTGGGGGCCCAGGTCATGCCGCCATACATGCCGACCGCCGCGTCCTGCTGCGCCGGCAGCGTCGATTCATCGACGGTGAAGGCCGAGAGGAACGGGATCTTGCCGGTTAGCCCTGCCTGCGACCACTGCTTGACGAAGTTGACGCCCAGCCCGCCCGGAAGGAAGGCGAAGACGACGTCCGGCTTGGCCGCGGCGATCTTGGCGAGGTCCGCCGAGAAATCGAGCGAGGTCAGCGGCGCATAGACCTCGTCGACGATTTCGCCCTTGAAGTAGTTCTTGAAGCCGGCGAGCGAATCCTTGCCGGCCTGGTAGTTCGGCGCGATGATATAGGCCTTCTTGTACCCCTGATCCTGCGCGTATTTGCCCAGCACCTCATGGACCTGATCGTTCTGGTAGGAGGTCACGAAGAAATTCTGGTTGCAGGCCTTGCCGGCCATGGTCGAGGGGCCGGCATTGGGCGAGATCAGGAAGGCGCCGGAATCCAGCACCGGCTTGGCGATCGCGCCGAGGATGTTGGAGAACACCGGCCCGACCACGAAATCGACCTTGCCGCTCTCGATGAACGTGCGGACCTTGCCGACCGCGACATCGGGCTTCAGCTCGTCGTCGATCACGGTGATCTGCACCGGCACGCCGCCGAGCTTGCCGCCGTTCTTGTCGACCGCGAGCTGGAAGCCGTCGCGGACCTGCTGTCCGAGCGCGGCGGCGGGGCCGGTCAGCACGGAGACGACGCCGATCTTCATCGGCTCCTGGGCCTGCGCGGCGGTCACGGCAGCGAGCGCGACGAGGCCCGCGCCGAGGCAAAGCGGGCTCGCGCCCAGCGAAAAGATGGATTTGGCTGTCATGTCATGTCCTCCCGGGACGAACGAGAAAGCGGTTGCGCGGCAGGGGTCCCTCAACCTCCTGGAGCCGTGCGGCGAGGGCATATTGTTTCAAGCTTAAAATATCTGCAAGGGGGTTCTTGTGGATGGGTTCTCAACCCTTCGATCAACCCCAACGTCATCCCGGACAAGCGGCGAAGCCGCGCCGATCCGGGATCCATCGCAACGCGCGCCGGCAATCTGCGATGGATCCCGGATATTCGCTTCGCTACGTCCGGGATGACGGAGAGGGTGTCATCATGGCCGATTTGAACTCACGCCTGCACGCCGTCGATGTACCAGTCCATCTTGGACATCATCTCGTCGGAGGCCTTTTCGCCGGCTTTCACGCGGACCTCGCCCTTGAGGTCCTTGAGTTCGCCGGTGAAGGGGTGGAGCGTGCCCGCCGCAATGCCCTTCATGACCTCGTCGGCGGCAGCCTTGGCGGCCGGCGTCACCGCGTCGTTATAGGGAGCGATCTTGACGAAGCCGTCCTTGATGCCGCCCCAGACGTCGCCGGACTTCCAGCTGCCGTCCATCGCTGCCTTGACGCGGGCGATGTAGTATCCCGACCAGTCGTCGACGATCGCCGAGAGATGCGCCTTGGGCGCGAAGGCCTTCATGTCGGAGGCCTGTCCGAAGGCGAAGACGCCGCGCTGCTCGGCGGCCTGCAGGGCCGCGGCGGAATCGGTGTGCTGGGTGATCATGTCGCAGCCCTGGTCGATCAGCGCCTTGGCGGCGTCGGCCTCCTTGGCAGGGTCGTACCAGGTCGAGGCCCAGATCACCTTGGTCTTGAAATTGGGGTTCACCTTCTTCGCGGCCAGCGTGAAGGCATTGATGCCCATCACCACCTCGGGGATCGGGAAGGAGGCGATGTAGCCGGCGGTGCCGGATTTCGACATATGCCCGGCGATCGTTCCGATCACGGCACGCCCCTCATAGAAGCGGGCATTGTAGGTCGCGACGTTGTCGGCGCGCTGATAGCCGGTCGCATGCTCGAAATGGATTTTCGGGAACTGCTTGGCGACCTGGATGGTCGGGTTCATGAAGCCAAACGAGGTCGTGAAGATGATCTGGTTGCCGGCCTGCGCGAGCTGCCGGATCGCGCGCGCGGCGTCGGGGCCCTCGGCGACGTTCTCGATGAAGCTCGTCTTGATCTTGGCGCCGAACTCCTTCTCCAGCGCCTTGCGGCCCTGATCATGCGTCCAGGTCCAGCCGTGGTCGCCGACCGGGCCGACATAGATGAAGCCTACGCCGAGCGGGGCCTGCGCCGAGGCGCTGCCGATCAGCGGCAGGGCGGCGGCGGCCGCGCCCGCGCCGAAATTGAATCTGCGGCGGGTGATGATGGAGGTCATGGTTCTGGTCTCCCCGTTTATGGTTGGCGGCGTCACGACGCCGAGAAGGGTTTGCCGAGGCAGGCCGGCGCATCGAGCCGGCCGCTCTTTCGTCCAAGCGACATCATGGTCAGAACCGCGATCGTCGCAAGATAGGGGGCCATCGCCAGCACCTCGGGAGAGAGCCAGGTCACGCCGGCGGCCTTGGCCTGAAGCTCCAGCGTCATCACCGCGCCGAACAGATAGGCCCCGAGCAGGAGCCGCCCGGGCTTCCAGGCCGCGAAGACGACGAGCGCGAGCGCGATCCAGCCTCTGCCGGCAGTGAGCCGGTCGGCCCACATCGGCGTCAGCGCCAGCGAGAAATAGGCCCCGCCCAGCCCCGCCAATGCGCCGCCGAAGCCGATCGCGGCATAGCGGATGCCAATGACAGGATAGCCGATGGCATGGGCCGAGCCGTCATTCTCGCCGACCGCGCGCAAGATCAGGCCGGCGCGCGTCTTGCGTAGGAACAGGCTGACGGCCAGCACCAGCGCCAGCGAGAGATAGACCACGACGTCGTGGCCGAAGATCGCGCGACCCAGCGGATCGGTGGAAAGCGCCTCCGGAAACACCGGCCCGAGCCGCGTGATCGTGCGCCCGACGAAGCCGGCCCCGATCAGCGAAGAGGCGCCGATGCCGAAGATCGTCAGAGCCAGACCCGTCGCGACCTGATTGGCTGTCAGCGACAGCGTCAGAACGGCGAAGACCATCGCGGTCGCGATGCCGGCAATCAGCGCCGCGATGAGGCCGAGCGCGGTGCTGCCGGTGCTGTAGGCGACGGCGAAACCCGCGACCGCGCCGCACAGCATCATGCCCTCGACGCCGAGATTGAGGACCCCGGCCTTCTCCGTGACCAGTTCCCCCAGCGCCGCCAGCAGGATCGGCGTCGAGGCGGCGACCAGCGTCATGAAGATCGAGACGAGGATGGCGCTGGTCATCGCCGTTCTACTCGCTTTGCCGTGCCCCATCTTATAAAGCGCGCCGTCATTCCGGACGCAGCGAAGCGGAGATCCGGGATCCATCGTAGAGCGCCGTCGTGCCCTATGATGGATCCCGGATCGGCGCGGCTGACGCCGCTTGTCCGGGATGACGGCGGTGTGGTGCGTAGGTCGAGGCAGACGGAGAACGCGCTCATGCCGCCCGCACCTTCCAGCCGATGCGGTACTTCACCAGCACATCGGTCGCGAGCAGCACGAACAGCAGCAGCGCCTGGAACATCCCGGTCGCCGCCTGCGGCAGCTTGACCGTCGTTTGCGCGACCTCGCCGCCGACATAGGTCGCCGCCAGCACGACGCCGCCGAAGACGATGCCGAGCGGGTTCAGCCGGCCCAGAAACGCGACGATGATCGCGGTGAAGCCATAGCCGGTCGGGAATTGCGGCGTGAGTTGGCCGAAGGGACCTGCCGCCTCGAACAGCCCGGCAAGGCCGGCAAGCCCGCCGCCGGCCAGCAGCGAGGCCCAGGTCACGGCATCCGCGCTGAAGCCGCCATGGCGCGCGGCGGCAGGCGCGAGACCGACGACCTTCACGGCATAGCCCGCCGTGGTCTTCTCCATCATCAACCAGGCGATGACCGCGATGACGACGGCCATGGGAATGCCAAGATGGACGAGCGAGCCCTCAGTCATGGCCGGCAGGGTCTGGTCTGCGGTGAACATGCGCGTCTGCGGGAAATTGAAGCCGTCCGGGTCCTTCCATGGACCGCGCACGAGGTAGTACAGCACCTGCACCGCGACATAGGTCAGCATCAGGCTGGTCAGGATCTCGCTGACCTGGAGTTTGACACGCAGGAAGGCGGGGATGGCCGCCCAGGCCATGCCGCCGAGCACGCCTGCGATCGCCATGGCCGGCAAAATCCACCAGCCGGTCATGCCGTAGGTCGCCAGCGCGACGCCGGTGCCCGCGACCGCGCCCATGACGTATTGCCCCTCAGCCCCGATATTCCAGACATTGGCGCGAAAGCCGATCGCGAGGCCTAGCGCGATCATGACGAGCGGCGCGGCCTTGACGCCGAGATCGGGCCAGCGCTGCGGTTCGAGGAAGGGCGTCAGGAAGATGTCGCGGACCGCGTGGAAGCCGTCATAGCCCATCGCCGTGAAGACGATCATGCCGATCAGCATGGTCAGCGCGACCGCGATCAGCGGGCTCGCATAGAGCATCGCGGTACTCGGCTCGCGCCGGCGGCGCCATTCAAGCATGGGCATTGGCCTCCGCAGGCTGATGCTCGCCATGGACGCCGCCCATCATCAGGCCGATCTCGTCGATGCCGAGCGTCGCGACGTCGCGCGGGGCCGAGAGCCTGCCCTCGTTGATGACGCAGAGCCGGTCGGCCAGCTCCAGCAATTCGTCGAGGTCCTGCGAGATCACCACCACGGCAGAACCTTTGGCCGCGAGGTCGACCAGTTCCTGCCGGATCGCGGCTGCCGCGCCGGCGTCGACCCCCCAGGTCGGCTGGCAGACCACGAGCACCGCTGGCGTCTGGCCGATCTCGCGACCCATGATGAACTTCTGCAGGTTGCCGCCCGACAGCGAGCGTGCGAGCGCGCCCGGCCCGGTGGTGCGGACATCGAAGCGCTGGATCACACTCGTCGCGAAACGTGCGACATCGCCCTTCGCGATAAAGCCGAGCGGGGCCAGCGGCAGGCGGTGGCGGGCTGTCAGCACGGCGTTGTCGGCCAGCGAGAAATCCGGCACGGCGGCATGGCCGTTGCGCTCCTCGGGCACGCAGGCAAGGCCAAGCGCCCGGCGTTGGCCCGCCCCTTCCAGCCCGATCGGCTTGCCGTCGAGCCGGATCGCGTGCGCCTCATGGCTAAGCCGCTCCCCCGACAGCGCGGTCAGAAGTTCGCTCTGGCCGTTGCCCGCGACGCCGGCGATGCCGAGAATCTCGCCGGCGCGCGCCGCGAAGGTCACATCCTCCAGATCAGTGCCGAAGGGCGGTTCGCCTGCAAGCGTAAGCCCCTTGATCTCTAGCCGGACCGCGCCCTGGCCTCCGCCGGGCTTGCGCTCGATCTGGCGCAGCTCCGCGCCGATCATCAGCTCGGCCATCCGCTTGGTCGTCTCGACCTTGGGATCGCAGGTCGCGACCACCTTGCCGCCCCGCAGGATGGTGGCGGCCTCGCACAGCGCTTTGATTTCATGTAGTTTGTGCGAGATGTAGAGGATCGCGCAGCCCTCGGACGCGATCTGGCGCAGCGTCAGAAACAGCTTCTCGACCTCCTGCGGCGTCAGCACCGAGGTCGGTTCGTCCATGATCAGCAGCTGCGGCTTCTGCAGCAGGCAGCGCACGATCTCGATGCGCTGGCGCTCGCCGACCGAGAGCGTGTGAACCTCGCGCTCGGGGTCGAGCGGCAGCGAATAGCTGTCGAGGATCGCGGCGACGCGGGCTTTCAGCTCGTCGCGGTCGACCGCCTCGTCGAGACCGAGCGCGATGTTCTCGATCACCGTCATCGCGTCGAACAGCGAGAAGTGCTGGAAGACCATGCCGATGCCGAGTTTTCGCGCGGCCTTGGGGGAGGGTATCGCGACGGGCTTTCCGTCCCAGGTGATCGTGCCCTCGTCAGCCTGCTGCACGCCGTAGATGATCTTGACCAGCGTCGACTTGCCGGCGCCGTTCTCGCCCAGCAGCGCGTGGATTTCGCCTGGCCTGACGCTGAGGCTGATGTCCTCGTTGGCCTTCACGCCGGGAAAGCTCTTGGAGATATGCGCGAGCGCCAGCCGGGGCGGGTTCACCGAACGGTCCCTGCTTGAGAGGCGAGCCTGCTCCCACTCACAGCCCTCATCCTGAGGAGCGCCGCAGGCGCGTCTCGAAGGATGCTCCAGAGGTCTCCGGTACGAACTGGAGCATCCTTCGAGACGCCGCTGACGCGGCTCATCAGGATGAGGGCTGTGGGTGGGAGTGTCGCCGTGCTCATCGGGAATCTTCGATCTGTCGGACGGGGATCGCCTTGCGCTCGCCTAGCAAGCTCCGCACCAGCTCGGCTGCCGTCAAGGTGGCGATGATCTCCGGGCGCTTGTCGTCCACATCCCCGCCGCCGATCGGGCAGATCAGCTGGGCCAGCGCCTGGCGCCGCCCGCCGGCGCGCAGAAAACCCGACTCGAAGCGGGCCCGCTTGGTCGCCGAGCCGATCATGCCGACATAGGCCGCATCGCCACGCGCAAGGGCGGCTTCGGTCAGGCGATAGTCGAGCGCGTGGCTGTGGCTGAGGATGACGAAGGCCGAGCCGTTGCGCGCTGCCGCGACCGCTTCCACGGGATCGGCCATCCGGATGCAGGTGACGGAGGCGGGCAGGCTGTCGAGCACACCGTCACGATCGTCGATCAGTGTGATCGCGAAGGGCAGGAGGCTGAGCGCCTGCGCCAGAGCGCGGCCGGTATGGCCGGCGCCGAAAATCAGTACGGTTGGCCTGGCCGCCGCTTCGGCCTGCTCCCGGGCGCGCAGCATCGCGAGATCGGCCTGCGTCGCGCGCTTGAGCGCAACCTGCACCCGCCCGCCGCAGCACTGCCCCATCTGCGGCCCGAGCGGGATGTCGAGGACGCGCTCCCTTTCGCCGCCGGCGAGCATCGCGCGGGCGATATCGAGGCAATGGAACTCGAGTTGCCCCCCGCCGATCGTGCCGGCGGCGTCGCTGGAGCTGACGGCCATTGTCGCGCCGGTTTCGCGTGGCGTGGAGCCTTCGGCGCGTGTCACTGCGACGAGAATGGCACCGTCGGCGAGATGTCGGCCGAGGAAGAGGGCCTGCGTCATGACGCCTCCGCCCGCACCCGCTCGACCGCCGCGAGCACGCGCTCGGGCGTCGCCGGCGCATCGAGCCTCGGGCAGATGCGATGCCCGCCGACGCTTGCGACCGCGTCCGACAGCGCATGCAACACCGAGATCGCCAGCATCAGCGGCGGTTCGCCCACCGCCTTGGAGCGGTGGATCGTCGGCTCGCGGTTGGGCGCATTCTCGAGCAGGTCGACATTGAAGATACGCGGCCGGTCGGAGGCGACCGGGATTTTGTAGGTCGAGGGCGCATGCGTCTTCAGCACGCCCTTTTCGTCCCAGACCAGCTCCTCCGTGGTCAGCCAGCCCATGCCCTGGACGAAGCCGCCCTCGATCTGGCCCTTGTCGATCGCCGGATTCAGCGATGTTCCGCAATCATGCAGGATGTCGACGCGCTCGACCTTGTACTCACCAGTCAGCGTGTCGATCGCGACTTCGGCTGCCGCCGCGCCATACGCGAAATAATAAAATGGGTGGCCACGCCCGCTCTTGCGATCCCAGTGGATTTTTGGCGTGGCGTAGAAACCCGTCGCCGAAAGCTGGGTGCGGGCCATGTAGGCGGCCGCGACCAGCTCCGCGAAGCTCATCTCCAGCGTGCCGACCCGAACGCGGCCTTGCAAGAAGGCGACCTCGCTCTCCGTGACGCCCCACTTCTTCGCGGCAAACCCGGCAAGCCTCGCCTTGATCGTCTCGCAGGCGTCGAGCGCGGCCATGCCGTTGAGGTCTGAGCCCGAGGAGGCGGCGGTCGCCGAGGTGTTGGGCACCTTGCCCGTGGTGGTCGCGGTGATCTTGACCTTGTCGAGTCCGATCCCGAAGGCGTTGGCCGCGACCTGCGCGACCTTGACGTAGAGGCCCTGGCCCATCTCGGTGCCGCCATGGTTCAGCATCACCGTGCCGTCGGTGTAGACATGCACCAGCGCGCCGGCCTGATTGTACCAGGTCGCGGTGAAGGAGATGCCGAACTTGACCGGCGTCAGCGCGATGCCGCGTTTGACGATGGGGCTTTTCGCATTTGCCTCCCGGATAGCGGCCTGCCTCGCGCGATAGTCGCAGCGCCGCTCGAGCTCCGCCATCACCTCGCCGGCAATCATGTCCTCGACGCGCTGGTGATAGGGCGTGACGTCCCGGCCCGCGCCGCCATAGAGGTTGCGCCTGCGCACCTCCAGCGGATCCAGCCCGGTCGCGAACGCCACCTCCTCGATGAAGCGTTCGGCCCCGACCATGCCTTGCGGCCCGCCGAAGCCGCGAAAGGCGGTGTTGGAGACCGTGTTGGTGCGCAATGGCTCCGAGCGGCCGCGCACCGCCGGGTAGAAATAGCAATTGTCCATGTGGAACAGCGCGCGGTCCGTCACCGGCCCCGACAGATCGGCATTCCAGCCACAGCGCGCGCCATAGACCGCGTCGACCGCCAGGATATGGCCGTCATCGTCGAAGCCGATCTCGTAATCGCAGATGAAATCATGGCGTTTGCCGGTGATGACCATGTCATCGTCGCGGTCCGGCCTGAGCTTGACCGGGCGCTTCAGCTTGCGCGCCGCCAGCGCCGCGACCACCGCAAACAGGTTCGACTGCGTCTCCTTGCCGCCAAAGCCGCCGCCCATGCGCCTGATCTCGACGGTCACCGCATGCGAGCCGACGCCGAGCACGGCGGCGACCATGTGCTGGACTTCGGAAGGATGCTGCGTCGAGGAGAACACCAGCATGTCCTCGTCCTCGCCGGGAACGGCGAGCGCGATCTGGCTCTCCAGATAGAAATGGTCCTGCCCGCCGATCTCCATCGTCCCCTTGAGCCGGCGCGGGCTTGCCGCCATCGCGCCGGCGACATCGCCGCGTTCGAGCTTCAGGGGCTCGGTGACGAGGTCGCCGCCGGCAGCACGCGCTGCGGCGACGTCGAGCAGTGGCTTTGCCTCCTCATAGGTCGCCTTCGCCAGCAGCGCGGCACGGCGTGCCTGGTCGCGCGTCGTGGCGACGACGGCGAACATGGGCTGGCCGTGATGCAGGATCGTCTGCGTCGCGAATACCGGCTCGTCATGGCGATGCGTCGAGGAGATGTCGTTGGCGCCGGGAATGTCGGCGGCGGTCAAGACCGCGAGCACGCCGGGCGCGGCGGCGACAGCGTCGAGATCGAGCGAGACGAGCCTGCCATGCGCGATTCCACTTAGCCCGATATAGGCGTGGACGAGCCCGGCCGGCTCGGCGATGTCGTCGATATAGACGGCCTCGCCGGCGACATGCTTCCCGGCGGAATCATGCGCGACTGTGCTGCCGACGAGGCCGGCCATGCYTTCCGGTTCGAGCCGCTTGCGCGCGTCAGCCATGACCGGCCTCCGCCAGCAGGCCGGCGACGCGGGTCTCGACATCGGCCTGCGTCGTCTCGATCAGGAAACGCCGCAGCAGATTGCCGGCGACCTTGAGCCGATACCCGGCCGAGGCGCGCATGTCGGTGAGCGGCTGGAAATCGCGCGCAAGCGCTGCGATGGCCGAGGCGACCGCGGCCTCGTCCCATGACGCGCCGATCAGCGTCGCTTCCGCCGCCTTGGCGCGCTTGGGCGTGCCGGCCATGCCGCCGAAGGCGAGGCGTGCCTCGACGATTGTTCCGCCCGCATCGCGGCGCAGGAAAAACGCGGCGCAGACGGCGGAAATGTCCTCGTCGAAGCGCTTCGAGATTTTCGAGATGTGGAACAGCGCATCTTCCGGCAATTTCGGCACGAGGACCGCCTCGACGAATTCGTCCGGCCGCCTGTCCTGTTTGCGGTAATCGAGGAAGAAGGCTTCCAGCGCGATCTCGCGGCGTTCGTCTCCGCGACGCAGCACTAGCCGCGCCCCCAGCGCGATCAGCGCGGGCGGCAGATCGCCGATCGGCGAGCCGTTGGCGATGTTGCCGCCGATCGTGCCGGCATTGCGCACCTGCTCGCCGCCGAAGCGGCGCATCAGCTCGTCGAGCTGCGGCGACAGGGCTGCCAGCGCCGTACGAACGTCGATGTGGTTGACCATCGCGCCGAGGCGCAGATGGCCGCCCACGTCGGAGATATCGCGAAGCTCCGCGATGCGGCCAAGATAGATCACCGTCGCCGGCTGCTGCATGCCCTTGGTCACCCACAAGCCGACATCGGTCGCGCCGGCGACGAGCGTGGCGTCGGGGTTCGCGATCACGAGGTCGGCCAAGGCCGCGACACTGGCCGGCGCGAGGAAGCGGCGCGCGCCGTCGCTGAGCGCGAGCGTGTCCTCGTCGGCGAAGGCGCCGAGTTGTCCGGTGATGTCCGCCACTGCCGATGCAAAGCGATCATGCGCCCGCTCGCCATGCTGATACATCGCCTGCGCCGCCTTGATGATCGGCTCGTAGCCGGTGCAGCGGCAGAGATTGCCGGCGAGCGCATCCTCGATGCGCGCGACGGATGGCGCATCTTCGTTGAGCCAGAGTGCAAACAGCGACATCACAAATCCCGGCGTGCAGAAGCCGCATTGCGAGCCGTGATGCTCGACCATCGCCTGCTGCACGGGATGCAGCGCGCCGTCCGCGCCCTTGAGATGCTCGACCGTGAGCAGGTGGCAGCCATCCAGCGTCGGCAGGAAACGGATGCAGGCGTTGATCGCCTCGTAGCGAAGCCCGCCCCGGTCGAGCCGCCCGACGACGACGGTGCAGGCCCCGCAATCGCCTTCGGCGCAGCCTTCCTTGCTGCCGGTCATGCGCTGGTCGAGCCTGAGCCAGTCGAGCAGCGTCAGCGTCGGATCGCAGGACGCGATCTCGACCAGCCTGTCGCCGAAGAGAAAACGCAGGACGCTACGCATGAGACGAGCGACTCGCCATGCCCACGCCAGCCACCGCCGTCATTCCGGACAAGCGGCGCAGCCGCGCCGATCCGGAATCCATCGTAAGGCGCTGTCGGCGCTCTACGATGGATTCCGGGTCTCCGCTGCGCTGCGCCCGGAATGACGGCAGCGGTTCCAGCGCAAGAGCATCAGGTCGGACTAGGGCATTCATCCAGATCATGCCCGCAGATTAGGCACGTTCCAGGCTTGGCCGGAAGCGCTGATTTGGTGCAGATATGGCGTGAATTTGGGCCGGAGCCGGAAAGCCGTGAGCGATATGAAAGCCTTGCGCGGTCGCCTGCTCTGGTTCGTGGGCGATCCCGAAACGGATGGCGACGCCGCGCATCGCTTCATCGAGGACGGGCTTCTGGTGATCGAGAACGGCCTGATCGCGGCCGTGGGCGAGGCTGACGCTCTCCTTGCCATGTTACCGTCCGGGACGGAGATCATCGACCACCAGCCGCATCTCATCATGCCAGGCTTCATCGACGCGCATCTGCACATGCCGCAGACGCAGGTGATCGCTTCCTATGGCGCGCAATTGATGGACTGGCTCAATAAATACACCTTCGTCGAGGAGCAGCGCTGTGCGCAGCAGGGCCATCCCGAAAAGCTCGCCGCCTTCCTGCTCGACACGCTGCTGGCCAACGGCACGACGACGGCGGTCGCCTATTGCTCGGTCCATCCGCAATCGGCTGAGGCGCTGTTTGCGGAATCCGAGCGGCGCAACACCCGCATGCTCGCCGGCAAGGTCATGATGGACCGCAACGCCCCGCTCGCGCTGACCGATACTGCCGAGTCGGGCTATGCGCAGAGCAAGGCGCTGATCGAGCGCTGGCATGGCCGGGGCCGGCAGCGTTACGTCATCAGCCCGCGTTTCGCGATCACCTCGACGCCGGAGCAGCTTGCGGCGGCGGGCAGGCTCGCAGCCGAGCATCCCGACTGCCACATCCAGACGCATATCAACGAGAACAAAGCCGAGATCGCCTTCACGGCTGAGCTTTATCCCGATGCGAAGGACTATGCCGGGGTCTACGAGGACGCCGGCCTGTTGCGGCATAACAGCCTCCTGGGCCACTGCATTCATATGACCGGCCGCGAGTGGCGCGCTTTCGCGCAGGCCGGTGCGGTTGCGGTGTTCTGCCCGACCTCGAACCTCTTTCTCGGCTCGGGGCTGTTCGACTGGGCGCGTGCTCGGGCCGAGGGTGTGCGCGTCGCAGTCGCAACCGATATTGGCGGCGGCACCTCCTATTCGATGCTGCGCACCATGGCCGAGGCCTACAAGGTGCTGCAGCTTCAGGGGCAATCGCTCTCGGCTTTTGCGGCGCTGCACGCCATCACACGCGGCAATGCGGTTGCGCTCGGGCTCGACCATCTGATCGGTTCGCTGGAGCCGGGCCATGAGGCCGATGTCGTGGTGCTCGACCCCGCCGCGGTTCCGGCGATGGCGCACCGTCTGGAGACGGCGCGCGATCTGGCCGAGGAACTCTTCGTGCTGGTCACGCTCGGCGACGAGCGCAACGTCACCGCGACCTATGTGATGGGGGAGCGCAGGGTCGAGGCGTGTTCAACAAAATAAAAGTTTGTTGAACACGAGCTCTGCGCGTCGCGCGCTTTGACTAGCCCAGCACGCCACCCTTGCGCGCAAAATCGAGATAAATCTCACGCAGCCTGAGCGCCGAGGGTCCCGGCGCGCCGTTGTGGATCGTGTGCCCGTCGATCTGGACCACCGGCATGACGAAGCTGTTGGCCGAGGTGATGAAGGCTTCCTCCGCATCCAGCACTTCGCTCAGGGTGAAGGCGCGTTCCTCGAAGGTGAAGCCGGTCTCGGTGAGAAAGGCCAGCAGCGCCTTGCGGGTGATGCCCGGCAGCACCTTGTTGGAGAGCGGGCGCGAGATCAGTGTCTTGCCCTTGACGATCCATGCGGTCGAGGACGCGCCTTCGGTGACGACGTCGTCCTCCAGCATCCAGGTCTCGGCCGCGCCGCTTTCGGCGGCGAACTGCTTAGCCAGCACCTGCGCCAGCAGCGCCACGCTCTTGATGTCGCGCCGCGCCCAGCGGATGTCGGGGCAGGTCACGACCTTGATCCCGGTCTTCGCGGCAGGCGCATCGCTGAGATTGCGCGCCTGGGTGAACATCACCAGCGTCGGCTTGATGTCCTTGGGGAAGGCGAAGTCGCGGTCGGCCGCGCCGCGCGTCACCTGCAGGTAGACGCCGCCTTCCTCGACCTTGTTGCGCGCGATCAGCTCCTCGTGAATCGCGACAAGCTCGGCGGTCGACCAGGGCAGCGCCAGGCTGATCTCGCCGCAGGAGCGGGCGAGCCTTGCCAGATGCGCCTCGCAATCGACGAGCTTGCCGCCGAGCACCGCCGAAACCTCGTAGATGCCGTCCGCGAAGATGAAGCCGCGGTCGAAGATCGAGATGCGGGCGTCTTCCTCGGGGAGGTATTCGCCATTGACGTAGACGATGCGGCTCATGGGTGCGGGCTCGTTGTCGGATGGGGCAGGACGGGGAGGGCTTTCTTCCTAGCCGAGCCGCCGCGATGAGGCGAGCCCCGAAGCCGGCTTGCGGATGAGCGCGGCACGCAACACTGTCGCGGCCTCGTTCGATGGGGATTCGCCATGACAGCCGCGCCCGACCGCATGCCGCCTCTCGCCGAGGCCGACCAGACGCCAGAACAGCGCAAGGCCGCGGAAGTCTTCAAGACGATCCGCGACCAGCCGGTGTTCGGCCCGTTCGTGCCGCTGCATCGCAGCCCGGACCTGATGCTGCGGCTCGCCCCGGTCGGTGATTTCATGCGCAAGGAGCTCTGCTTCGGCGTCAGGCTGGCGGAGATCGCGATCCTGTTCACGGCGCGGCGCTACGACCAGCCGGTCGAATGGGCGATCCATAGCGCCATCGCGGCCAAGGCTGGTCTGCCCGGGCACGTCATCGCGGCTTTGAGCGAGGACCGGCGACCCGACGACATGACCGACGACGAGGCGCTGATCTGGAACGCTGTCGCCGAGATCGATCGCGCCAGACGTCTCTCCGACACGACCTACGCCGCCTTGTCTTCCCGCTTCGGCGAGAAGGGCGTCGTCGAGCTCGCGGCGCTGATGGGCTACTACCAGTTGCTCGCCACCGTGATGAACTGCGCCCGGACGGCTGCGCCGGCCGGGCCGGAATTGCCGCCCGTGCGGTGAAACTCCTGTGCCGGGGCGCTACGCGCTGCAGGCTGGCCAAGCCCTGCGCCACGCCCTAGCTTCGCCGATGGGAAACGAAGCCGGACGAGCAGAGCCGCACACCAAGCGCGCCATGTCCGGCAAGGGAGGATATCGGATCATGACGGATAGGGGATTTCGCCGCCGCGAGGTCGTGCTCGGCCTTGCGGCGATGGCGGCCGCGCCGACGCGCGCGGAAGCGCAAAGTGGCTTGGTCAAGCTGGTCGCGCCATTTCCGCCCGGCGGTTCGGTCGATGCGATCTCGCGGTTGCTCCAGCCCGGTCTGCAGCAGCGGCTCGGCGGCACGGTGCTGGTCGAGAACCGGCCGGGCGGCTCGGGC
The DNA here is from genome assembly GCF_056405115.1 of Allobosea sp. P2_A10. Lineage (NCBI taxonomy): Bacteria > Pseudomonadati > Pseudomonadota > Alphaproteobacteria > Hyphomicrobiales > Alloboseaceae > Allobosea > Allobosea sp. P2_A10. The sequence goes on along the minus strand of NZ_JBFUCS010000002.1, from coordinate 84,975 downwards.
TCGATCGGAGCGAACGCCGTCGCCAAATCGCCGCCCGACGGCCAGGCCTGGCTCGTCGTCTTCGACACCCATGCGGTCAATCCCGCGCTGCTGCCGAGCATGCCCTTCGACTCCGTCAAGGATCTCGATCCGGTCGAGTTGATCGGCACCGCGCCGATGGTGCTCGCCTGCCACCCGTCGCGCCCGTTCAAGACGCTGGCCGATGTGCTGGCCGCCGCCAAGGCTGCGCCGGGCAAGCTGACCTATGCGACGATCGGCAATGGCAGCCTCGGGCATCTCGCCATGGTGCTTCTCGGCAAGCGCGCTGGCGTTGAACTGACCCATGTGCCCTATCGCGGCGGCGGGCCTGCCATGAACGACGCCGTAGGCGGCCATGTCGATCTGATCATCGGCTCGGCCGCGCTGGTTGCGCCGCAGGTCAGCGGCGGTTTGATCCGGCCGCTCGTCCAGACGGCGGCCAAGCGCATCAGCACGATGCCGGAGGTGCCGACCGTGGTCGAAAGCGGCTTTGACGGTTTCACGGCCGACGCCTGGTGGGGCATCTTCGCGCCGGCGGGTACGCCCAAGCCGATCGTCGACAAATTCCGCGCCGCGCTGATCGAGACGGTACGCGACCCGGCGATCAACCAGCGGCTGGTCGAGCAGCAGCAGGTCGCGATATCGCTGCAGGGCCCTGACGCCTTCCGCGGCTTCTTCGCTGAGCAGATGAAGATTTGGGGCGCGGTCGTACGCGACAACGCCATCAAGCCAGACTGAATGGAGACCGCATGAGCCGCCCGATCGTCGTCGTTCTTGACGACAGCCAGAATGTCGCCCGCGCCAGTGCCGACTGGTCGCCCTTGCAGGCGCGAGCAGACGTCCGCTTTCTGCGCGAAGCCTTTGCCAGCGAGGAAGCGGTCGCCGCTGCTCTGGCGGATGCCGAGATCATCATCCCGATGCGCGAGCGGACGCCGTTCGGAGCCTCGCTGGTCGGAAAGCTGCCGAAGCTGCGGATGCTCGCCCAGACTGGTCCCCGGACGCAGTCTCTCGATCTCGCCGCCTGCACCGCCCATGGCGTCGTCGTCAGCAACACCGGCGGCACACAGGTCGGCGCTGCGACCTCCGAACTCGCCTTCGGCCTGATCCTCGCCAATGCGCGCAGCCTGCCGCAGGCCGGCGCGCTGATGCATGGCGGCGGCTGGCATGACGGGCTGGCTCTGGGCGAGGTCGTCGCCGGCAAGCGGCTCGGCATCGTCGGACTCGGCAAGCTCGGCCAGCGCGTCGCGCGTTATGCAAAGGCCTTCGACATGGAGGTCGTCGCCTGGAGCCAGAACCTGACGGCGGAGGCGGCCGAGGCCGTCGGCGTCAGGCGCGTCGAGAAGGCCGAGCTGTTTGCGACTTCGGACGTGATTTCGCTGCATCTCGTTCTCTCGGATCGCACACGCGGCATCGTCGGCGCGAGCGAGCTTGCGGCGATGAAGCCGGGCGCCTGCCTCGTCAACACGGCGCGGGGTCCGCTGGTCGATGAGGCGGCTCTGCTGGCGCGGCTCCAGACCGGCGCGATCCGCGCCGCGCTTGACGTCTACGGCCAGGAGCCTCTGCCGGCCGATCACCCGATCCGCTCGCTGTCCAACGTCGTGCTGACGCCCCATCTCGGCTATTCGGCTGCGCCGGTTTTCGCGGAATATTACGGCGAGAGCATCGAGAACATTCTTGCGTTCCTCGATGGCAAACCGATCCGGGTGATGAACCCCGACGTCCTCGCCAAAGCGGGCTGACCATCGCGCCTCAGGATGGGGGCTGGTGCTTGATGGCCGCCAGCAGGAGCCGCTTCGTATAATCCTGGCGCGGAGCCTCGAAGATAGCCTCGGTCGGGCCGCTTTCGACGACCCGGCCGTCCTTCATCACCATCACCCAGTCGGCCATGGCGCGAATGACGGCGAGGTCGTGGCTGATGAAAAGATAGGACAGCTCGTGCCGCGACTGCATGTCCTTGAGCAGCGCCACGATGCTGGCCTGCACCGTCCGGTCGAGCGCCGAGGTCGGCTCGTCCAGCACGACGAACTGGGGATGCAGGATCATGGCGCGGGCGATCGCGATGCGCTGGCGCTGGCCGCCGGAGAACTCATGCGGATAGCGGTTGCGCAGGGCAGGCTCGAGCGAGACCTCGGCAAGAGCGTGGGCGGCGCGGGCATCGCGCTGCGCCCGGCTGAGATGCGGCGCGTGCACCAGCAGACCCTCGCTGACGATCTCGCCGACGGTGAGCCTCGGCGAGAGCGAGCCGAACGGATCCTGAAAGACCACCTGCAGGCCCTTTCGCAAGGGCCGCATCGCGGCGCGATCGAGCGGGGCGAGCGAACGGTCCTCGAAACGCAAGCTGCCCGATGATGGCACCAGCTTCAGCACTGCCTTGCCGAGCGTCGACTTGCCCGAGCCGGATTCGCCGACGATGCCGATGGTCTGCCCGCGCCGGAGCACGAGATCGACGCCGTCGACGGCATGCAGCATCGCTCGCTCGCGCCTGAAGAAGCCGCGCGACAGATCATAGCTGACGCGGATGTCGCGGGCTTCCAGCAGCACCGGGGCGTCGGGCGGCGGCGCGGCCTTGCGGCCGGCGGGCTCGGCTGCGAGCAGCATTCGCGTATACGGGTGAGCAGGGGCCGAAAAGACGCGCTCGATCGCGCCGCTCTCGACGATCTCGCCGGCCTTCATGACATGGACATGGCTGGCATAGCGCCGCACCAGCCCGAGATCATGACTGATCAGGATCACCGCCATGCCCAGCCGCTGGCGAAGCTCTGCGATCAGGGCGAGAATTTCGGCTTCGATCGTGACGTCGAGCGCCGTCGTCGGCTCGTCGGCGATCAGGATGTCGGGATCGTTGGCGAGCGCCATCGCGATCATGACGCGCTGGCGCTGTCCGCCGGAGAGTTCGTGGGGATAGGATGCGAGGCGGGCTTCAGGCTGAGGTATCCGGACCAGCCTGAGCAGCTCAAGCGCCCGCGCGCGCGCCGCCTTGCGCGACAGGCCCTGATGCCGGCGCAAAGGGGCGGCGATCTGGCCGCCGATCGGGAACAGCGGGTCGAGCGAGGTCATCGGCTCCTGAAAGATCATCGCGAGCTTCCTGCCGCGATAGGCGTTCAGCGCCGCGGGCTTCATGCCCAGCAGTTCGGTTCCGCGATAGCGGATCGAGCCCGTGACCTGCCCGTTGCTGGCCAGCAGCCCCATCGCCGCCATCACGCTCTGGCTCTTGCCCGAGCCGGATTCGCCGACGATGGCGACGAATTCTCCGGGATTCACGTCGAGATCGATGTCGCGCACCGCCTCGACGATACCGTCCTGGGTGCGGAAGCTGACGCGGAGGTCGCGGATCGAGAGGATGGGCGCTTCGCCGGCCACCTCAGCGATCCCGCGGATCGAGCGCGTCGCGCAGGCCGTCGCCGAGGAAGTTCAGCGCAAACAGCGTGGTCACCAGAAAGGTCGCCGGAAAGGCCAGCATCCACCACGCGCCTTGCAGCGCGCGCGCCCCGTCCGAGATCAGCACGCCCCAGCTTGTCATCGGCTCCTGCACGCCAAGCCCCAGGAAAGACAGGAAGCTCTCCAGCAGGATGACCTTGGGCACCAGCAGGGTGACGTAGACGATGACGGGGCCGAGCGTGTTGGGGATGATGTGGCGGGCCACGATGCCGCCGGTCGAGACGCCCAGCGCTTCGGCCGCAAGCACATAGTCCTGCCGCTTGATCGAGAGCGTCTGGCCCCGCACGATGCGGGCCATGTCGAGCCATTCGATCGCGCCGACCGCCAGGAACATCAGCACGAAGTTGCGGCCGAAGAACACCACCAGCAGGATGACGAAGAAGATGAAGGGCAGGGCGTAGAGCACGTCGACGATCCGCATCATCAGCATGTCGATGCGCCCGCCGAGATAGCCCGCCGTCGCGCCATAGGCGACGCCGATCAGGAGCGCCACGCCTGTCGCCAGCAGCCCTATGGCGAGCGAGACGCGGCCGGCGATCAGCGTGCGGGTCAGGAGATCGCGGCCATTGCCATCCGTTCCGAACAGGAAGCGCAGACGCTTGATCGGCGCGTCGATCACGAGTCTGCGGCCGTCCTGCTCACTGGCGACGATTTTGGGCGCGCCGAACTGGTCGGAACGGTCGAAATAGACCAGCAGGCGCTGGTCGATGGGCCTGGCCGCGGTCAGCGTCAGGCGCACGCTGCCCGGCTCGACGGCGACATCGCTGGCCGTGGCGCGGATGCGGCTGGCGATGCGCCTGACCGCCTCGGGGATCGCCTCGGCCTTCGGATAGCTCTCGAGGCTCGCAGGCGCGCGGACATAGTCCGGATAGACCTTGTCATAGGCGTGCCCGGTCACGAGCGGGCCGACCAGGCAGGCGAGCGCGATCGCGGCGAGGACAATCAGGCTGAACTTCGCCGCGCGGTTGCGCATCAGCCGGATGCGGGCATCCTGCCAGAGCGAGCGGCCGGGCGCGGGCAGGGGAGTGAGGGTCGCGTCGCTCATGGCGTCATTCGAGCCGCACGCGCGGATCGAGCAGCGCGTAGAGAACGTCCACCAGCAGGTTGAAGACCAGCACGAAGATCGCGACGACGACGACCGTGCCCATCACCAGCGTGTAGTCGCGGTTGAGCGCGCCCTCGACGAAATAACGGCCGATGCCGGGGATCGAGAAGATCGTCTCGACGACCACCGAGCCGGTCAGGAGCGCGGCGGCCGTGGGGCCGAGATAGGAGACGACCGGCAGCGCCGACGCCCGCAGCGCATGCAGCGCGACGGTCGTATTCGACAGCCCCAGCGCCCGCAGCGTCCGGATATGGTTGGCGCGCAAAGTCTCGATCATGGCCGCGCGGGTCATCCATGCGATCACCGCGATCTGCGGCAGGGCGAGCGTCAGGATCGGCAGGATGGTGTTGCGAAAGGCGCCGCCATTCCAGCCGCCGACCGGCAGCCAGGCGAGCGTGAGGCCGAAGACGATCTGCAGCACCGGCGCGACGACGAAATTCGGGATGGTGATACCTGCCGCCGCAAAGCCCATCACGGCATGGTCGGCGCCGCCGTTCTGGCGGAAGGCTGCGAGCGTTCCCAGCGGCCCGCCCACCAGCAGCGCCAGCGCCAGCGCCGATGCGCCCAGTCGCATCGAGACCGGCAGCCCTTGGGCGAACAATTCGCTGATCGAGAAATCGCGAAAGTAGAAGGATGGACCGAAATCGCCACGCAACAGCGCGCCAAGATAGGTCAGGTATTGCCGGTAGAGCGGCTGTTCTAGCTGGTAGATGCGCCGCAGATTCTCCATCACCTTCGCTTCGAGCGGCCGTTCGAGGTCGAACGGCCCGCCCGGCGCCACGCGCATCAGCACGAAGGACAGTGTGACGACGACGAAAAGGGTGGGGATCGCGGTTGCGAGGCGGCGCAGGATGAAGGGAAGCATCAGCGGCACGCCTTGCCCGAGATGGTCGGGTCAAGCCCGACCATGACGCGCCCTTCGATCAAGGCTTCAGGCTCAGAAACCGTGTCGGGATCGCGCCGCGCAAGTTCTGCTGGAAGCCCATGAGCTTGGGCGAGACCAGGTTCTTGGTCGAATAATACAGCACCGGAATCCACGGAATTTCCGCTGCGAGAATGCTGTCGGCCTCGCGCAGGATCGCGGCGCGCTTGGCGAGGTCGGTCTCGTTCTCGCCCGCCTTCAGCAACGCATCGAATTGCGGGTTGTTGTACTTGCCCGAGTTGAAGCCGGTGTTGTCGCTCAGGAACAGGAACAGGAAGTTCTGCGGATCGGAATAGTCGCCGATCCAGCCATAGCGGGCGATGTCGAAATCGCCACCGTCGCGCAGGAATGCGAAATGCGTCTTGCCGTCGGTGTTGATGAAGGAGGTCTCGACGCCGATCGCTTTCCACTGTTCGGCGATGGCGATCATGGTGCGGCGGTTGTTGTCGGTGGTGTTGTAGCGGAGTTGCACCCGCAGCGGCACGCCGGGACCGAAGCCGGCGGACGCCAGGAGGCGCTTCGCCTCGTCCTCGCGGTCGAGTGGCGAGGCGTTCTTGAAATCGGCCTCGGCGCGCTCGCCGTAATTGCCGATATTGGGCGGGATCACGCCATAGGCCGGCAACATCGTGCCGCCCCAGATCTCGTCGGCGATGAATTCGCGGTCGATCACCAGCGACAGCGCGCGGCGCACGCGCTGGTCGTTGAACGGTGCTTTGGCCGTGTTGATGATCAGGAAATAGGTGCCCAGATAAGGCGCGACCTTGACCTGGTCGCCGAGCTTCTCGCGCAACTGCTTGATCTGGTCTGCCGGAATATCGGTCGTCATGTGCAGTTCGCCGGCCTGGAAGCGGCGGGCGGCGGCGGCAAGATCCGACGAGGGGTAGTAGATCACCGTGTCGATCTGGACATGGGCCGCGTCGTGGAAGGCCTTGTTGCGGTCGAGCCGGATATGCGAGTTCGGCACGAACTCCTTCAGCACATAGGCGCCGTTCGAGACCCAGTTCTCCGGCTTGACGAAATCCTTGCCGAATTTCTCCACCGATGCCGGATGGACCGGCAAACCGGTCTGGTGCGTCAGCAGTTCGAGGAAGTAGGGCGTCGGCCGTTCCAGCGTGATTTCGAGCGTCGTGTCGTCGATGGCCTTCACGCCGAGATCGTCGAGTTTCGAGTTGGCGGCGGCCTTGTTGATCTTCTCTGCATTCAGGATCGGATAGAGGATGTTGGCGTATTTCGCGCCGGTCTCCGGGTTGATCATCCGCCGCAGCGAGAAGACGAAGTCGCCAGCCTTGACCGGGTCGCCATTCGACCATTTGGCGTTGCCGCGCAGTTTGAAGAGATAGGTCTTGCCGTCGGGGCTCATCGTCCAGCTCTCGGCGACGCCGGGCACGACTTCGCCGCGCATGTTGTGGATCACCAGCCCTTCCGAGAGATCGCGCAGGAGATGTGCCTCGGTGACCGTGGAGGTCTTCGCGGCGTCCAGCGTCTCGGGGTCGCCGTCATTGCCGCGATGGAACACGACTTGCGCGAATGCTGCTCCGGCCATCGAAAGCGACAGCAGCACGGCGATCAGGACGGCCGCGGCGCGGCGCGTGATCTCGATCATGGAAGCCTCCCCTGGCGATGGCCGACTCTGCGGCGCACAGGCATCGTTGCGAGAGTAGAGCCCGGCTTCAAGCGCATGCCAAGGCGGAAAAATGCGCGGTTACCAGCCGATTGCGCAGGGTTGCAGACGGACGCCGCCGCTCAGTTCGGCAGCACCGATCTGTCGTTCTCGAAGGCGATGACGCAGTCGCTCGCGCCCTTGGCGCATTGGCGCAGCGCACCCTCGCGCGCATCGATCAGGGTATTGGCCCCGAACCAATAGCGGAAATTCTTCTTCGACCGGCTGACTGCCATCGCCTTTTCGCCGGGTGCGGAAAAATAGCGTTCGAAGGTGTCGGCGCGCGTCGTCAGACCGAGCCTGGCGTAGCTCGCGCGCGCCGTCGCGGGGGACCATGTCGGCAGCCCCCAGGCGCGCAGCGAGGCGTCCATTTCGCGCAGCCAGATATAGCGCGCCGGCCCGTTGCGAAAAATCAGGTGGCCGCTCGGTTTGATCTCGGGCAGCTCGACGAAGCGCACGTCGCCGCCGGCGTCGAGCGCAGCCGAGCGCATCCTGTCGACGAGGCCGGGCGGGAATAGATCGTCGTTCCTGGCGTAGATCCAGAGCTGCGGTGCGGCGCCCGCGACCTGCCAGCCCTTGACCGAGGCGACGAGGGCATCGCGGCCCTTCTCGGTACAGACTTCGAGAGCAAGGCCGCCGGCCACGTTGACGACGCCGCGCAGACCTTCCGGCTTCCGGTAGGCCAGCGCCATCACCGCGGCGCCGCCAGCCGACTCGCCGATCGCGATAGCGCGGGCGGGATCGACGTCCGGACGTTGCTGCAATGCCTTCAGCGCGCCGTCGAGTTCGTCGGCATCATTGCCGAAGCGCAGGCCGAGATCGAGGTCGTCGCAGGAGGACGAGGCTGGGAAGGGTCCGTCGGACTGGCCGAAGCCGCGTCGCATCACCACCGCCGCGATCCAGCCGCGCCGTGCCAGATCGCGCGCCACGCTGGCATACGAGATGGCGCGCAGATCGCCCATGCTGATCGTGCTGGCGGCCTTGCCATGGGTGATCAGCGCAAGGGGCAGCCGGCCAGCAGCGGCTTCCGGCCGGACGATCAGCGTCTCCAGCCTGACATCGCGCCCGCCGATTTTCGTCCGCAGAAAGCCGTTTTCCTCGCGCAGCGGCTCCTGTGCCCACACCGGCGTGAGGTCGCCCAGCAGGATCAGGCAAAGCGCGACAAGGCGCAGTGCAAATGACAGGGATCGCTCTCTCGGGACGTTCATGCCGGAATGATGGCAGAGCCGCCCCGGGGACCGCAATGGCGCGCTCAGGCGCTCGCCGTCGCAGCCCGCTCCTGCGCCTCCACCACCGCGACCGCCGTCATGTTGACCACGCCGCGCGCGGTCGCCGATCCGGTCAGGATATGGGCGGGCCTGGCCGCGCCGATCAGGATCGGCCCGACGGGCAGCGCATCGGCCAGAACCTTGGCGAACTGGTAGGCGATGTTGGCGGCGTCGAGATTGGGGAAGATCAGCACGTTCGCCACGCCTTTCAGCCGTGACGACGGCAGCACGCGCTCGCGCACCATCGCCACGAGCGCGGTGTCGGCCTCCATCTCGCCGTCGCATTCAAGCTCCGGCGCACGCTCGCGGATCAGGCCGAGCGCCTTGCGCATCTTGAGCGAGGACGGCGTGTCGGCCGCGCCGAAATCCGAATGCGACAGCAGCGCGATCTTGGGCTCGATGCCGAAGCGCGAGACGTGGCTCGCCGCCAGCACCGTCATGTCGGCGATTTCCTCGGCGCTTGGGTTGGACTTTACATGGGTGTCGGCAAGGAAGAACGCGCCCTTGTTGGTCACGATCAGGGTCATCGCCGAGATGTCGCAGACGCCGGGCTGGAGGCCGATGATGTCCTTGATATGCCGAAGCCGCGACAGGAAGCGCCCCTCGAGGCCGGCGATCATCGCGTCGGCCTCGCCGCGCGCCACCGCTAGCGCCGCGATGACGGTGTTGTTGGTGCGCACCAGCGAGCGCGCGGCCTCGGGCGTGACGCCGCGCCGTCCGGCGATGTCGAGATAGGTTTGGACGTAATCGCGATAGCGCGGGTCGTCTTCCGGGTTGATCAGCTCGAAATCCTTGCCCGGCCGGATCGACAGGCCGAAGCGCTTGACGCGGGTCTCGATCACGCTCGGACGGCCGATCAGGATCGGGATCGCCAGACCCTCCTCCAGCGCGACCTGGGCGGCGCGCAGCACGCGCTCATCCTCGCCTTCGGCATAGATCACGCGCTTGGGGTCGGCCTTCGCCTTGGCGAAGAGCGGCTTCATGATGAAGCCCGAGCGGAAGATGAAGCGCGACAGGTCCTCGCGATAGGCCTCGATGTCGATCAGCGGCTTGCGCGCCACGCCGGTCGCCATGGCGGCTTCCGCGACGGCCGGGGCGATGCGCAGGATCAGGCGGGGATCGAACGGGTTGGGGATCAGCGAGGTCGCTCCAAAGGTCGAGGCCTCGCCGCCATAGGCGCGCGCCGCGATGTCCGACGTCGCCTCGCGGGCGAGCGCCGCGATGGCTCTGACAGCTGCGAGCTTCATCGCCTCGTTGATCGTGGTCGCCTGCACGTCGAGCGCGCCGCGGAAGATGTAGGGGAAGCAGAGGACGTTGTTGACCTGGTTGGGATAGTCCGAGCGCCCGGTGCAGATCATCGCGTCGGGACGCACGGCGAGTGCATCCTCTGGTGTGATCTCGGGATTCGGGTTGGCCAGCGCCAGGATCAGCGGCTTCTCCGCCATCTGCTTGGCCATCTCGGGCTTGAGCACGCCCGCGGCCGAGAGGCCAAGAAAGATGTCGGCTCCACCGATCACATCGTTGAGCGTCCGCGCATCGGTCTCCTGCGCGTAGATCTCCTTCCAGCGATCCATCAGCGTGTTGCGGCCCTTGTGGACCACGCCTTCGAGATCGGTGACCCAAATGTTCTCGCGCTTGGCCCCGAGCGAAACCAGCAGGTTGAGGCAGGCGAGCGCGGCCGCGCCAGCGCCCGAGACGACGATCTTGACGTTGCCGATATGCTTGCCGGAAAGGTCGAGCCCGTTCAGAACGGCGGCCGAGACGATGATCGCCGTGCCGTGCTGGTCGTCATGGAAGACCGGGATTTGCATCCGGGCCTTGAGCTGCTCCTCGATCTCGAAGCATTCGGGACCCTTGATGTCCTCGAGATTGATGCCGCCGAAGGTCGGCTCCAGCGCCGCGACGACCTCGACGAATTTTTCGATGTTCTTCTGCTCGACCTCGATGTCGAAGCAGTCGATCCCGGCGAATTTTTTGAACAGGACCGCCTTGCCCTCCATCACCGGCTTGGAGGCGAGCGGCCCGATGTCGCCGAGACCCAGCACGGCGGTGCCGTTGGTGATGACCGCGACGAGGTTCTGGCGCGAGGTCAGCTCGGCCGCCTGGCCGGGATCGTCGACGATCGCCTCGCAGGCGGCCGCCACGCCCGGCGAATAGGCGAGCGCGAGGTCGCGCTGGTTGCCGAGCGGTTTGGTCGCCTGGATCTCGATCTTACCGGGGCGGGGAAGGCGATGGTAGACCAGCGCGCCTGAACGCAGATCCGCCGACAAGGTGCTCTTAGCCATCCCCACGCTTCCTTCGCGCCGCCAACCCAAGGGCAACGAGGTCGCGCGTTAAGCGCCGGGCGTCAAGCGCCCGCGCGGCGAAGCGCCTGCGGCGCGCGGAAAACAGCGCGCTGGTATTGCCTCTTCAGCCTGATGAAATGCAAGCGGAGGTCGCCATGCGACCAAGCTGAACCGCCGCTTAACAGATTCGGCATTCCCGAAAAATAAGGGCTTCGAGGCCCGGTTGCGCGCTGAACCGGCCTCCCCACATGCCTGCCGCCGTCCTGTTGGCCGGCTATTCTCGGGAGGGGATCATGGAAGCAACGCGATCTGCGTTCGACGAAGTCGTCACGCTGCGACAGGCCAAGCAACTCATCCAGTGCATGGCCCATGAGCAGAGCTTCCTGCTGCTTTCTGCGCCGGGGCTGGGCAAGTCCGAGCTGGTCTACGAAGCGGCGCGCGAGGCTGGCTTGCCCTGCCGGTCGCTGCTCGGCACCCAGATCGCGCCCGAGGATGTCAGCGGTATTCCGCGCATCGTCGGCGAGCGCTCGGTGTTCTGCCCGCCGCGCGTGCTGCTGCCCGAGAAGCCCGAGCCGTTCTGCCTGTTTCTCGACGAACTGCCGGCCTGCTCGCCCGATGTCCAGAAGGCGTTCTATTCGCTGCTGCTCGAACGCCGGCTCGGCGAGCATGCGTTGCCGAAGGGCACCTGGGTCGTCGCCGCCGGCAACCGCCTGCAGGATCGAGCGCTGGTGCGCGCCATGAGTTCGGCGCTGGTCAACCGCGTCACCATCCTGCAATTGCGGGTCGATGTCGCCGAATGGCTGGCATGGGCGCAGCGCGCCGGCGTGAGAAGCGAGATCCGCAGTTTCATCTCGACGATCCCCGATGCGCTGATGCGGCCGGTGCCGGCCGAGCCGATGCCGTTCTCGACGCCGCGCGCCTGGTCGCTTTTGTCACGCGCGCTCGACATGGCGCAGAAGGCCGGGCTGCTGAGCAACGAGACCCGGCGCGCGCTGGCCTTCGGCCGGCTCTCGCCGGAAGACGCCGTCGTGTTCTGCGCGCTGGCGGAGGATTCGATCGGCGCGGTCCGTCCGCTGGAGGAGTATCTGCGCAAGCCCGAGCTTCTGCCCAGGGGCGATTCCGCGCGCTGGTTCATCCTCGACTGCATCCGCCAGTTCGTCCGCGACGGCCGTGCTGTCGATATCAGGCCGCAGGCGATCAACCGCTTTTTGCGCGCGCTGTCGCCGGAGCATCAGCTCCTTGTGCTGAACGACATGGTCGAGATCTGGGGTGCGCTCGGGGCCGACCGCGCCATGTACGATCTCCTGCGCAAGGTCACCTCGACATGAGCGCGGTTCCAGACAACGACGCCGCCGGGCGGGCCACCCGCGCCCGCATCATGAAGGGCTTGCGGCTGGTGACCGCGCCGTTCCCGCACCTGGCCGGTCTTGCGGCGGCAGTGCGGGTCGAGATCGATGCGCGCGTGCCGACCATGGGCGTCTTCGCCTCGGGCCGGATGCTGGTGAACCCCGATTTCACCGCGAGACTGTCGGCCGACGATCTCGTCTTCGTGCTCGCGCATGAACTCCTGCATCTGGCGCTGCGCACCCATGACCGGGCGCGCGGCAGCGCCACGCTCGAGTTCAACTACGCGCATGACTACATCATCAACGACATGCTCAGGCATGCGCTGGGCACGACGACGATTCCCGCGGGCGGGCTCGACATGCCAGGTGCGCGCGAGAAATCGGCCGAGGAGATCGTGCTCGACATGCGCCGCTCCGGCCACTTCATGACCTCGCGGACGCAGGTCTGGGAGGGCAGGGTCGCGACCGTCGAGCAGGTGCTCGGCGCAGGCCGGCAGGCGCCCGACGGCACGATGGGCGACGCGCTCGACGCCAGGCGCGAACTCGAACTCTTCCCCGAGGACAGCGCCGACCAGGTCGAGCGCGCCCGGGCTATCCGCGATCTCGCGGGGCGCGGCATGGCGCTCGCCAAAGCGATGGGCGCGATGCGCGGGCAGGGCGAAGGGACCGGCGGCTCGCAGCAGAACGTCACGGCGCGGCGCGGCCTCTACAACACGCCCTGGCATGTCGCGCTGCAGACCTGGCTCGAAGGCGTCGCGCCGGGCGAGCGCACCTATACCCGCGCCTCGCGGCGGGGAGGCGAGCAGAGCGACGTCGTGATGCCCGGCCGAAAGCGCTATTCCTGGATGCTCAACGTCATCCTCGACACCAGCGCCTCGATGAGCGACGAAATCCCGCTCGCGCTCGGCGCCATCGCCGATTTCTGCGACAGGACCGGCGTCGACGAAATCCGCGTGGTCCAGTGCGACACGGTCGTCACCTCCGACGAAACCCTCTCGCCGGCAGCCCTCGCCGAATACGAGATCAGCGGCTATGGCGGCAGCGACCTGACGCCGGCGCTTGCCGCGCTCGCCGACGACCCGCGCGTGAGCGCCGCGATCGTCATCACCGACGGCGACATCTCCTATCCGGCTGAAGCTATGCCCTATGCGGTGCTGTGGGCGCTGCCGAATCCGTCCTCGACCTTCCAGCCGCCCTATGGGCGGGTCGTCACCATGCAGCCGGGAGACAAGTCATGAAAGTCGTTCAGGATCTGATCGCCTATTTCGACAAGCGCGGAAAACTGTCGCGTCGGCAGCTCAAAAAGCTGCTCGATCAGAATTCGGTCGCGTCGGACGCGCCGCCGAACATGCATGGCCTCTGCGAAAAAATCGGCGCGGTCTATTATTTCCGGATCACGGGCGTGACCGAGGGCCAGCTCTGGGGCACCGACATCTACAGCGGCGATTCGGCGCTGGGCGCTGCTGCCGTGCATATGGGCCTGCTGAAGCCCGGCGCGAACGGCGTGTTCCGGGTGACGGTGGTGACGCCGCCGGACGAGTTTCCCGGCACCGAGCGGAACGGGGTCACCAGCACGCAGTATGGGAAGTACCAGTACGCTTGGGAGCTGTCGGCGATTTGATGTGGTGCTCGCACGCGAATGCGGGCGCTGACATGAACCCGGACGCCCTCTTTCCAGACAGAAGAGCCTATGTCATGATCGACATATGCCGGCGACGTTGTTGATCGATGACAAGATCGTCTTGCCGGACGGCTGCATTGTGCAGGTCCGGGTTTGGCTGTTGCCGCAGGCCAATCCGGAGCGGCCACATCGGTTGAAATACTCGCTATTCTACGGCCGGCCTGGAGAGCGCATCGTCGGCTACGACAACGAACAGGGCAAAGGCGACCATCGCCATTATAGGGATACCGAGGAGCCTTACGTCTTCAGAACGCTCGAAGCATTGCTGATCGATTTCGAAGCGGATGTCGCCGCGGAAAGGAGACGCCATGAATGAATTCAAGATCCGCGTCGATAGCGCCGACGGTTTCTTCACGCGTGCGCGTCAGGCGGCAAAGCGCATCGATTCCGGCGACTATGGCGTGCAGGAGTTCGGGCTTAGTTTCACAACGCCCGAACTCTTGTTCGAACTGCTGAATGCCAATCGCTGGCAGTTGCTCTCGGTGTTGCGGAGGCATGGTCCCTGGTCGATCAGAGCGCTCGCCGGTGCGTTGGCTCGCGACTACAAGGCGGTTCACACCGATGTCACCAAGCTCATCGAAGCAGGCCTCATCGAGCGCGACGAGCGGGGGGTGATCAGCGTTCCCTGGACGAAAATCACAGCGGAACTCGGCGAGGAAGCCGCCTGACTATTTGCCTCAAAACGCCTTGAACGTGATGATCGTATGCGTGTCCGCGATCTCGGGGATCGACTGAACTTTCTGCGCGACGAAATGGCCGATGTCGACATCGGCGGCGATATGGAACTTGGCCAGGATGTCGTAATTGCCGGCCGTCGAGTAGATTTCCGATGCGATCTCGCGGTCGGCGAGTTCGCTGGCGACCTCATAGGTCTTGCCGAGCTTGCATTTGATCTCGACGAAGAAGGTCTGCATCGCGGCGCTCCGAAACTCTCAGGGTCTCTCGATAGGGCCTGCGACGGGGCGAAATCAAGCGCCGGCTAGCGCGGCGATCCGGCGCGTCATGCCGTTTTCGGGGTCGGTCAATCCGGCGAGCACGGTGAAGTGGTTGGCCCCCGCGATCTCCTCATAGCGCGTCTGGACGCCCTCCAGCCCCCAGACATCGACGATACGCCGGCTCTGCTTGAGGTATTCCTCGCTCTCGGCGCCGCCGACGACGGCGTCCATCACGAGCCGCGAGGGGGCGGGCCAGAACAACGGGCTCTCGCGCTCGGCCGATTCCATCGTCAGCCGCAGCGGCCCGTTGATGCTGGTCTCGGTCAGTGGCTTCAGATTGTAGAGACCGGAAATGCCGTAGGCCGCCGGGACGGCATGCTCCGGCAGGTCGGGATCGACATTGCGCCAGTCCGTGGCGAGCAGGCAGGCCGCGAGATGTCCGCCGGCCGAATGCCCGGCCGCGACCACCGGCAGGTTGAAGCGCCGCCACAGCGCGGCCGCGGCCTGCTGCATCTCCCAGACGATATGGCCGAGCTCGACCTGCGGGCAGAGATCATAGCCGACGACCGCGACGGGGACGCCGAGCCGGTTCAGGCCGCGCGCCATATGGGAAAAGAAGCTCGGGTCGAGCGCCTGCCAGTAGCCGCCATGGATGAACATCACGATGGCGTTGCCGCGCGCCGTCTCCGGCTTGAACAGATCGTAGCGCTGGCGCTCGCTCTCGCCATAGGAGACGCCGAGCTCGCTGACGGCTTCGGCGCGATAGATCGCCGCGTCCATGGCCCAGCCTGCGATTAGGCCGGGATGCTCCGGCACACGAGCGCGGTTGTTGTATTCGGTTTCGTAATCCGGGGACATTCTTCGCTCTGTCTTGCTTCGCTCTGTTTTGCTTGCTTGGATTGAACGCGACGGAAGCTCGCTGCATGACAGGCGAGACAAGTTTGCGCTATCGCTTTTGACAGGTCGAGCGCCAAACGGCACAAGGCGGCGCGCCCTGACGCATGGCGCGGCCGAGCCGGAGATCGCCATGGAAAACCCTGTCCTCGCCGAAGTCACGCGCGGAAACACCGTGGAATCGCGCCATCGCGGCTCTGTCGTGGTGGTCGATGCAGATGGCGGCGTGGTCTTCTCGGCCGGCGATGTCGCAAAGCCGGTCTTCCCGCGCTCGGCGGTCAAGGCGATCCAGGCGCTGCCCTTGTTCGAGAGTGGCGCAGCCGATCGCTATGGCCTGAGCGAGCCCGAGATCGCGCTCGCCGTCGCCTCCCATTCCGGCGAGCCCGCCCATGCAGCGACCTCTCTTGCGATGTTGAAGAAAGCCGGCCGCGACGCCGGCTGCCTCGAATGCGGCGCGCATTGGCCGATGAACGAGGCGGCCGCTCGCGCCATGTCGAAAGCGGGCCAGGAGCCGAGCGCTTTGAACAACAACTGCTCGGGCAAGCATGCGGGCTTTGTCTGCCTCGCCTGCGGGCTGGACGAGGACCCGGCCGGCTACGTCAAGGCCGGGCATGCCGTGCAGCAGGCCGTGCGCGGTGCGCTGGAGGATGTCACGGGCGCAGCCCATTCGAGCGAGGCCATGGGCACCGATGGTTGCTCGATCCCGAGCTACGCCGTGCCGCTGAGCGCGCTTGCGCTCGGATTCGCCCGGATTGGCACAGGACACGGCTTCGGGCCCGAGCGCGCCAGGGCGGCCGCACGCATCCGCAAGGCCGTGGCGGCGCATCCTTTCATGGTCGCCGGCACCGGCCGGTTCGACACCCGCGCCATGGAACTGCTGCGCGAGCGCATTTTCATCAAGACCGGGGCCGAGGGCGTCTATTGCGGCGCTCTGCCGGAGCTCGGCTACGGCATCGCGCTGAAATGCGACGATGGGGCGGGGCGTGCGGCCGAGGTCGTGATGGCGGCGCTGATCGCGCGCTTCCTGCCGATGAACGAGGCGGAAAGCACAGCCTTCGCGCCGCTACGCGAAAGTGTTCTGAAGAACTGGAACGGCATCGAGGTCGGGCGGGTGAGGGCGGCCGGGGTGTGACCTTCACCCCACCGCGTTGTTCTCGACCCGCACTCCCGCCGCGCGTGCATCGGCAAGCCGGGTCAAGTCGCCGGTCACGGCCTTGCCGTACTCCGTTCCCACGACAGCGCCACGCCTGGCCTCGGCGATGACGTTGTTGGCGATCAGGGCGTTGCGCTCTTTCGGTACGAGCGAGACCGAGATGCCGATGCCGGTCTTGCGGACCATGTTGCCGGTGGCGACGAGGTTGCGCATGCCCCAGGACCAGCCGAGCGAGATGCCGGTTTCGCTGGCATTCTCGATGACGTTGCCGGTTACCGCAGCTTCGGCCTCGACATGCACACCGATGCCGCCGACGAGTTCCCGGCCCTTCGGCGCAAGACCCTTCTGGGCGTTGCGGACGATGTTGTTGGCGAAGACCGAGAGCCTGCCGCCATGGTCGAGATTGGTGATGTTGGCCCCTTGGGCGCAGTCCTCGACCAGGTTGTTGGCGATGATTGCGCCCTCGAAGGCGAACTCGGAATAGAGTCCGACCTCGCCGCAGCGCCGGCCTTGATTGCCAAGGATCTGCACGCCCGAGCCGGAATTGTTGCGGATGAAGGTCAGCGCACAGTCGCGCAATGTGTTACCCTCGATGATGACGCCGCCGGCCTTGTAGAGGCTGATGCCGTTGCCGTTCGGCCCGTCGCCGCCGGCATCCGAGCGGATGCGGTTGATCCGGTTGCCGCGCACCACCGACTGGTCGTCACCGGCTTGAGTGCGCCACAGCTGAATGCCGTTATTGCCGCAATCCTCGATCTGGTTCTGCTCGACGGAGAGCCCGCGCGAATCCAGCGAGAACAGCGCCGCGTCGCGCATGCTGCGGAAACGGCTTTGCTGGATGCGTCCGGCGCTGCGGTTCAGCATCACGCCGACCGAGCCGGCATTGGCGAATTCGCAATCGGCGAGGGTAAGGTCGAGAACCTCGTCGGCCACGAGCAGCCCGCTGCGCTGCGTCGGGCGAAGGTCGAGGCCATCCAGCAGGATGCCCGACAGCGCGGCGCGCTTGATCTTGCGGGCGGCAAGCATCGGCCCTGCCTGCGCGGCGACGAGATGCGTCGCGGCGGGAACCCCGATGAGCCGCGCGCCCTCGGGCAGGACAACATTGGCAATGCGATAGCGACCGGGTGCCAGCACGAGCGGCGCATCGCGTTTGGCCGCTTCGAGCAAGGCGTTCTGGAGCAGCTTCGACTGGTCGTCGGCCGAACCGGCGCGCAGGCCGAACTGCGCGGCCTCCAGACCCCATTGGCCGAGCGGCGTTGTGATGGTCCCACGCAAGGCGGTCTGGGCCAGAGCGGCGGGCGCGGAGGTCGCGACTGTGCCGAAAAGGGTCGCCGCCAGCGCGCCGCGTCTGGAAAGAGCCATTTGAAGCCTCCGTGAAGACGAGAGGTTTCAAATGGCGTGCCGGGATTCCTGTGCCGTTTTGAGATGGGCGGCGCGGCCCTCGCGCGCGAGTGCGGCGCCCATCTCCGACAGTGCGGCAACGAGCGCCTCACGTCCCGGGCGGAAGCCGGCGATCTGCCGCGTGGGGCGCAGTCCGGGGTCCGGGCGCAGCCACGGCACATGGATGAAGATCACGGGAACGCCGCTGCCTCGGGTCGCGGCCAAGGCCGCCGCATAGCAGGCGTCGCAGAGATAGCGGCCGGCCGATGGCGACAGGCGCGCGCGGATGCCGTTCTGTCTGAGCATCGCCAGAGCCATCCTGGCGCTGGCGGTCGTCCGCGCGGGCAATGGGCCGCTGGCTGCCTCGGGCGCTCCCGGCGTCGCGCCGGACACGTCCGGATGGAGCCGGCTGGCGTTGCCGCGCGCGAAAAGCTCGACCCTGACGAAGCGGGCACGCGCCGCCAGGCCCAGCATCAGGATCGCGCGCGGCCGCCCGGTCTCGATCTGCGCCCGCAAGGTCGGCAGCCCGCCCGCATAGCTGGTTTCAAGCACCAGCGCCCCGGCATCGAGCCCCGCGCGAGCCAGTCGGCGTGCCACGGCCCGCGCCAGCCGCGTCGTCGGGTTGACCCTGACATGGGGAAACGTACCAAACCCGGTGACGAGGATATCCATCGGCGTCTCCTCACAACCCCAGGGCTTTGGCGATCTCGTCGGCCGCCAGCGTCGGCGCGGTCTCGCCGGCGGCGACGGCCGATTCCAACGCCGGCGTGCGCGCCTTCAGAGCGGGATCATGCCGGAGCTTCGCCTGAAGCCTGTCCTGCACCATTGCCCACATCCATTTCACGTCCTGCCGCCGCCGCTTCTCGGAGATCAGCCCCTTCGCCTGATGGCGCGTGCGATGATCCTCGACCTTGGCCCAGAGCGTGTCGAGCCCCGCGCCGGTCAAGCCCGATATGGTGACCACAGGCGGCGACCAGAGCGGCGAGGCGGGCGCCAGAATGTGCAGCGCCGCCTGATACTGGGCGGCGGCCGCCCGCGCGGCGAGCGCGCCCGCGCCATCGGCCTTGTTGACCGCGATCATGTCGGCGAGCTCGATGATGCCCTTCTTGATGCCCTGCAACTCGTCGCCGGCATTGGGCAGCATCAGCACGAGGAAGAAATCGGTCAGGTCGGCGACGGCCGTCTCCGATTGGCCGACGCCGACCGTCTCGACCAGGATGACGTCGAAACCCGCGGCCTCGCAGAGCAGCATCGTCTCGCGCGTCTTGGCGGCGACGCCGCCGAGCGTTCCCGACGAGGGCGAGGGCCGGATATACGCATTGGCGTCGACCGCCAGCCTGGCCATCCGGGTTTTGTCGCCGAGGATCGAGCCGCCGGTGCGTGTCGAGGACGGGTCCACCGCCAGCACCGCGACCTTGTGCCCTCTGCCCGTGAGAAAGCTGCCGAGCGCGTCGATCATGGTCGATTTGYCGACGCCGGGCACGCCGGTGATGCCGACGCGGATCGCCCCGCCCGTCTTCGGCAGCAGGTGCTGGATCAGGGCTTGCGCCTGCTCGCGATGGTCCGCGCGGCGCGATTCAGCCAGCGTGATCGCGCGCGCCAGCGCCGCCCGCTCGCCGGTGAGGATCGCGTCGCCMATGGCGCTGGTGACGGCGGAAGGATCGGCCATGCCCGTCCCGTAGCAAGGCTTGGGCCTGCCAGACAAGGCGGCGATCCTGTCGTCACTGTGTCACGCAGGCATCTTGATCATCGCGGCGTTCGGTGAGAGCAATCCGGGATGATGCGTGCGGTGTTGTCGTTTCGGTTGTTTCTGGTGCTTCTGCTCGCGCCCGTGGCCTTGTCCGCCTGCGGCGGGCAGCCGCGCAATTTGGTGGTGTCCTTAGCCAAGCAGGGCGATGCTGCCGCGACGATCCGCATCTTCGTCGCCACGACACGCGCCTCGTCCAGCGAGCCGGAGTATTTCAGCGGCGAGAGGGGGCCGAAACTCGCCTTCGCCAGCATCGACATCACCGTACCGCGCGCCCACAAATCAGGCGAGCTCGAACTGCCGGATATCGGTGCCGCCGCCGACACGGCAAGGCAATTCGCGGTCTCCGAAATCCGCCGTCTCGACCTGCCGCCGATCGTCGCGGAGGTGAAGCGCGAGATCCAGCGACGCCCCGCCTCCGAGCGCGACGTGCTGGTCTTCGTTCACGGCTACAACACCAATTTCGCCGATGCGGCCTATCGCTTCGCCCAGATCGTCTACGACTCCGGTTTCAAGGGCGTGCCGGTGCTGTTCACCTGGCCGTCACGCGGGCAGCTGCTGCAATATCCCTATGATCGCGAAAGCGCGTTCTACTCGCGCGATTTCCTCGAACTCAACCTGCGCGCCATCTCGCGCGATCTCGGCACCACGCGGATCGACATCCTCGCCCATTCGATGGGAACGATGCTGACGCTGGAGGCCGTGAGGCAGGCCGCGATTCGCGGAGACGGCGATTTCGGCGGCAAGCTGCGCGATATCATCCTGGCCGCGCCCGATGTCGATCTCGACGTGTTCAGGACGCAGATGCGCCAGATCAAGCGGCCGGTCACGGTCTTCGTTTCGGCGGACGATCGCGCGCTCGCCTTCTCGCGGCGGTTCGCGGGCGACAAGACCCGCCTCGGCGCGATCTCTGCCAAGGATACCGAGATCGTCGCCGATCTGGCGAAGCTCGGCGCAAACATCATCGACCTGTCGGAAATCTCGACCAGCGACCGGCTGAACCACGCCAAGTTCGCCTCCTCCGCCAAGGTCGTGCAACTGATCGGGCGTCGCCTGGAGGCCGACAAGGGCATCAATTTCGCCGGCCCCCAGCTTGGCGACAAAGTCGGGGATATCGCAGGTGGTCTGGTCGGTGCCGTGGGCTCGACGGTCGGTCTCGTCGTCGCGGCGCCGATCGCGATCATCAGCCCGTAGCGCCATCGCCGCATTATGGCCGCGTTAGGCTGGCCTTAAGGCATGGCTGGCCTTTTGGGCCGACTCTCGCATCATCTGGAAGAATAAACGCCATGCCACGTTCGCGGCACGCCTCGCTTTGCCGCCGCTCGGCGCTGCTGGGACTGCTTTCCACCACGCTTGCCGCCTGTGCGCAGACGGAAGCCGCGGTCTCGCCCTTCTCAGAGCCGACGCGGGCGGACGCCTCCGCGCTCGGCAAGGAGCCGACCCTGCTGGTCGCGACCACGCGCAAGCCGGTTCCCGGTGGCCAGCCCTTTTTCGGTTCCGATCGCGGCCCGGGGCTGACCTTCGCCGAGGCCAGGCTCTCGCCACCCGGACGCGGCATCGCCGGCCGGGTGTCCTCGGCCGTGAGCGGCGACTGGGCGGTGCTGGGCCTCGACCGGCGCACGACCATGGGCGCGGCGCGCAGCTTCGGCGAGGCCGCGACCGGCCGCGACGTGCTGCTCTATGTCCATGGCTACAACGAGACTTTCGAATCGGCCGCCCGCACGGCCGGGCAGCTCTCGCATGCGCTGGAATTCCAGGGCCGCACGGCGCTGTTCAGCTGGCCTTCCGGCGGCGGCCTGCTCGATTATGGCTATGACCGCGAAAGCGCGCTCTGGTCGCGCGACGGCTTCGTGCAGGCGCTGCGGGCGCTGGTCAACAATCCGACGGTCGGACGGATCCACATCGTCGCCCATTCGATGGGCACCTTCCTGACGCTGGAGGCGCTGCGCGAACTGCGCAACGAAGCCGACGTCTCTTCGCGCATCGGCGCGGTCGTCTTCGCTTCCCCGGATATCGACATCGACGCCTTCGAGCAGATCGTTTCCAGGCTGGGGGCGCTGGCGCAGCGCATGACCTTGATTATCGACCCCGGCGACCGGGCGCTCGCCGTCTCCGCGCGTATTGCCGGCGGCGTCGCTCGCGCCGGCGCGGCCGAACGTTCGCGGCTGGAGGCGCTTGGCGTGCGCGTGGCGGATACGTCGGGGCGCGGCTGGAGCATGCTGCGCCATGATCTCTTCCTCTCCGATGGCGAGGTCACGCTGGTCGTGAAGCGCGCGATGGAGCGCGCCGGCGCGGCCTAGTCTTGCAGGAGCCCGCCATGCCGGCGCAGGATCGCGCCGGGCGCGCAACGGATCGGGACGAGGCCAAGATGACGACGCGATATGCGATGGCGATGATCTTTGCAGGCCTGTTGGTCGGCCCTGCCGCTTCCGCCCATGACCTGACGCCGTTCCAGGAGGCGGGGCGAGGTCATGTCCTGCATGAGGACATCTCGCCATCCGGCGCCGAGACGATCAATATCGAGACCTATGTTCCCCAGGCCTGCGCCGCGAAGGCGTGCCCGCTGGTGTTCTCGATCCACGGCCTGAACCGCAACGCCGAGGGCGCGCGCGACAACTGGATCGATGCCGCCGATCGCTACGGCCTGCTGATCGCCGCGCCGCATTTCGACAAGGAGCGTTTCCCGACGCGGCTGTTCCAGCAGGGTGGGGTGCGCAACGAGCCCGATCGCGCGAAATGGATCTATTCGGTGCTCGAACGCTTCTTCGACAAGGCGCAGAAGAGCGGCCGGGTCTCAGGCGCGACCTATACGCTCTTCGGCCATTCCGCCGGCGCGCAGTTCGTGCATCGCATGGTCATCCTGATGCCCGAAGCGCGCTTCTCGACGGCCGTCTCAGCCAATGCCGGCTATTACATGTTGCCGGTCGGAAAAGAGGCTGCCGGCGGCTTCAGCTTCCCTTATTCGCTCGACGGCACGCCCGAGACGGATGCGACGCTCGCTGCCGCTTTCGGCAGGCCGATGCTGATCATGCTCGGCGATCAGGATATCGACCCCAACCATCCCCAGCTCAACAAGAGCAAGGGCGCGGAAGCGCAGGGTCCCAACCGCTTCACCCGCGGCCAGCATTTCGTCGCGGTCGCGGCCACCGAGGCCAAGCGGCTCGGTGTCGTCAGCCGCTG
The DNA here is from genome assembly GCF_056405115.1 of Allobosea sp. P2_A10. NCBI lineage: Bacteria > Pseudomonadati > Pseudomonadota > Alphaproteobacteria > Hyphomicrobiales > Alloboseaceae > Allobosea > Allobosea sp. P2_A10. Next base: position 61,963 of record NZ_JBFUCS010000002.1, on the reverse strand, counting down.
GCGCGAGATCACCGTGCCCGGCGCGGCCCACGAGCAGCGCAAAATGGCCAGCGCTGCGGCGCAGGCGCTGTTTGGCGGGAAATGACCCGCGACCGCACGCCCCCACACAGCCCTCATCCTGAGGAGCGAGCAAAGCTCGCGTCTCGAAGGATGCTCCAGTTCGCTCCGGAGCCTTCTGGAGCATCCTTCGAGACGCCGCATTGCGGCTCCTCAGGATGAGGGCTCGCTAAAGGGGCATTACAGCGCCGGCAATCCGTTGCGCTTCTTGATGATGGCCAGCGCGAAATTGGATTCCACCGACTGGATGCATTTCAGCCGTGTCACCTTCTGCTTCAGGAAGCGCTCATAGCCCTCGATGCCGTCGGTCAGCACGCGCAGATGGTAGTCCTGGCTGCCGGTCATCAGATAGCACTCGGTGACCTCGCTCCAGCTCTCGACCGCCTTCTCGAACTCGGCGATGTTCTCCTGCGTCTGCTGCGAAAGCCGCACCGAGACGAAGACGCTGAACGGCAGGCCATAGGCTTTCGGATCGACGATGGCCGCATAGCCCCTGATGACGCCAGTCTCCTCCAGCCGCTTCAGCCGGCGCAGGCATGGCGTCGGCGACAGGCCGACCTTTTCCGACAGATCCTGATTGGTGATGCGGCCATCCTCCTGCAAAACGGCGAGCATCCGGCGGTCGACGGAATCGAGCATAGGCTGCTCCAGATTGACAGAATATTGGCGGGAAGCTGCATCGATCGCTTTTAGGGCAATGATGATCGGCCATGCAATGCTGCAGCCGAGAGAGTAGTCTGGCAGCGACGCGCCACCAGCCGGCGATGCCGCCGCAGGGAGACATCAGCGATGACCAACGACAGCTATCACAAGGACCGGATCGCCAACCGCAAGCTCCATCCGGAAACGCTGATGATGGGCTTCGGCTACTCGCCGGCGATGTCTGAGGGCTCGCTGAAGCCGCCGATCTTCCTGACCTCGACCTTCGTTTTCGAGAACGCCCAGCAGGGCAAGGACTTCTTCGACCTGACCTCGGGCCGCCGCCGGCCAAAACCCGGCGAGAAGTCGGGGCTGGTCTATTCGCGCTTCAACCACCCCAACATGGAAATCCTCGAGGATCGCCTGGCGATCTGGGACGAGGCGGAGAAATGCGCCGTCTTCGCCAGCGGCATGGCCGCGATCGCCACGACCTGCTTCGCGTTCCTGCGCCCCGGCGACACAGTCATCCATTCGCGCCCACTCTATGGCGGCACCGAGACGCTGCTGAAGAACCAGATGGGCGCCTTCGGCGTCACGCCCTTCGGCTTCACCGACGGGCTCGACATCGCCCAGATGCGCGAAACCGCCAGGGCCGCCTCCGCCAATGGGCGCGTCGGCATGATCCTGGTCGAAACGCCGGCCAACCCGACCAATGGTCTGGTCGATCTCGCGGCCTGCGCGATGATCGCCGACGAACTTGAGAAGTCGCAGGGTCATCGCCCGCCCGTCGTCGTCGACAACACCATGCTCGGCCCGAAATACCAGAAGCCGCTGAAGCAGGGCGCCGACCTTTCCCTGCTCTCGCTGACGAAATATGTCGGCGGCCACTCAGATCTCGTCGGCGGCTCGATCAGCGGTTCCGACGCGCTGGTGCGGCAGGTCAAGGGCTGGCGCGGATCGCTCGGGACCCAGCTCGACCCCAACTCCTGCTGGATGCTGATGCGCTCGCTGGAGACGCTCGACATCCGCATGAGCCGCGCCAACGAAAACGCCAAGCTCGTCGCGGACTATCTCTCGACCCATCCGAAGGTCGCCAAGGTCCATTATCTCGGCGATCTCAAGGACGGCGACCCGCGCAAGGCCGTGTTCGACCGGCAGTGCACGGCTGCGGGATCGACCTTCGCCTTCGACGTCGTCGGTGGCGAAAAGGAGGCTTTCGCCGTGCTGGACAATCTCCAGATCATGAAACTCGCGGTCAGCCTCGGCGGCACCGAGACGCTGGTCTCGCACCCTGCCGCGATGACGCATTCGGGCGTGGCGCGCGAACTGCGTGAGGAGATCGGCCTGACCGACGCGCTGATCCGCATCTCGGTCGGCATCGAGAACATCGAGGACCTGATCTCGGATCTGGCGCAGGCCTTCGAGGCCGTCTGAACGAGGCTGCCGCGACTGCAGCGGCTCAAAAACCGCTGCAGCTCGTCTCCTGCAAGGCGCAGATGCGGTCCACCCAGGACCGGAAACGGCCTTGGGGCAGGCCTGCCTTAGCGGCGGGCGCGATATCGAGCGACTGCTCCGCTTCCATCTCGGCGGGCAGCGGTCCGTATTCGACCAACGCCCATGATCCGCTGCAGCCGATCAACCGGGCGGCATCGCGGAGGCGCTCATCGTCGAGCGGGGCGCCGGAGATGTTCTTGAAAATCACTTCGGCGGCTGGCTTGGGCTGCGCACGGCCCTCCGTGGCCTGCGTCTTGACCGTAAGCTTCTGGCCGCTCACCCATCCTGTTCCCGCATACATCGTGCGCGCCTTGGCCCCAGTCAGGCTGGTGTTGTCGCGCGCATTCCTGATCTTGAACCAACCCTTTGCGCCCGCGACGATCTCGACCTCGGCCATCACCGGGATGTCCGGGTAGCTCTTGCTCATGCTGATGGGCAGCAGCCGACCGACGATCGCGGCATTCGTTCCAGGGCCTGACCGGACATTCAGCCCCTTTGGATCGGTTTCCGTGACGAAGGCGCCAAACGAGCAGGCGGTCTCGCCGACGGGCGCTTCGATCGGCCGCGCTTGCGCGAGAACCTGACAGCCGAACAGGGCAGACAGCAGCAATGTCAGGGCAGCGCGGCCAAGGCTACCCGCGCTCGGCCGCCATTGGCGCTCATGGCGCGGCATTGACGAGAACGTAGAAGAACGATTCCGGATGTCCCACCGTTTTCAGGAAGGCGTCGTATCGATTGTAGGGGATCGTCTGGCAGCCGGCGGAATAGGTGTCGGGGTTTTTCTTGTCGATCTCGGTGCCGCCGCGATGGATGAACATCGAGATGCCCGCGCCGATCCGGTCGATCCGCGAGTCGTCGTCCTGCGTGAAGCGACCATCGCCGTTCGTGTCGCGTTCGACGACCTGCCTGAAACTGCTCAACGCCGGCCCCTTATGCCCTTTTGGCAGCACCCAGAAGGCTCTCGCCTTGAGATGCCCGCCGGGCTTCTCGTAGTAATGATAGGTGCTCTCGATCAACCTCCCGGCGTCCTTGATGCCGTCTTTGTTGATGTCCTCGCCTTCGATCTTGTTGAAATCGACCTTGCGGTAGCGTTTGTCCTTGCCGTTCGAGGCGCGCTGCGAGTATTGCGCGCCCGGCTCGGTGCAGATCGGAAAGATCGTGAACATGCCCGACCGCCCGATCTTGCGCATCACCACCAGGATATCGTCATAGGAGCCTTCGCCATTATGGGCGAGCGTGCTGCTCTCGTTGCGCAACGAGAGGAGTGAAACGATGCCGGCCTTGAAATAGATTCGCGCGTTCTGGCTGGCATAGCGCCAGAAAATCGCGGCGAAGACGTCGAACTGCTGTTTTCGTGTTGCGTACGGCATTAGATGGCCGCTTGGCCTTGCCGTTATCGTGGCTTCGACCCGCTCGCGAATCGCGTGGTTGCCGGGCCGCTGCAAAGCAGCGCTGCTGTGCTTGTTCAGGCGCATCAGAACGTTGGCCCAAAGACCGCTCTGCAGGTCTGTCGGCAGATCCTCCGCAATGGCAAGCCAAGCCGCGCAATCGATCGAGCCGGGTCGGCACAGCGCCAGGTGCAACTGCCGGCCGAAAGCGGCGAGATCGAGCGGGTGCCCTAGCAACCAGTCGGGCGGACCGTTATGCACGACGCCGCCGGCGCTTTTGGTTTTTGCAGCCGGCGCGACGCTGGTCGATACCGGCTTGGCGCTGGCTGTCGGCGTGCTCGTCGGCGGCGCGGCCGCCCGCGCGAGTCGCTTGGCATCGGGCTTGATGATCCAGGATGGCTGCCCGCGCCCGCCGATCTTGAGCTCAGGGCTCGCCATGCGATCGCTCCATTATATTATAACGTCGGCCTGCATATCATATGGCGGGCCGGCGAGCCGAAACGGTTTTGCTGGCGACGAGCGCAAGATAACCATGCGTCGCAGGGGCGCACAAGTCCGTTGGCTGCGCCTGATCTGCGTTGAAGCTTAGTGGATTCTTCGCTGGCGCTGTTCACGTCTCGCCCAGGCTCGCGTCGTCGTTACGCGCTAGAAGCCCAGCCGCCCCCAGCCCGGAAGCTTGAGCGCGGGGTGGCGCAGATCGAAGCCGGCGACGAGGCCGAGCAGGTTGACCTCAACGCCCTCGACCCAGCCGAGCGTGATCCCGGCTAGCCCATACAGCGAAGCCTGCACGCCGGTGCGGCTCGGTGTCAGCCCGGCAAACAGCCCGTCATCGCGAAAATCCTTGCCGATTGCGGTCGGCGGCAGCGCCTGCCCGAGTTCGGGCACCTCCGCCAGCACATGCTGGACGAAGCTGTTGGAGTTCGGGCCGGGCCAGGCGAGATAGGTGCCAGGCGAGACATAGGCATAGGACGCAACGGCTGCGCGGATGCGCGGGATCAGACGCTCGGCCTCCGCGCCGCGAATTTCGGCGACGGGTTCGGGGACATTGCCGAACCAGCGGCCATCGGCCTCGCGATGGTTGACGCGTACCGGCGTGCCCCAGCCGACGACGTCGAAGCGGGTATAGGCGCTCGCGCCCTTCTCCTTCACCACCACCCAGGAGTGATGCGCGAAGACGCCGCGCCAGCGCCCGACGCGGGCGGCGAAGACATGAACGGTGGCCTCTGGCTCGATCGCCGCCGCCGGCAACAGCTTCGCGCTCGACCAGTCGGCCCCGCGCCAGTCGTCGGCGAGCGGCTGCAAAGACCACCACGCCGCATGGGTGGCGACGGGCAGCAGGAAGAGCAGCGAAAACAGCAGGAGGAAGCGGCGGGTGAAGCGCATGTCTGAGCATATGTGGCGGCGTTGTTGCATCGCAAGACGGGAGGGCTTCGCGGCGCGCGGTCGCGCTGTCACGAAATCGGGTTGAGGCGCGCGATCAAGCTGCTAGCCTTCGCGCTGTTGCCAAGGGGGAGTCGAGACGCAGATGACGATGCGCGGATGGGCGAAAGCGGTGCTTTCCGGTGCAGCGCTTGGGCTTGCGCTGCTGGGCGGCTGCGCAGCCAGCGCGCAGAACAAGGAACTGCGCATCTACAACTGGTCCGATTATGTCGACCCCGAGGTGCTCGACGCCTTCAAGAAGGAAACCGGGACCACGGTCGTCTACGACACCTTCGACCAGATGGAGACGGTCGAGACCAAGCTGCTCGCCGGCAAGACCGGCTACGACCTGATCGTGGTCACCGCCTCGTTCCTGCCGCGCCATATCCCGCTTGGCCTCTATGCGCCGATCGACGCCGCCAAGGTCCCCAACCTCAAAAATGGCTGGCCCGAGATCCAGGGGCGGCTGGCGAAATACGATCCCGGCAACAAATACGCCGTCAATTACATGTGGGGCACCACGGGCATCGGCTACAACGTCGCCAAGATCAGGGAGCGGCTGGGCGCCGACGCCGTGATCGACAGCTGGAAGATCATCTTCGAGCCGGATCAGCTCAAAAAGCTTTCCAATTGCGGCGTGCATGTTCTCGACGCGGTCGAGGAGATGTTTCCGGCCGCGCTGCGCTATCTCGGCCTGAACCCCGATTCCAAGGTCGAGGCCGACCTGAACAAGGCCGGCGAACTGCTGCGCAAGACCCGGCCGCATATCCAGAAATTCGACTCGTCGGAATACATCAACGCGCTCGCCAACGGCGATATCTGCCTCGCGGTCGGCTATTCCGGCGATGTGCTGCAGGCCAGAAAGCGGGCGGACGAGGCCAAGAACAAGGTCGAGATCGCCTACGCCATTCCCAAGGAGGGCGCGCTGATGTGGTTCGATTCCTTCGTCATTCCGAAGGACGCTGCCAACCCGGCCGCGGCGCTCGCCTTCATCGACTTCGTCAACCGCCCGGCCATGGCGGCGAAGAACTCCGATTTCATCCAGTACGCCAATGGCAATCTCGCCTCGCAAGCCCTGCTCTCGGCCTCCGTGCGCGGCAATCCCGGCATCTATCCGCCCGAGAGCGTAATGGCGCGGCTCTACACGATTACGCCTTACGACCAGAAGTCGCAGCGGCTGGTCAACCGGCTCTGGACCCGCGTCAAGACCGGCAAGTGAGGCAGGGGACGGGGCAGGGGACGGGCGCGATGCGCAAGCCTTCGCCCGGCGGCGTGCGCCGTGCCTTTCAACCCTGGAACGATCCTGCCGTAGTTCCGCTTGTCGAATTCCGCGGCGTGACCAAGCACTTCGGTGCGGTCACTGCGATCGAGAACCTGTCGCTGTCGCTCTACCCGCGCGAATTCTTCGCGCTGCTGGGGCCGTCCGGCTGCGGCAAGACCACGCTGATGCGGATGCTGGCCGGTTTCGAGCAACCCGACGAGGGGCAGATCATGCTCGACGGCGTCGACATCACCGCCATTCCGCCGCATCGGCGGCCGATCAACATGATGTTCCAGTCCTACGCGCTGTTTCCGCATCTGAACGTTGCCGACAATGTCGGCTACGGCCTGAAGCGCGAGGGCCTGCCGCGCGCCGAGGTGGCCGACCGCACGGCCGAGATGCTGGCGCTGGTGAAGCTCGGCGGCCTCGAAAGGCGCAGGCCGGATCAGTTGTCTGGTGGCCAGCGCCAGCGCGTCGCTCTCGCCCGCGCTCTCGCCAAACGCCCCCGGCTCCTGCTGCTCGACGAACCGATGGCCGCGCTCGACCGCAAGCTGCGCGAGGCCACGCAGTTCGAGCTCATGGACCTGCAGAGCAGGCTCGGCACGACCTTCATGGTCGTGACCCATGACCAGGACGAGGCCATGATCATGGCCGACAGGATGGCGGTGATGGATCACGGCCGGCTCGTCCAGATCGGCCCGCCGGACGAAATCTACGAAGCCCCGGCCAACCGCTACGTCGCGGAGTTCGTTGGCGACATCAACATCATCGAAGGCCATGTGGTCTTGGTCTCGGGCGATCTCGTCGCCGTCGAGACGGCGATGGCCGGACCGGTCGAACTCGACGAGGACGCACCTGCCTTCGCTGCGGGCGACGCCGTGCTCGTGGGCTTGCGGCCCGAGAAGATCGCGCTCTCGCACGACGAGCCGGTGCAGGCGGTCAACAAGGTCCGGGGCGAGATCTGGGACATCGGCTATCTCGGCGACATGACGATGGTGCAGGTCATGGTCGGCGGGGAGGGCGGGCAGTTGTTCAAGGTCGCGCTCGCCAACAGGACGCGGCGGATCGCTCGGCCCTTCGCCTGGGAGGATGAGGTCTGGCTCTCCTGGGATGTCGAGGCCGGTCTGGTGCTGCGACCATGAGCGCGCGGGCAGGACGGCTGGTCGCAGGCGTGCCGTATCTGTGGCTTCTGCTTTTCTTTCTCGCGCCCTTCGCAATCGTGCTGCGGATGTCGCTCTCGGACGCGGCGACCGCGCTGCCGCCCTATCTCCCCCAGTTCGAGGGATTTTCGAAGCTGCGCGATTTCCTCGCCGCGCTCGATCTCGACAACTTCCGGCTGCTCGCCGAAGACGAGCTCTACTGGCAGAGCTATCTCCAGTCGCTGCGGATCGCAGCCACGACCACCCTGATCGCGCTCGCGATCGGCTATCCGCTTGCCTATGCCATGGCGGTTGCGCCGCGCCGCTGGCGGGGCGTGCTGCTGGTGCTGGTCATCCTGCCGTTCTGGACCTCGTTTCTGATCCGGGTCTACGCCTGGATCGGCATCCTGCGGCCGGACGGGCTGCTCGACGCCGTCCTGCTCCAGCTCGGCCTGACGCAGGAGCCGTTGCGCCTCCTCAACACGGAAGCCGCCGTGCTGATCGGCATGGTCTACAGCTATCTGCCCTTCATGGTGCTGCCGCTTTACGCCAGCCTCGAAAAGCTCGACCGGACGCTGCTGGAGGCTGCAGCCGATCTCGGCGCAAGGCCGACCAGCGCGTTCCTGACGGTGACGCTGCCGCTCTCGCTGCCCGGCATTCTCGCAGGCTGCGCGCTGGTCTTCGTTCCCGCCGTCGGCGAATTCGTCATCCCCGATCTGCTCGGCGGTCCCGACACCACGATGATCGGAAAAGTGCTCTGGACCGAGTTCTTCTCGAACCGAGACTGGCCGCTGGCCTCTGCGGTCGCGATCGTTCTGTTGCTCGTACTCGTCTTGCCGCTGATGCTGCTGCAACGCGCAAAGCTGGCGCGGGGAGAGGCGGCATGAAGCGGCTCGGACCCGGCCTCGTGCTCGCGCTCGTTATGGGCTTCGCCTTCCTCTATCTGCCGATCGTCGCGCTGATCGCCTATTCCTTCAACGCCTCGCGGCTGGTCACGGTCTGGGGCGGGTTTTCAACGCGCTGGTATGGCGCACTACTGGCCAACGAGCCCTTGCGCGAGGCGGCTTGGCTCAGCATCAGGCTGGCTTTCGTCTCGGCCACTCTGGCGACGATTCTCGGTACGCTGGCCGCGCTCGCCTTGACCCGCCACGGCGCCTTCCGCGGCCGGATGCTGTTCTCAGGCATGGTGCTGGCGCCGCTGGTGATGCCGGAGGTGATCACCGGCCTGTCGCTGCTGCTGCTGTTCGTGGCGCTCGATGTCGAGCGCGGCTTCTGGACGGTGACCGCCGCGCACGCGACCTTCGGGCTGGGCTTTGCCTGCATCGTCGTGCAGGCGCGGCTCGCGGGCTTCGATCGTTCGCTGGAAGAGGCGGCCCGCGATCTCGGCGCGACGCCGCTGGCGACGTTTGCGACCGTGACCCTGCCGCTGATCTGGCCTTCCGTCGCCGCCGCCTGGATGCTCGCCTTTACGCTCTCGCTCGACGATCTCGTGATCGCGAGCTTCACGACGGGGCCAGGCGCGACGACTCTGCCGATGCGGCTCTATTCGGCGGTCAGGCTCGGCGTATCACCCGAGATCAATGCCGCCTGCACGATCCTGATCGGCGCGGTTGTGCTCGCCGTGACCGCGGCGTCGCTGCTGCTCGGGCGCGAAGCGCGCTCCGCCAGCTAAATGGCGGGTGAATGGCCGGCTCAACGGCCGTTCAGGCTGGCAATGCGATGGTCTTGCTCAGGACGGGGATTGCCTCCGGCCTCCGCACAGGATCAAGGACCATGTTCCGTAAGATCGCTTCCACCAGCCTCGCAACCCTGCTGATAGGCGCGGCCGTCCTGACGGCCGCCAGCGTCGCGACGGCCGCCCCCGCCGCTGCCTACGACGGCCGCTACGAGCGCTACAGCGAGGGGCCGCGCCCCGGCTGGCGTCCGCCTCCGCCGGCGATGCATGGTTATTGGGGTCACCGGCAGTGGCGGCGCCACCATGACGGCTACGGCTTCCGCGCCCCGCCTCCGCCCTATGGCTATGGTTGGCGTTGACGTAGGGTGATCGGCGGCGGGGCCTCGTATCGCCGCCGCCGCCGCCGCTCATGGTCATCGCCCCCGAGCGCTTGGGAACAATCCGGCCGCGACCGGTGTTTGCCTGTCTGAAGAGAGGACCACGACAATGATCCGCAAGTTTCTCGCCGCATCGGCCACCGCCATCGTGCTCGGAATCGGTATTTTCGCGAGCTGGGGTGTCGCCGTTCCCACCGAGGCGGCAGCGCAGGGCTGGCGCGAATACGACCGCCGCTACGCCTATGATCGCCGTTACGACCGGCGGCGCGCCTATCGCCAGCCGAGCTATCGCCAGCAACCCGCTTACCGCCAGCAGCGCCCGGTCTATGGCGGTGGCTTTCGCAATGGCGGCGGCCTGCAGAATGTTCCTGCCGGTCCTGGCGGTCGGGGGCGCGCCGGCGTGCTGCCCAATGGGCGCGGCTACTATACGCCGCCGGGCGGCCAGCTGCCGAACGGGCAATCCTACGAGACCGGCCCCGCAAATCAGGGTGGCGGCCGCAACTGAGCCGGATTCAGTCGGGCTCGTTCACCGAAAAGGCAGCCGCCGGGGTCACTCGGCGGCTGATCTTTGCGCGTAGCCGAGACGCTGGTTGAGGTCTTCGAGCAACTTTTCGGCCGCATCGGCGATCACGGTGCCCGGCGGGAAGATTGCGCTCGCACCAGCCTCGTAGAGCGCATCGAAATCCTGCGGCGGGATGACGCCGCCGACCACGATCATGATGTCGGGGCGACCGGCCCGGGTCAGGGCTGCCTTCAGTTCCGGCACCAGCGTCAGATGGCCTGCAGCCAGCGACGAGACGCCGACGATGTGGACGTCGTTCTCGACGCCCTGGCGGGCGGCTTCGTCGGGCGTCGCGAACAACGGCCCGATATCGACGTCGAAGCCGAGATCGGCGAAGGCGGACGCGATGACCTTCTGGCCGCGATCATGGCCGTCCTGCCCCATCTTGGCGACGAGGATGCGCGGCCGTCGGCCATCGGCTTCCTCGAAGGCCTCCGTCATCATCTGCACGCGCGTGACCGCAGGGTTCATGGTGCCGACCTCCCGCTTGTAGACGCCCGAAATCGACTTGATCTCGGCCCGGTGACGCCCGAAGATCTTTTCCATCGCCATTGAGATCTCGCCGACCGTCGCCTTGGCGCGGGCCGCCTTGACGGCGAGGTCGAGCAGATTGCCATCGCCAGCAGCGCCGTTTGTCAGCGCCGTGAGAGCGGCCTGCACGTCGGTTTCGCTGCGCTCGGCTTTCAGGCGCCTGAGCTTGTCGAGTTGCTGGCTGCGGACCGAGGCGTTGTTGACCTTTAGAACATCGATCGAGGCCTCGTTGTCGGGCTTGAACATGTTGACGCCGATGATGCCCTGCTGGCGACCGTCGATGCGGGCCTGCGTCTTGGCGGCGGCCTCTTCGATGCGCAGCTTGGGAATGCCGGCCTCGATCGCCTTGGCCATGCCGCCGAGCGCCTCGACCTCGGTGATATGGGCCCAGCCCTTTGCCGCGAGCTCGGCGGTGAGGCGCTCGACATAGTATGAGCCGCCCCAGGGATCGATGATCCGACTCGTGCCGCTCTCCTGCTGCAGCACGATCTGGGTGTTGCGCGCGATCCGGGCGGAGAAGTCGGTCGGCAGGGCGAGCGCCTCGTCGAGCGCATTGGTGTGCAGCGACTGGGTATGCCCTTGTGTCGCCGCCATTGCCTCGATCATCGTGCGCGGCACGTTGTTGAAGACGTCCTGCGCCGTCAGCGACCAGCCCGAGGTCTGGCAATGCGTGCGCAGCGGGAACGATTTTTCCGAGGTCGCGCCGAATTCCTTGACGAGTTTGGCCCAGATCAGCCGGGCCGCCCTGAGCTTGGCGACCTCCATGAAAAAGTTCATGCCGATCGCCCAGAAGAACGACAGGCGCGGCGCGAAGGCGTCGACGCCCAAGCCCGCGCGCTGGCCGGCGCGGATGTATTCGACGCCGTCGGCCAGCGTGTAGCCGAGCTCGAGATCCTGCGTCGCTCCCGCCTCCTGCATGTGATAGCCGGAAATCGAGATCGAGTTGAACTTCGGCATGTGCTGCGACGTGTAGGAGAAGATGTCGCCGATGATCCGCATCGAAGGCGTGGGTGGATAGATATAGGTGTTGCGGACCATGAACTCCTTGAGGATGTCGTTCTGGATCGTCCCCGAGAGCTTCGCCGCCGGCACGCCCTGCTCTTCCGCCGCGACGATGTAGAGCGCCAGCACCGGCAGCACCGCGCCGTTCATCGTCATCGAGACGCTCATCTGGTCGAGCGGAATGCCGGAGAACAGCGTGCGCATGTCGTAGATCGAATCGATCGCGACGCCGGCCATGCCGACATCGCCGCCGACGCGCGGATGGTCGGAATCATAGCCGCGATGGGTCGCCAGATCGAAGGCGACCGAAAGACCCTTCTGGCCGGCAGCAAGATTGCGCCGGTAGAAGGCGTTGGAATCCTCCGCCGTCGAGAAGCCGGCATATTGCCGGATCGTCCAGGGTTGGTTGACATACATCGTCGGGTAGGGGCCGCGAACATAAGGCGCGATGCCCGGCAGCGTATCGACGAAGGGCAGGCCGTCGCGGTCGGCAGCCGTGTAGAGCGGCTTCACCGGAATGCCCTCGGGCGTCAGCCAGATCTCGCCTGCCGCCCAGGGTGCGGTGGCGATGTGCGTGGTGTCGAAGGCGATCTGCGTGAAATCCGGGATGGCGGTCATGACTGGCTCCCGTCGGGTTTGTCCCACCAATGATGGAAATGATGCACCGGTCCGTGGCCATGGCCAACTGGAACCTGGTCGGCGGCCGCTATCGCGGCGGTGATATAGGTTTTCGCGTGAGCCACGGCTTCCGGAAGATCGATTCCCCTGGCGAGCCCGGCTGCGATGGCTGACGACAGCGTGCAGCCGGTACCGTGGGTGTTGCGGGTCGCGTGGCGCGGTGCGTCGAAGCGCAGGCGCTGGCCGTCCGCCAGCAAAAGCAGGTCGGTGCTGGTTTCACCCGAGCCATGCCCGCCCTTGATCAGCACATTGGTCGCGCCGAGGTTTTGCAGCTGGAGCGCCTGCGCGTCGATCGCCGCCTCCTCCTGCGCCATGCTTGCGCCGAGCAGGGTCGCCGCCTCCGGAAGGTTCGGCGTGACCAACGTCGCCAGCGGGAAAAGATGGCGGCGGATCGCGTCGACGGCGTCGTCCTGCAACAATTTTGCGCCCGATGCCGCGACCATTACCGGATCGAGCACGATATTGCGGGCCTTGTGACGGAAAAGACCGGCGGCCACCGTTTCGATCAGCTCCGCCGTGGCGAGCATGCCGATCTTAACCGCCGTGATGTCGAGGTCGGAGAAGACCGCATCGATCTGCGCCGAGACGAATGCGGCCGGTGCGAGATGGATCGCGCTGACGCCCGTCGTGTTCTGCGCCGTCAGGGCGACGATCACGCTCGCGCCATAGACCTGATGCGCCGCGAAGGTCTTGAGATCGGCCTGGATGCCGGCGCCGCCGCTGGAATCCGAGCCGGCGATGGTCAGCGCGATCGCTGTCAAATGACCGTTCCCCGCGATGCCACCGCGATCGCGTGCGCATGGCTGAGCGCCTCGACGACATCGCCGCCCGCATGGATGAACGCGGTGACGCCGGCATCGTTCAACGCGGCCTCCAGTTCGCCGGGCCTGCCCGCGAGCCAGACCGTCGCGCCGCTAGCCTTCAGGGCTGTCGCAGCGGCTGCGCCGTCAGTCGTATAGCCGGCGTCCGAACCGCAAAGGCAGGCGAGGCGCGCGCCGGAAGCGACATAAGCCGAAACCAGGCCTGCGGTGTCGGTCGCGCCTTCGTTGTAGAACCCATGTCCGATTGGGGCGGCAAGCCCGCCGGCCTCGAACAGGTTTCGGGCGAAACCGGCGCGTGCCGTGAAGTCGGCGATGGGGCCCAACGTGGCGAGGAAGACCTGCGGCCGCTGGCTGTCGACAGTCGCGGCGTCGGCCCGATCGCGCAGCGCCTCGAACGGTTCGGCCAGCCGCACGGACGGCAGCGGCTCGGCCTTGAGACCTCCCGCCGGGGCGGAAGGTGTCTCGACTTTACGAGTTACGACATCCAGAACCTTGACCGGCGCCTCGGTCAGGTTGGGATATTCGCTCGTGCCGGTCAGCGGTTCGCGGCGCGTTGCTATGGCCTTGGCGCTGACGGCGCGCTGCCGGGCGAGGCCGCCCTGGACATGGCCGTTGGCAAGCGCGGCGACGATGCCGGGCATGTCGTCCCTGGCCTCGCGCTCCAGATCCTGCAGCTTCGTCCACGCCTGTTCGCAAAGCGCCTGCGTCAGCGCCTCGAAACCGCCCGCGCCGGCGGCGGGATCGACGACGCGCCAGAGACTGGCTTCTTCCAGCAGGACGAGTTGGGTGTTGCGGGCGACGCGGCGCGCAAAGGCGTCGGGCAGGCCAAGTGCCGCCGTAAAGGGCAGGACCGTTAGCGAGTCCGCGCCGCCGACGCCAGCCGAGAAGGTTGCTATCGTGGCGCGCAGCATGTTGACCCAGGGATCGCGCCTGGTCAGCGCGCGCCAGGAGGTTTCGGCGTTGAGCACCATCGGTTTCGGGTCGAGGCCGCAGGCCTCCTGCACGCGCGCCCAGAGCAGGCGGGCGGCGCGAAATTTGGCGATGGTCATGAACTCGTCGGTGTCGGTGACGAGCACGAACGAGATCGCGTCGCGCGCATCGGCGAGCGTCATGCCCTGCGCTTCGAGCGCGCGCAGATAGGCGATGGCCGTGGCCAGCGCGCCGCCAAGCTCCTGCGCCTCGGTCGCGCCGGCCTCGTGATAGGGGCGGGCATCGGCTGTGACGAACGGGCCGGCGAAGCCTTGTCCCTTCAGTGTCGCGACCGTCTCGGCCAGATCGCGGCCGGTCTCGGGCCAAGAGACTGCAAGCCGTCCGGTGCTTGCAAAGAGCCCGATCGGGTCGAGTCCGAAATCGATCGATACGCCGGCAGGCGGCAGGGCGCGCTTCTCGACCAGAGCCGCCAGCATGAGCGCATTCGCGCGTCCCTGTGGCGCGGGATCGATGCGCAGGCCGATCAGGTCGAGCATCACCCCGTCGAGCGCGGTATCCAGCGCTGCGACATCCCCAGCGGCGAGCCCGAAGCCTCGCGCGGCCTGCGCTCCCGCAAAGCTCAGCGCGAGCGAATCCGCCCCGCCCTCGAGATCGGCAAGCGCCAGCGTGCGCGCTTCGTCGGCGTCGGGATGGTCGACACGGGCGCAGACCTGCCAGCGGCCTGCCTCCGCGCGCAACGGGCGCTGGGCCGGGTTTGCGGCAGCGTAGAGCGGTTCGATGCGAATGCCGTCAGCGCTGCGGGCGACGAGGCGCTTCTCGAAATCGCCGCCCTTGAGCACCTTGTCGACCGCTGCACGCCACTGCGCCGTATCGGGCAGCGGAAAGGCGTCCATGAAAGGCAGGTCTGACAAGGGGGCCGAGTTCATCTGCGCCGGTGCTCCTTACGCCCCGCCATTGTGCAATCGCGAAGCGCTGATTGCCATGGGTGCTGCCGCACCGCCATCCCTACTTCGTCGCAAGCGGCGTGCACGGATGTGCGCAGCAACGCAAAACGCCGCCACGAGGGCGGCGTTACGCGATCGCGGATCGGGCAGCGTGAAAGCTCAGACGAACTGGCTCAGGCCCGGAATGGCGCCGACGATCGCGCCCATCGTATCCTCGCCGGCCTGCTCGCGGCCGACCGCGAACATCTCCTTGGAGACGGTCTGGATCTGGCCCATCGACAGGCCCGCGCCCATCAACTGGCCACCGAGCGCCATCACGCCGCCGCCACCGCCCATCAGGCCGCCTACCATGCCCATCAGTCCGCCCTTGGCGCCGCCCTCGGCATCCGCGAGTTCCTGCGCGCCGGGAAGCGCCGCCATCAGCTGGCCGATCTCGGCCGGGGGGCCTTCCTTCTGCAGGAAGGCGAGGATGATGCCGATCGCCTTGCGCGCGAGTTCCTCATTGAGGCCCGAGGCCGCGATGATGCGGGAAATCAGTTCGTCCATGGCTCTCATCCTTCAGTGGAGTGGCAGCGGATAGTTCACATATTAACGATCTATTCAAGCCCGGATCGGGCTTCCGCCGACAGTCGCGGTTCGCTACACCCTTTGCCTGACGCATCGATAACACAACAGGCAGACATCATGAGCGATGACGGCGCGATTCTGATCGGCAAGAGCTGGAAAGAGGAAAATCTCCTGCTCAAGCTCGCCAACCGCCATGGCCTGGTGACCGGCGCGACCGGCACCGGCAAGACGGTGACGCTGCAGGTCATGGCCGAGGGTTTCGCCCGTAACGGCGTCCCGGTCTTCGCAGCCGACATCAAGGGTGATCTGTCAGGCATCGCCGCGCCGGGCAGCTCCCAGCCGGCCTTCGTCAAGCGCGCCAAGGAAATCGGCGTCACCTACGAGGCCGACCAGTTCACCACCGTGTTCTGGGATGTCTTCGGCGAGCAGGGGCACCCGGTGCGCGCCACGATCTCGGAGCTGGGGCCGCTCCTGCTGGCGCGCCTGCTCGATCTCAATGACACGCAGGAGGGCGTGCTGAACATCGCCTTCCGCATCGCCGACGAGCAGAAGCTGCTGCTTCTCGACCTGAAGGATTTGCGCGCGATCCTGTCCTACATCGCCGAGAACGCGCAGGACCTGACGACCAAATACGGCAACGTCACCGCACAATCGGTCGGCACGATCCAGCGCTCGCTGCTCGTGCTGGAGAACCAGAAGGGCGACTTGTTCTTCGGCGAGCCGGCGCTGGACATCAACGACCTGATGAAGACCGACCGCGACGGGCGCGGCATCGTCAACATCATGGCCGCCGACAAGCTGATGGCCAATCCGCGGCTTTACGCGACCTTCCTGCTCTGGCTGCTGTCCGAACTGTTCGAGCAGTTGCCGGAGGTCGGCGATCTCGACAAGCCCAAGCTCGTCTTCTTCTTCGACGAGGCGCATCTGCTGTTCAACGGCGCGCCCAAGGCGCTGCTGACGGCAGTCGAGCAGGTGGTCAGGCTGATCCGCTCCAAGGGCGTCGGCGTCTATTTCGTGACGCAGAACCCGCTCGATATTCCCGATACCGTGCTCTCCCAACTCGGCAACCGCGTCCAGCATGCGCTGCGCGCCTTCACCCCGCGCGACCAGAAGGCGGTCAAGGCGGCCGCCGAAACCTTCCGTCAGAATCCGAAATTCTCGACCGAGGAAGCGATTACCCAGCTTGCCGTCGGCGAGGCCCTGACCTCGACGCTGGAGGGCAAGGGCACGCCGACCATGGTCGAGCGCACGCTGATCGCGCCGCCGATGGCGCAGGTCGGCCCCTGCAGCGTGCAGGAGCGCCAGCAGGCGCTGGCCAATTCCGGCTTCAAGGGCAAATACGACACCATGATCGACCGCGAGTCGGCTTATGAAGAGCTGATGAAACGCAAGAACCTCCAGCCCGACGGGACGCCGGTCGAGGCGTCCACGACGGGTGGAGGCGGCATCATGGACACGATCGGCGGCTGGCTCGGCACGGCGACCGGCAGCGCGCCGCGCCCCAAGACCGGCCCCGGCAGCCGCGGCGGCGCGATGCCCCAGAGCATGACCGAGAAGATCATCACCTCGGCGGCCCGCTCCGCCGCGACCTCGATCGGCCGGCAGGTCGGCACCGCGATCCTGCGCGGCGTGCTCGGCTCGATGATGGGGGGCAAGCGCTGAGGCGGAAGCCGTCCGCCCGGGCTTGACCCGACATCTTCTGGAAGAGCTTCCCGGGTCTGGGCTGCGCTCCGCCCGAGAATGATGCGCAATCGCGCCATGCGGCGGGGCGGGCTGACGAACTCGTCCGGCCTTGCCATGATGGCGCAACCTGAATCGGCTCCCGCCCGAGCCATCACAACAAGTCGAGTGCCATGACAAAGCTTCCCGCGATCCTCTCCCGCCTCGATGCCGATCTCGACGGCTCGCTTGCAAGGCTGTCGTCCTGGCTCGAAATCCCGTCGATCTCGACCGACGCAACCTATTGGCCCGACAGCCGCCGTGCCGCCGAGTGGTTGAGCAGGGATCTTGAATCGCTCGGCTTCAAGGCCGGCCTGCGCGAGACGCCGGGCCAGCCCGTGGTGCTCGGCCACCGGCCGAAAGCCGGCGCGCCGCATGTATTGTTCTACGGCCATTACGACGTGCAGCCGGTCGATCCGCTGGAGCTCTGGGAGACCGACCCGTTCAAGCCGGTGATCAAGGAGCTCTCGCCCGGCCGCAAGATTATCGTCGCGCGCGGGGCCTGCGACGACAAGGGCCAGGTCATGACCTTCGTCGAGGCGATGCGCGCCACCATCGCCGAAACCGGCGACCTGCCGGTCGGCGTCACCATCCTGGTCGAGGGCGAGGAGGAATCGGGCTCGGTCAGCCTGCCGGCCTTCGTGCGCGAGAACGCCGAGGAGCTGAAGGCCGATTTCGCGCTGGTCTGCGACACCGGCATGTGGGACCGGCAGACCCCGGCGATCACCGCCTCGCTGCGCGGCATGGTGTATCAGGAGGTCGCGATCACCTGCGCCGATCGCGACCTGCATTCGGGCCTGTTCGGCGGCGCGGCCGCCAACCCGGTGCATCTGCTGGCGCGCATCGTCGCCAGTCTGCATGACGAGACCGGGCGCATCATGGTGCCGGGCTTTTATGAGGGCGTCGAGGAGCCGACCAATCAGCAAAAGGCCGATTGGGCCGATCTCGGCCTCACCGAGGAGGAGTTTCTCGGCCAGATCGGCCTGAAGCACTCTATCGGCGAAAAGGGCCGCATGCTGATCGAACAGATCCAGTCGCGCCCGACCTGCGACGTCAACGGCATCTGGGGCGGCTATACCGGGCAGGGCACCAAGACGGTGATCGCGGCGAAAGCCTCGGCCAAGGTCTCGTTTCGCCTCGTCGGCAAGCAGGACCCGCAGAAGATCGCCGCCGCTTTCCAGGCGTTCGTGCGCGAACGGCTGCCCGACGATTGCACGGCGGAGTTCATCACCCATGGAGCCTCGCCGGCCATCGCCGTACCGCTCGATTCCCCGGCCCTGCGCAAGGCGCAGGCAGCGCTGACGCAGGAATGGGGCCGCAAGGCGGTGACCATCGGCTCGGGCGGCTCGGTGCCGGTCGTCGGCGATTTCAAGCGGCTGCTTGGCATGGATACGCTGCTCGTCGGCTTCGGCCTCGACGACGACCGGCTGCACTCGCCCAACGAGAAATATGATCTCTCGTCGTTCCACAAAGGCCAGCGCTCCTGGGCGCGCATCTTGCAGGCCTTGGGTACGGAAGAGGTTGGTGCATGAAATCGGTTTGTGTCTTCTGCGGCTCCAATCCCGGCAATGATCCAGTCTATGCGGCCGCCGCGCGCGCGATGGGGGCGGAAATCGCCCGGCGCGGGCTGGTGCTGGTCTATGGCGGCGGTGCGGTCGGGCTTATGGGCATCGTCGCCAACGCCGCGCTGGACGCCGGCGGTGAGGTCCATGGCGTGATCCCACGCGCGCTACGCGAAAAGGAGGTCGGGCATCACCATCTGACCCGGCTCGAGATCGTCGAGACCATGCATGTCCGCAAGGCGCGCATGGCCGAACTCTCGGATGGCTTCATCGCGCTGCCCGGCGGCATCGGCACCTTCGAGGAACTGTTCGAGATCTGGACCTG
This sequence comes from Allobosea sp. P2_A10, assembly GCF_056405115.1. Taxonomy (NCBI): domain Bacteria; kingdom Pseudomonadati; phylum Pseudomonadota; class Alphaproteobacteria; order Hyphomicrobiales; family Alloboseaceae; genus Allobosea; species Allobosea sp. P2_A10. The sequence goes on along the minus strand of NZ_JBFUCS010000002.1, from coordinate 42,873 downwards.
GGGCCAACTCGGCATCCACTCCAAACCGCTCGGCCTGCTCAATGTTGCGGGCTTCTACGACCCGCTGGCGACGTTCCTCGACGCCACGGTCGAGGCCGGCTTCCTCAAGCAGACGCATCGCGCCATGGCGATGACGGACACGGAAGGCGCGACCCTGCTCGACCGGATGGAGCAGTATGTGCCGGCTGCGACGATCAAATGGGTCGAGAAGGAGGAGGTGTGAGATGGGCGAGGTCAGGATAGAGCATTGCGTCCTCGGCTCCCAGCATGTCTTCACATCGCCGGATGTGCCTGGGCTTTTCGTTGCGCATACCGATCGAGAGACAGCCGAGCGCGATGTCCCGGCAGTGATCGACATGTTGAAGCGCATGCAGGAACGGCTCGCCCTGCGGAGGCAAAAATAGGACTGGTCGGCATGTAGTAATTCCCGGACCCAACTATTATCGTTCGCGGGCGAGTGCGTCGTGACCCCGCTCAGTCGCAAGCCGTGGCTGCCGTCCGGCTTTTCATTTCCTCTCTGGATTGCCAGAGCCCGCCAGAAGGCGCAGGGCCCTAATGCCAGTACAGGTATTCGCTGACGAAAGTGAAGGCGCTCCCCCTGGGGTGCGCAATCATTTCGTTATGGCTGGTCTGATCGGTTATTCGGAGGACTGGGCGCTATTTTCGGACGAATGGCGCATTTGCCTTCTCAGTGGTCCTCGTCGTCTCGCCTATTTCGAGATGAAGGAAGCTGCCGGACTCAGTGGCCTCTTCTATGGATGGTCGGAAGGTGAGCGCGATGAAAAAGTCCGCGCGCTCGCAAAGATCATAAATAAGTACGCCAAAATATGCATTTGGTCGGTCATCGACCTTGAGGCTCATGCCCAAATTTGGGCAAAACGGCTCCCCAAACCAAACTCAGAGCCCTATTTTTGGCCCTTTCAAAATACGATCTTAGCCGCCTGCTTTACGCTGTGGGATGCTGGCCTGCGTGAGAGATTTGAGATGATATTCGACGAGAATGTCATCTTCGGCCCTCGCGCAAATGCTTGGTATCCGATGGTTCGGGAAGTGGGATCGATCCGTGAGCCGGAAGCCTCGGTGATACTTCCCGTCGATCCTCTGTTTAGAGATGACAAGGAATTCTTGCCGCTGCAGGCAGCGGACCTCTACGCGTGGACGATCAGAAAGGCGACCAATGAGCCCACGTACAAAGGGTTTCACTGGCTCTTAGATGAATTGAGAGACGTCCGGGCGACTGAGTATTCGCAATATTACGACGCGGAACGCATGGAGTCCGTCTGGGCAATGACGATGGAGAACGTTCGCGAAAAGAAGGTCCCTAACCACTTACTCGAAAGAGCAAGGACCATCCGGGGAAGCGCGCCCTCGGCGCGTATCAGATCATTCACGCCAGGCTAGGTTTAGGTGCGGTTGCCGCATCGTCGTACCCTATGATATGAAAAATAGGAATTTATCCCTTGACATCGTGACGCTGATCCGATAGACATCAGGAACGCTCACGAAGTGTGACCAGACGCCAAGCCGCCGCGCTCTCCAGCCGGCGGCTTTTGTGTATCCGGTCCCGGAGATTTCGCCATGTCCGACGATGAAGACGACGCTCCGGCCTTGCCGGCGGCGAAGGGCAGGCGTTTGCCCGTCAGCCGCAAGGCGGTGGTGACGAAGCTCTGGCGCGCCGCGAAACGCCAGCTTGAAGCGCATGAGGCGCATCTCGACGAATTGCCGAAGGGCGCGGCCGCCAGCGAAAGCGACGCCAAGGCGCTGGCGGTGCTGGCCCGCACGGTCCGCGAACTGGTCGCGCTCGAAGGCGCGACCGCCAGCCACGAGGGCAAGTCCAACGATGATCTCTCGCCCGCCGCCGGACTGCGCCATGTCGCCGAACTCCGAAAGGAGCTTGCACGACGTCTTGATGCGCTTGCCGATCGCGAGTTGGGCGAGGCTCATTCCCAAGGATCTCCTGCCGGATCTGAGCCCTGACCTTACAACGGTCCTCGGCGAGACCTGGCGCCTCTTCGGCCGGAGCGACCAACAGCCCGGAAAGCCGCCGCAAAAGCCTGTCTGGCTAGTCCTCGGCGGGCGTGGCGCCGGCAAAACCCGGACCGGGGCCGAATGGGTCAAGGGTATGGCGCTCGGGCACGCGCCCTTTGCGGACCGGCCGACCGAACGGATCGCACTGGTCGGCGAGACGCAAGGCCAGGTCCGTGACGTCATGATCGAGGGCGTCTCCGGGCTGCTCTCGATCCATACGCGGTGGGAGCGGCCGACCTGGCATCCCTCTCGCCGGCGGCTGGAATGGCCCAATGGCGCGATCGCGCAGGCCTTCTCGGCGGAAGACCCCGAAGGGCTGCGCGGTCCGCAATTCGGCGCGGCCTGGTCGGACGAACTGGCCAAATGGCCCAATCTTCAGGAGTGCTGGGACATGCTGCAGTTCGGCTTGCGGCTCGGCGACAGGCCGCGCCAGATCGTGACCACGACGCCCCGCCCGCTGCCGCTGATCAAGCGGCTTCTGGCCGATCCCCATGTAGCGGTCAGCCGGGCGGCGACAGGCGCGAACCGCTTCAATCTCGCTCCCGAATTCCTGCGCAGCATCACACACGCCTATGGCGGCACAAGGCTCGGGCGACAGGAGATCGACGGCGAAATCGTCGAGGAAAGCGCCGACGCGCTCTGGACACGCGCCATGATCGAGGATTGCCGCGTGGCGACCGCGCCGGCGCTGGTGAGGATCGTGGTCGCGGTCGACCCGCCGGCATCCTCGTCGCAACGGGCCGATTCCTGCGGGCTCGTCGTCGCCGGCGTGGATCGCGATGGCATCGGCCATGTGCTGGAGGACGGCACGGCCTCGGGCGTCCGCCCGCATGAATGGGCTGCGAAGGCGGTGGCGCTCTATCAGCGCTTCGAGGCCGACGCGCTCGTCGTCGAGGTCAACCAGGGCGGCGAAATGGCGGAGAGCGTCATTCGCGAGGTCGCTTCCGACGTGCCGGTGACGGCGGTCAGGGCGACGCGCGGGAAGTATCTGCGGGCCGAGCCGGTCGCTGCGCTTTATGCGCAAGGCCGGGTGCGCCATGCCGGCCGCTTTCCGCAACTCGAAGACGAGATGTGCGATTTCGGCCCGACTGGCTTGAGTTCCGGGCGCTCGCCCGACCGGCTCGACGCGCTGGTCTGGGCGCTGACGCATCTGATGCTCGCAGCCAGAGGAAGGCCGCGGGTGAGGGGGATTTAGAGGGCGTCATTCTCGGGCGAAGCGCAGCGCAGACCCGGGAAGCTCATGACCAGTTCTGAACGTCATGCTCGGGTCGAGCCAGAGCATGACGACGCGTCCTGACTGCAACAGCGAGACATTCATGCTCAACTTCCTTCGCAACCTGCGCGGCACAGCCGCGCCGGACCAGAAGCGTTCGCGCGTCGGGCCGCTGATCGCGCTGCATGAGGCCGGGCGACCGGTCTGGACGCCGCGCGACTATGCCGCGCTCGCCCGCGAGGGCTATGAGCGCAACCCGGTCGTCCATCGCTGCGTCCGGCTTATCGCCGAGGCGGCAGCCCAAATGCCGTTCGTCGCCAAGATCGGCGGGCGCGAGGAGCCGGAACATCCGGCGCTCGCGCTGATCGAGCGGCCCAACCCGCGCCAGGGCGGCATCGCATTCCGCGAGATGCTCTATGGGCATCTGCTCGTCGCCGGCAACGCCTATATCGAGGCGGCCAGCGTGGGTCGCGAGCCACGCGAACTTTTCGCGCTACGGCCGGACCGAATGCGCCTCGTGCCGGGCCGCGACGGCTGGCCCGAAGCTTACGACTACACCGTCGGCGGCGAGACGGTCCGCTTCCGGCAGGACGAGGGCGCGCTGCCCTCGATCCTGCATCTGACGCTGTTCCATCCGGTGGACGACCACTACGGGCTCTCGCCGATCGAGGCCGCCGCCTGCTCGCTCGACATCCACAATGCCGCGAGCAACTGGCACAAGGCGCTGCTCGACAACGCGGCCAGGCCCTCGGGCGCGCTGGTCTATGACGGGCCCGATGGCGCGGGCCTGACCGACGTCCAGTTCGAACGGCTGAAGGCCGAGCTGGAAGAGAGCTTCCAGGGCGCGCGCAATGCCGGCCGGCCGCTGCTGCTGGAGGGCGGGCTCGACTGGAAGCCGCTCTCGCTGACGCCTGCCGAACTCGATTTCGTTGCCGCCAAGGGTGTCGCGGCGCGCGAGATCGCGCTCGCCTTCGGCGTGCCGCCGCTGCTGCTGGGCCTGCCGGGCGACAACACGCACGCCAATTTCGCCGAGGCCAACCGCGCCTTCTGGCGGCAGACCGCGATCCCGCTGGTCCGGCGCACGGCGCAGTCGCTGGCGCAGTGGCTTGGGCCGGCGTTCGGCGATGCGCTGACGCTGGAGCCCGATCTCGACGCCATCGAGGCGCTGGCCGACGAGCGCGAGTCGCTATGGCGGCGCGTCGATGCCGCGACTTTCCTCAGCGACGACGAGAAGCGCGAAGCGGTCGGCTATGGCCTGAAGGCGCAGACGCAGGAGGCGTCCCCATGAACGTGCTCGACCAGATCATCACCGCCTTCGTCGGGCGCGGCGATGTCGGCCATCTCGGACTTTTGCTCTGGGCGGGATCGGCCTCGGCCTTCGCCTATTTCATGCTGCGCGAGCTGACCGCCGCCAATCGGCGCTTCGACGAATTCGTTCGCGAACTCAACCGCTTCAACGCCCGCCATGAAGGAGAACAGCCATGACGCGTGCCAATGAGAAGACACCGTCGCCATCTGCATCGACCAGCGCGGGCCGCAGCCAGAAGCCGACGCGGCCGAGCGCCGGCGCCGAGGCGTTCGGCCGCTTCGTCGGCACGCTGGCCAGGCTCGAAGGCGGTTCGCCAGGCAAGGGCCAGTCGCGCAGCGGCAAGGAGGGTGGTCGATGAGAATGGCTCCTGCCGCAGGCCCCTTCGCGCGCGAGTCGAAGTTTCTGGCGCAGCCACCGACCAGGGTTCGGCTCGACGGCATGTTCGAAGGCTATGCCAGCCTGTTCCGCATCGCCGATCTCGGCCGGGACGTGGTCGAGCCCGGCGCCTTTCGCGAGAGCCTGGTGCGACGCGGGCCATCCGGGATCAAGCTGCTCTGGCAGCATGATCCAGCCGAGCCGATCGGCCGCTGGATCAGCCTGATCGAGGATTCGCGCGGGCTGTTCGTTCGCGGCCAGCTTTCGCTCGCCGTCGGGCGCGCCCGCGAAATCCACGCGCTGATGCGAGAAGGCGCAGTCGACGGCCTGTCGATCGGCTTTCGGCCCGAAAAGGCCCGCACCGAACCGAAGACGGGCCTGCGCCGTCTGGAGCGGGTCGATCTCTGGGAAATCTCGCTCGTCACCTTCCCGATGCTACCGCAGGCCCGCGTCTCCGCCGTCAAGGCGCTGCCGGGTGCAGCGGCTTTTGCCCACGCCTGAACCTGTTCCATCCCCGAGGAGAGACTATGACCACCTTGAACCATGCTCCCGAGACCAAGGCCGCCGGCGCCGATCTGTCGCTGGCTTTCGAGGATCTGCGCTACACGCTGGAAAGCTATCGCGTCAGCAACGACGAGCGCCTGGCCGAGATCGAGACCCGGCGCGGCGTCGACCCGCTGACGCAGGAGAAGATGGCGCGCATGGATGCCGCCCTCGACGAGACGCTGCAGAAGGTCGACCGGCTGACGCTCGACCGCAACCGCCCGGCGCTCGGCCGGGAGGACCATCGCGATCCGCTCGTCGGCGAGCACAAGGCCGCCTTCGCTTCCTATATCCGCAGCGGCGAGGCCGGTGGCCTCAAGCGGCTCGAAGGCAAGGCGCTGTCGGCTGGCTCGGGTCCCGACGGCGGCTATCTCGCGCCCTCCACGGTCGAGAGCGAGATTCTGCGTGGCCTCGCCAATGCCTCGCCGATCCGCGCGATCGCGACGGTGCGGACGATCTCGTCGGGCACCTACAAGAAGGCGTTCTCGACCACCGGTCCGGCTTCGGGCTGGGTCGCCGAGGCTGCCGCGCGTCCCCAGACCGGCTCGCCGACGCTGGCCGAGTTGTCCTTCCCGGCGATGGAACTCTACGCCATGCCGGCGGCGACGCAGACGCTGCTCGACGACGCCATCGTCAACATCGACCAGTGGATCGCCGAGGAGGTCGAGAGCGCCTTCGCCGAACAGGAGGGCGCCGCCTTCGTTTCAGGCGACGGGGTCGACAAGCCTAAGGGCTTCCTGGCCTATCCGACGGTGGCCGACGCAAGCTGGAGCTGGGGCAATATCGGCGTGCTCAATACCGGCGTCGCCGGCGCTTTCGCGGCGTCCAACCCTTCCGACATCCTGGTCGACCTGGTCTATGCGCTGAAGGCCGGCTATCGCCAGAACGGCTCCTTCGTGATGAACCGCAAGACGCAAGGCGTGGTGCGCAAGTTCAAGGACTCGACTGGGCATTATCTCTGGCAGCCGCCGGCCTCGGTCGGCGCGCCGGCGACGCTGATGGGCTTTCCGCTGGTCGAGGCCGAGGACATGCCCAACATCGCCAACAACGCGATCTCGCTGGCGTTCGGCGACTTCCGGCGCGGCTATCTCGTGGTCGACCGGGCGGGCGTGCGCATCCTGCGCGACCCCTACTCCGCCAAGCCTTACGTGCTGTTCTACACGACCAAGCGCGTCGGGGGTGGCGTGCAGGACTTTGCCGCGATCAAGGGCCTGAAGTTCGCCGTATAAGGCTTCGCCATGTGCGTAATTCGCCTCGGGTCGTTCTTGCGATCCGGGGCGAAGGCTTGTCGGCTCAGCGCGAGAACCACCAGCTGTAGCCGGCGCGCGGGACTGCAGGCTCGCTGCGGCCGTCGCCGCCCAGAGCGAGCAGGCGGCCGCTCGCTTCCGAAATCCAGGAGCGGTGGTCGCTGACCGGCGTGATCGCGGTGAAGCCGCCGCAAATCCGTCGGATGCGCGAGTTCAGCGGTCCGCTCGACCAGCTGATGATCCCGACGAGGTCGCGCGAATCCCCCGCGCCGCGCAGGACCGGGCCGCCGGAATCGCCCCGGCAGGCGCCAGCGCCGGGGCTCTCGCCCCTGGCTTCGGCGTCGACCGCGACCTTGACGGTGTTGGCGGTGGTGTAATTGCCGGCATTCACCAGCCGCGTCTCGCGCAGCTTGCGGGCGGTGTTCTTGTTGTCCTCGATGGCCAGCCCATAGCCCGCCATCGTTACGGTCTCGCCCTGCCAGAGACCGCCGCCGAGCGTCAATGGCTCGATGTCGCGCGGCAGGGGCGAGGCCAGACGCAGCACCGCGAGATCGGCTCCGGGCTGGGTGCGCGGCGTCGTGCCGGGCACGAAACTCGGATGCGGTAGCACGGCGATGACCAGGTGCCGGCGCGGACGGAAGCGCGGGTCGAGGCTGACGACGCTGACCGAGCCGCCGCCCATCAGGCAATGCGCGGCCGTGATGACGAGTTCGGGCGCGATCGCCGCGCCGGAGCACAATTCGCCCTTGCTGGTCTCCACGCGAAGGGTCGAGGCGCGCACGCCGCCGGCATCACGCGAAGCGGTTCCGCCGACGACCGCCAGCGCAGGCGAGGCGACAGTCGCGAGGGCGGCAACGAGAACGAACGCACGTAAGATCATCGGAGCAACCGGGTCCAGAGCAGCCCGCAGTCTATGGGTTGCAGCGGGCCAGTCCAGTCCTTCGCTCAGCGGCGTATCGTCCATGAGGCGCTCTCGCCCCAGTTCGACAGGGTCGTGTCGATCCAGTTGCGTTGCGGCGCGACGAGAACGCCCTGGCTCAGAAGGCCGCAGCTTTTGCCTGATGGTCCCGTGGACCAGCTTGTGACGGCGACGACGCCGCCATCGTCGAGCGTCATCGGCCCGCCGGAATCGCCCTGGCAGGCGCCAGCGCCCGCCTTCTTGCCACGGCCGGCGGAATCGGCCGCCCAGATCAGGATGCGGCCGGGTCCATAGGGCTCGACCGTGGAAAGCCCGGCCGAGCGGTAGGTACCGGTCGTGCGCGCTTCGCCCTCGCGGCTGACGCCATAGCCGGCGAGCGACACGGGCGAACCGGCGCGTGGCAAGTCGCCGTCGACCAGCGTTGCTGGCGCAAAGCGCGGCGGCAGGGACGTTTGGACACGCAGCAGGACGAGATCGATCGAGCGCTGGCGATTGGCGACCGCGCCGCCGTTGAAGCCGGGATGGATCGCAACGCCAACCGGCGCGATCAGCACGGGTTCGTCGCTGCCGCCTTCCTTCCAGTGCAGCCGGAGATCGACATCGCCTGCGGCGCAATGGGCGGCGGTCAGGACCGTGCGCGAGGACAGCACGATCCCGGTGCAGACGCCGCCCCGGGCATTCAGGACCATCAGCGTCGAGGCGGCCGCCGGGCCGCCCTCGCGCCCGCCGACCACCGCATGCGCCGGCACGGCAGTCATTGCCGCACCGAATGCGACGCACGCCGTAGCCATCCATCGTCCGATGTTCATCAGGCGCTCCTTGTCCGGGAGCGCTGGATAGCGCGTCGGCTCCCTGATTTGAACCCGCAATCGGAGCGACCATGACGCCCCTTGCCCTGACCCCGCCGGCTGCCGAGCCGGTTTCCCTGTCCGAGGCCCGGATCTATCTCCGGCTCGACCAGGCCGACGAGGATACCCTGCTCGCCACGCTGATCACGGCCGCGCGGCTGATGATCGAGGCGGTGTCGGGCCGCATGCTGATCGACCAGTCCTGGCGGATCGTGCTGGATCGCTGGCCCGATGGCGGGGAAATCAGGCTGCCGCTGTCGCCGGTCCGCACACTCTCGGCCGCGCGCGTCTATGACGCCGTTGGAGCGGCGCAGGCGGTGGATGGCGCGGCGCTGCAGCTGGATGTCACCGCCGATCCGCCGGTCGTCAGGGTCACTGGCGTGGTGCCGACGGTCGGTCGGTCGCGGGCCGCGATCGAGATCGATGTCGTCGCCGGCTATGGCGGAAGCGCAGCCAGCGTACCTGCTTTGCTGCGGCAGGCGGTGCTTCTGCTGGCGGCGCGCTGGTTCGAGCAGCGCGGTGACATCGCCGGCCGTGACGCCGCCGTGTTGCCGCCCGAGATCATGGCGCTGGTTGCGCCCTTCCGCCGCGCGAGGCTTTAGCGCCATGGCGGGACACGATCACCGTGAAGGCACAGTCGGCGCGCTGAGGCGTCGGCTCGTACTGGAAGCGCCTGTCGCTACGCCGGACGGGCTCGGCGGCGCGACGGAGAGTTTCCAGACGGTCGCAAGCCTGTGGGGCCAGGTCGAATGGCTTGCCGGCCGCGAGATGTGGCGCATGGGCCGGCCCGAACAGCTCGCCACGCATCGCGTCACGCTGCGCTGGCGGCCAGGCGTCGATGCCGGCCAGCGCTTGCGCGACGGCGCGCGCCTTTTCGATATCCGCGCGGTCGCCGATCCCGATGGCGGGCGGCGCCGGCTCGTCTGCCTCGTCGAGGAGAGCACGCCATGAGCGACGCCATTCTCGCATTGCGCGCCGCGATCCAGGCGCATCTGGCAGGCCATGCCGGGCTGACGGCGGCCATCGGCGCGGAGCGTGTCCATGACGAAGCGCCCCGCGCGATGAGCGGCGTGTACGTCGTTCATGGCGAGGTCGAGGCACAGGACTGGTCGACCGGCAGCGACGATGGCAGCGAGCAGGACGTTACGCTGATCGTCTGGGCCGGCCAGAGCAGCTCGTCGCGACAGGCGCTCGAGGCGGCCGCCATCATCGTGACGGCGTTGCATGACGCGGCGCTGACGCTCGTCGGGCACCGGCTGATCAACCTGCGCTGGCGTTCGAGCCGGCTGGCGCGCGACGCCCGAACCGGGCTCGGCTTCGTCTCGATCCGCCTGCGCGCCGTCACCGAGACGCTCTGAATTCAACGCAAAAGGAGAAGCCGATGTCGGCACAGAAGGGCAAGGATCTGCTGCTCAAGGCGGCGGACGGCGGCGGCGATTTCGTCACCGTCGCGGGCTTACGCGCCCGCCAGATCGCGTTCAACGCCGAGGCGGTCGACGTGACCCATGCGGAATCGGCCGGGCGCTGGCGCGAATTGCTGGCCGGGGCGGGCGTCAGGCGCGCCAGCATCAGCGGCGCGGGCATCTTCAAGGACGAGGCTTCGGACGCGCTGGTGCGCCAGATCTTCTTCGATGGCGCGATCCGCGACTGGCAGGTGATCGTGCCCGATTTCGGCACGATCGCAGGACCGTTCCAGCTCTCCAGCCTGGAATATCGCGGCGACCATGCGGCCGAGGTGACATTCGATCTATCGCTCGAATCGGCCGGGCTGCTCACCTTCACGCTGCTTTGAGGAGGCGGGACATGGTCAACCGCTACCGGGGCGAGACACCCCTGCTCGTCGACGGCGAGACCTTGCCGATGCGCCTGACGCTGGGCGCGCTCGCCGAACTGGAGGACGCCTTCCGCGTCGACAGCCTGCCGGCCTTGGGCGAGCGCTTCGCGACGGGACGGCTTTCGGCCCGCGACGTTACCCGTATCCTGGCGGCGGGCTTGCGCGGCGCAGGCAGCAGCGTCGCCGACGATCAGGTCGCCGGGCTCGCTTTCGACGGTGGCCTCAACGGCGCGATCGCAGCCGCGATCCGGCTGCTCGACGCGACCTTCGGCGAGCCCGCCGGGAGCGAGGCCAGGCAGCCGGACCCTCTGACGCCGCCGTCCGCGTAAGGCCGGCGGCGGCTCCCTTTCCCTGGCGCGAGATCATGAGCTTTTGCCTCGGGCGGCTGGCCTGGACGCCGGAGACGTTCTGGACTGCGACGCCGCGCGAGATCGCCGCCGCGCTGCAGGTGCATCAGCGTCCACGATCACAGGCGACCGAACGCGCGGCGCTCGACGCGCTGATCGCGGCGCATCCCGATCGGTGAAGCGCCCCAACCTCCGATCCCGAAAAGGTTCGAAATATCATGAGCGATGACGAACTGGTTTCCCCGTCGCGCCTCTCCGACCTGCGTTCGTTGAACTCCCTGACTCAATCTCTGAGCAAGGCTTCGGAAAGCTTTGGCAAATCGATCACAAACGCTTTCGCCAAGGGCATCGTCGAAGGCAAGCGCTTCGAGGACGTGTTGCGCAGCGTCGGCAAATCGATGACCGAGAGCCTGCTCAAGAGCGCGCTCAAACCGCTCCAGTCCGGGATTTCGAGCCTGCTCGGCAGCGGCGTCAAAAGCCTGAGCGGGCTCTTGAGCGGCGGCCTCGGCGGGAGCCTGGGCGGTGGCGCGGCGAATATCCCTGTCGCGCCCTTCGCCGATGGCGGCGTCGTGGCTTCGCCCTCCTATTTCCCGCTCGGACGTGGCCTTGGATTGATGGGTGAGAGCGGGGCCGAGGCGATCATGCCGCTGGCGCGCGGGCCGGACGGGAAGCTCGGCATCCGTGGTGGGGGGACGGGCGGGCGACCGCTCAGCGTCACTGTGCAGGTCTCGACGCCCGACGCCGACAGCTTCCGCCGTTCGGAGGCGCAGGTCTCGGCGGCCATCGCCCGCGCGGTCGCGCGCGGCAGCCGCGCGTTGTGATGACGGGAGCTTCTCGATGAGCGATTTCCACGACATCCGCTTTCCGCTCGACATCGCGCGCGGCGCGCGCGGCGGCCCCGAGCGCCTGACCCAGATCGTCGCGCTGGCCTCTGGCCGCGAGGTCCGCAACAGCCGCTGGGCGCATTCGCGCCGGCGCTACGACGCCGGCTTCGGCATCCGCACGCTCGATGCGCTCGCAGAGGTCGTCGCCTTCTTCGAGGAGCGGCGCGGGCGGCTCCATGGCTTCCGCTGGCGCGACCAACTCGACTGGAAGAGCTGCCCGCCCTCGCAGACGCCATCGCCGACCGACCAGACGATCGGCATCGGCGACGGCACGACGCGCAGCTTCCAGCTCAGCAAGGACTATGGCTCCGGGATCGCCGACTATCGCCGGCCGATTACCCGACCCTGGGCCGGCGAGGTGCTCGTCGCGGTCGACGGCGTGACGCAGCCGCAGCCGGGCAACGTCGCCTGCGATGCCTCGACCGGCGTCGTCACCTTCGCGCTCGCCCACACGCCCGCAGCCGGCGCGGCGGTGACGGCCGGCTTCCTCTTCGACGTGCCGGTGCGCTTCGACATCGACGCGATCGAGGTCGACCTCTCGGCGTTCGAGGCCGGCGAAATTCCGAAGATCCCGATCATCGAGATCATGGCCTGAGGGCACATCATCATGCGCGACATTCCCGCCGGCCTAGCAGCCCATCTCCAGCAGGGCGCAACACGGCTCTGCCGCTGCTGGAGCCTGACGCGGCGCGACGGCCTCGTGCTCGGCTTCACCGATAATGACAGGTCGATCTCTTTCGACGGTGTGACCTTCGCCGCGACGACTGCGCTGGAGGCAGCCGAGACCACGTCTGAACTCGGCTTCGCCATCGGCGGCGGCGAGGTCTCGGGCGCGTTTGCGGCGGTCGGGCTGAACGAAGCCGATCTCGCGCGCGGGCTCTATGACGATGCGCGGGTTTCGGTCTGGCTGGTGAACTGGAGCGATGTCGGCCAGCGCATGCTGCTCGATAGCGGCTTCGTCGGCGAGATCCGGCGGGACGATCTCGGCTTCACCGCCGAGGTGAGGGGCCCGGCCAAGGCTTTCGACGAGGAGCGCGGCCGGCTCTATACGCGCTCTTGCGCGGCCGATCTCGGCGATGCGCGCTGTGGTGTGGTTTTGGTCCCGGTCGAGGCCGAAGTGGCGACCAGCGACGGCCGCATCGGTCTGACGACATCGGGGCTGTCAGCCTTTGCCGACGGTCATTTCACCGGCGGCCGGCTGACCTTCACCAGCGGTGCGAATACGAGCTTCGTCACCGAGATCAAGCGCCACTCCGCCCGCGATGGTCTCGTCGCGCTCCAGCTCTGGCAGCCGCCATCAGTGCCGATCGCTCCCGGCGACGCCTTCACAGTGACGGCCGGTTGCGACAAGAGCTTCGCGACCTGTCGCGGCAAGTTCGCAAATGGCATCAACTTTCGCGGCTTCCCGCATATCCCCGGCAACGACTTCATCATCGGCGGCGTCAGGCCCGGCGATGGCGGGCTCGATGGCGGAAGCCTTTTCCGATGAGCGTTGCGCGTGCACGGGTCGTGGCCGCCGCGCGGCTCTGGCTCGGCACGCCCTATCATCATCAAGCCTCGCTGCGTGGCGTCGGCTGCGATTGTCTCGGGCTGGTGCGGGGCGTCTGGCGCGAGCTTTACGGGCCAGAGCCTGAAGCGCTGCCACCCTATTCGCCCGCCTGGGCCGAAAGCCTGCGCGAGGATGCGCTGGCCGAGGCCGGGTTGCGCCATCTGCAGCCGCGCCCTTGCGGCGAGGAACAGCCGGGCGACGTCCTGCTGTTCCGCTGGCGGGCGCATCTGCCGGCCAAGCACTGCGCCATCCTGAGCGGGCCGGGCGCGATCATCCACGCCCATGATGGCGCTGCGGTCAGCGAAGTCGCCTTCGCGCCGTGGTGGCGGCGTCATCTCAGCCACGTCTTTTCATTCCCGGAGATGTCCGACTGATGGCAACGCTTCTTCTCCAGGTCGCAGGTCGGGCGCTCGGCACGGCGCTGGGCGGGCCGATCGGCGGCATCATCGGCCAGGCCATCGGCGGGATTGCCGGCGCGCAGATCGATACTGCCTTGCTGAACAGCGGCGGTGGCAACCGCGTCGTCGAGGGGCCGCGCCTGAAGGAGATCGGTGGTCTCGCCTCGACGGAAGGCGCGGCGATTCCGCGCGTCTATGGCCGCGCGCGGCTCGGCGGCCAACTGATCTGGGCGACGCGCTTCGAGGAGGAGATCAAGGTCAGCGTCACCCGCTCAAAGAGCGGCGGCAAGGGCGGCAAGTCGCAGAAGACCTATGAGACGACCTACAACTACTACGCCAATCTCGCCATCGGGCTGAGCGAGGGCGCGATCGCCTTCGTCCGGCGGATCTGGGCCGATGGGCGCGAACTCGATGTCACGACCGTGCAGATGCGTGTCCATCCCGGTCATGAGAATCAGGAGCCCGACCCGCTGATCGCGGCCAAGGAGTCCGGCGATGCGCCGGCCTATCGCGGGCTTGCCTATGTCGTGTTCGAGCGCTTTGCGCTGGCGGATTACGGCAACCGCGTCCCGCAATTTTCCTTCGAGGTCGTGCGTGCGGTCGATGGCCTGCCCGCCATGCTGCGCGCGGCGGCGCTGACGCCAGGCGCCGGCGAGTTCGTCTATGAGGCGCGCGCGGTCAGCCATGAGCCCGAGCCCGGCGTGACCGAAAGCCTGTCACGCCATCAGCTTTATGGCGGCGCCGATGTCGACACGGCGCTCGGTCACCTCGTCGCGCTCTGCCCGAATCTGCGGCGCGTCTCGCTCGTCGTGGCGTGGTTCGGCGATGATCTGCGGGCCGGCTCCTGCACGGTCGCACCGCGCGTCGAGATTCCGCACAAGCCGACGATCGGCGCGGACTGGGCGGCTGCCGGCCTGACACGCGCCACCGCCAGGGTCGTCAGCGAGGCCGATGGCCGCCCGGCCTTCGGTGGCACACCATCGGATGAAAGCGTCGTCGCGCTGATCCGCAGCCTGCGCGAACACTATGGGCTGGAGGTCGTGCTCTATCCCTTCCTGCTGATGGATATTCCTGCGGGCAATGCTTTGCCCGACCCGCATTCGGGTGCGACCGGCCAGCCGCGCTATCCCTGGCGCGGCCGCATCACCAGCGATCCGGCTCCCGGCTTGCCTGGAGGCGTCGATGGCACGGCCTCGGCCAGTGCGCAGGTCGGGACGTTTCTGGGCACCGTCGGGCCGGCCGATGTCTCCATCGCCGGCGAACAGGTGCTCTGCGCCACGCCCGACGAATGGAGCTATCGCAGGATGGTGATGCATTACGCCAGGCTGGCCGAGATCGCCGGCGGCGTCGCCGGCTTCATCCTTGGCTCCGAGATGATCGGCCTGACGCATCTGCGCGGCGATATCGGCTATCCGATGGTCGACGGGCTGGTGGCGCTGGCTGATGATGTCAGGATGGTGCTGCCCGACGCGAAGCTCACCTATGCGGCGGACTGGACCGAATACGGCGCCGATGTCCGGGGCGGCGGGGCCGATGTCGATTTCCCGCTCGACCCGCTTTGGGCGTCGCCGGCGATCGATGCGATCGGGATCGATTTCTATCCGCCGCTTTCCGACTGGCGCGATTCCAGCGACCATGCCGACGCCGCCATCGCGCGCGGGCCCAGCGATCCCGGCTATCTGCGCACGCGCCTGGACTCGGGCGAGGCGCATGACTGGTACTATGCCGACGCGGCCGGCCGGACCGCGCAGACACGGCTGCCGATCAGCGACGGCGCCTATGGCAAGCCCTGGGTCTTCCGGCCCAAGGATCTGACGGGCTGGTGGAGCAACCCGCATGTCCGGCGCAGCGGCGGAGTCGAGACGACCGCAACCGCTTTCGTGCCCGGCGGAAAGCCAATCTGGCTGACCGAGATCGGCGTGCCGGCGGTCGACAAGGGCGCCAATGCGCCCAACGTCTTTCCCGACGCGCGCTCTTCGGAGGGCGGCTACCCGTATTTCTCCAGCGGCGCGCGCGACGATCTGGTCCAGGCGCGCGGGCTCGAGGCCATCATCTCGGGCTTCGATCCGGCACGGGCCGGCTTCGAGGCGGCGCGCAACCCGGTCCATCCGGAGACCGGCATCCGCATGGTCGACCCCAACCACATCTTCGCCTGGAGTTGGGATGCACGGCCCTTTCCGGCGTTCCCTGATCTCGCTGGAATCTGGGCCGATGGCGCGAATTTCGAAACCGGCCACTGGCTCAACGGACGCATCGAAGGCGCTCCGGTCGATCGTCTCGTCAGCGCGATCCTGGGTGATTTCGGCTTGCCCGCCGCGAATGACCTCGTCATCGACGGTTTCGTCGATGGCTATGTGATTGAGCGCCCGATGTCGGCGCGGCAGGCGCTGGAGCCTCTGGCGCAGGCCTTCGGCTTCGACGCGACGATGAGTGCGGGGCGGCTCGCCTTTCGCGGTCGCGGCGGCAAGGTCGCGCGCTCGCTTGGTCCAGACGACCTGCTGCTCGATCGCGACGGACGCCCTTTCGATCTGCGCCGCGCCCAGGAGACCGAACTGCCGCGCGAGTTGCGGCTCTCCTTCAGCGATGGCGAAAGCGACTACCGCAACGCCGCCGCGGGTTCGCGCCGGCTCGCGGGCGCTGCCCGTCGTGAAAACGCGGTCGAGACCGCGATCGTGACGCGCCCGGCCGAAGCGCAGCGCCTGGCCGATCAGCGCCTGCAGGAGGTCTGGGCCGGCCGCGAGACCATCGAACTCGATCTGTCGCCGCGCTGCCTCGATCTCGAACCCGGCGATGTTGTGTCGCTGCCGGTCGACGGGCAGGATCGCCTGTTCCGGCTGACCCGGATCAGCGACGGGCCGAGCCGCAAGGCGAGCGGCCGTGCGGTTGAGCCGGCGGTCTACACGAGCACAGGTTCGCTCGGCCAGCCTCGCCCGCCGCGCGCCGCGCCTCCCTTGCCCGGACGCCCATTGGTGGTGCCGCTCGTTCTGCCGATCGTGCGCACGCAACCGCCGCCGCTGCTGTCGCTGGCGGGCTTCGCTTCGCCATGGCCCGGCGCGCTGGCGATCTGGCGCGCCGACGATGCCGGGCAGTACGAGCTGTTCAGGCTGATCGAGGCGCCCTCGATCGTCGGCGAAACGCTGACGGTCCTTCCGCCGGGCCCGCTCTGGCGTACCGATGCCCGCGCCATCCTCGACGTGAAGCTGCGCGGCGGCGTCCTGGCCTCGGTCCCGCCGGAGGCTGCACTGGCGGGAGCCAATGCACTTGCGCTGATCGACGCCGCCGGCGAAGTCGAGATCGTCAGCGCCGCGCGCGTCGAGCTGGTCGGCCCCCGGACCTTCCGCCTGTCGGGCATGGTACGCGGCATCGGCGGATCGGAGCCTGCCGCTACACGCAGTCTGGCCTCCGGGTCGCGGATCGTGGTGCTGGATGGCGCTGCCGTCACGCTGACGAGCGACCTGTCGGACCTCGGCTTGAGCCGCCGCTACCGGATCGGGCCGGCGCAGCGCGATGTCGGCGACCCGTCAATGGTCGAGCAGGTGCTGGCGGCAGGGAACGCGGCGCTGATCCCGCTTTCGCCGGTCGGGCCGCGCGCTTGGCGCGCGGGCGCGGAGATCCGGCTCGAATGGATCAGGCGGACGCGGATCGACGGCGATTCCTGGGACATCGTCGAAGTGCCCATCGGTGAGGAGAACGAACGCTATGAGCTCACCATCCTCGATGGCGACACGCCTGTCCGGACGCTGTCGACGACGCTGCCCGGCTGGAGCTATCCTGCGGTGCTCGAACTCGCCGATTTTGGATCGCCCCGGAGCGAGATCTCGCTTGCCATCGCGCAGCTCAGCACGGTCGCCGGACGCGGGCATGAATGGCGTGGACGCGTGCCGGTGCGCTGACATACTCTGCCCGCACACGCATCGGTATTCATGGCGCGTTCAGTCGCCCGGGATTAGCGCATGTCGATGATGCCCGTCGAACCTATCTTTGCCCTGGCCTTGCTGGCCACTCCGCTCCCGATCGTCATGATCGACGATCCGACGCCGATCTCCTGCCTCACGGCCGAGGAGATGCGCGAAGCTGTGAGCGACGGCCGCGTCATCCAGCCGGCCCAGGCCTCGCGCCATGCCCGCACGGCAGCGCCCGGCGAGGTCTTGCGGATCAGGCTTTGCCGGCAGGGCGAAGAATATGTCTATGTGGTGACGACCCTTAAGCGCGACGGGCGAGTCGCTCGTGTCACGCTCGAAGGTCAGTCCGGTAAGGTCGCGACCATACGCTGAGCCCTGCCAGGCTGCGGCACGGCATCGTCAACAGGCAGGCCGTCCCAACAGGCAGACAGTCTGAACAGGCAGAATGTCCCAACAGGAGTGACCCGACCGTGAGACTGCTCGTCGTCGAGGACGACAAGGACCTCAACCGCCAGATCGTCACCGCGCTGGAGAATGCCGGCTATGCCGTCGACAAGGCGTTCGACGGCGAGGAAGGGCTCTATCTCGGCGAGACCGAGCCCTATGACGCGGTCATTCTCGATCTCGGTTTGCCGAAGGTCGACGGCGTCGCCGTGCTGCAGGGCTGGCGACGCGCCGGCAAGATCATGCCCGTGCTGATCCTGACCGCGCGCGATCGCTGGAGCGACAAGGTCTCCGGCTTCGACGCCGGCGCCGACGATTATGTCGTGAAGCCTTTCCATATCGAAGAGCTGCTGGCGCGCGTCCGCGCCTTGCTGCGACGCGCGGCGGGGCATGCGACCTCCGAGCTGATCTGCGGACCCGTCCGGCTCGACACCCGCGCCAGCCGCGTCGTCGTGGACGGCAACCCGGTAAAGCTGACGTCGCATGAATACCGGCTGCTCGCCTATCTCATGCACCATCAGGGCCGGGTCGTGTCGCGGACGGAGCTGGTCGAGCATCTCTATGATCAGGATTTCGACCGTGATTCCAACACGATCGAAGTCTTCGTCGGCCGTCTTCGCAAGAAGCTCGGTGTCGATGTCATCGAAACCGTCCGGGGCCTCGGCTACATCGCCGCCGCGCCCGAAAAGGCCTGATCCGGCGCGATGCCATTCAGCTCGCACCGCTATTCGCTCGGCGCGCGGCTGTTCGTTTCGGCGGCGCTCTGCTGTGCGCTGGTGCTCATGCTGGCGGGCTTCGGCCTGACGACCTTCTACCGGCGCTCGGCCGAGCGCGGCTTCGACGAGCGCCTCAGCGTCTACATCAAGGAACTGGTCGCCGATCTCGCCGCCCCCCCGGAGGCCGAACGCCAGGCGATCGGCGATCTCGGCGAGCCGCGCTTCGACCTGCCTCTGTCGGGCTGGTACTGGCAGATCATCCGGCTCGACGGCGATCGGCCGACGGTCAGGACTTCGCGCTCGCTGGTCGGCGGCCAGCTTCCCAAGCTGCTCGACCAGCAACTGCCGCCCAATGCGCGCGGGCTGCGCGAGAACTACATCTCCGGTCCTGACGAGCGCTCGCTGCGCATTCTCGAACGCGAGATCGATGTCGGCGAAGACGGACAGTTCACGGTGGCGGTCGCGGCGCCGACCGACGAGATCGATGGCGACATCCGCGATTTCCGCTTTACGCTGACCATGACGTTTCTTCTGCTCGGTCTGGCGCTCGTCGCCTCGACCATCGTTCAGGTCCGTTTCGGGTTGCGGCCGCTCGTCAGGCTGGGCTCGGCGGTTGGCGCGGTCCGGACTGGCGACGCGCCGCGTATCGCCGGGCGCTACCCGCCCGATCTCGCCCCGCTCGCTGGCGAACTCAACCAGCTCATCGACGCCAACCGCGAGATTCTCGAACGCGCCCGTACGCAGGTCGGCAATCTCGCCCACGCCCTCAAGACGCCGCTCAGCATCATGCAGAACGAGGCGGAGGCGGGCGAGGGCGCATTGCCGCAGCTGGTCAAGACGCAAGCGGCGATCATGCGCGACCAGGTGCAGTACTATCTCGACCGGGCGCGGGCGGCGGCATTGTCTGGTGCGCTCGGCGGCGTCTCGGAGGTCGCACCCTCGCTCGACGCGCTGATCCGCACCTTCGCCAAGATATCGCAGGGGCGCGGCATCACTGGCTCCCACAACATCCCAGCCGGTGCGCGTTTCCGCGGCGAGCGCCAGGATTTCGAGGAGATGCTTGGCAACCTGCTCGACAACGCCTTCAAATGGGCCGAATCCACTGTCGAGGTCAGCCTTGCTCCTCCCGACAATGCCGGCGCGGGGCGGATTGCGCTGCTCATCGACGACGACGGGCCGGGTCTCCCCGATGATGCCAAGACCGATGTGCTGAAACGTGGCCGCAGGCTCGACGAGACGACACCCGGCTCGGGGCTAGGTCTTTCGATCGTCGTCGACATGGCCAAGCTCTATGGCGGCGAACTCTCGCTGGAGACCTCGCCGCTCGGCGGCCTGCGGGCGCGCCTCGTCCTGCCTTCGGTCTGAGGTCGCCATTGCCGATGACGTGCCCGCGTGACCCTTTGTCGCCATCTTCGCACATGAAGCGAAGCCCGCGATTGGCTATGAACGCGTCATGCTGATCTGGATCATCTTCGCGGCCATGACGGGAGCGGCGGTCTTCGCGCTGCTCTGGCCGCTGGGGCAGGGCAACGCCGGTTCCTTTGCTGATACCGCGGACGCCGCGAGCCTCTATCGCGCGCAGCTCGGCGAAATCGAGCGTGATGTCGGCCGCTCGCTGATCGGCCCCGCCGAGGCGGACGCCGCACGCGCCGAGGCCGCCAGAAGGCTGCTGCGCTCGGCTGGCGATACGGTGGGGCCGGCCGGCGAAACCGAATCCTCCCTGCGCCGTCGTCGTGCCAGCTCTGCGCTGGCATTGTCCTGCGTGCCGCTGCTCGCCTTGCTCGTCTATGGCGCCTATGGCTCTCCCGACAGTCCAGACCAGCCTTTGTCGGCGCGTCTGCAAGGCGATCCCTCCCAGCAGGACTTCGCCGTTTCGCTGGCGCGGATCGAGACGCATCTTGCCGCCAACCCAGGCGATGGTCGCGGCTGGTCCGTGCTCGCTCCGATCTACCTGCGGCAGGAGCGCTATGACGAGGCGGTGCGCGCCTTTTCGGCCGCGATCCGCAACGGCGAGAACGGCGCGGATATGCAGGCCGGCCTTGGCGAGGCGCAGATCCTCGCTGCCGGCGGCGTCGTAACGGCTGCTGCCCGCGAAAGCCTGGCCGAGGCGGTCAGGCGTGATCCGAAGAGCGCCCGCGCCCGCTTCTTCCTGGCCATGGCCAGCGAGCAGGATGGCGATGTGGCGGGCGCGATGGCGGGCTTGCGCGCGCTGTTGGCGGATGCGCCGGCTGGCGCGGGTTGGGCCGAGGGTGTGCGTCAGCGGCTGGCGCAGCTTGAAGCCGGGAGCACGATCGCCGCGCTGCCGTCCGCCGACCAGCAGGCCGCGATCCGCGGCATGGTCGAGGGTTTGGCGCAGCGCCTGAAGGAAACCGGCGGCAGCGTGGCGGAATGGACGCGCCTGATCCGCTCGCAGGCCGTGCTTGGCGACACGCCCGCCGCGCGCGAGGCTGTTGCCACGGCGAGACAGCGCCTCTCGCAGGATGTTGCCGCGCTTGCCGAGATCGATGCGCTGGCGGGCGAACTCGGCCTGAAGGAAACGGCGCCATGACGACGGCCGATCCTGTCCGCGCGATACCCGGCAAGCGTCGAATGACCCGCAAGCAGCGGCGGCTGGTGTTGATCGGCGCGGCCGGCCTCGTCCTATGCATCGCGGCGGGGCTGGTTCTGGTCGCGATGCGCGACACCATCGTGTTCTTCTACGGGCCGACCGAGATCGCCGAGAAAGGCCTTGCGCCGGGCACGCGCATGCGGATGGGCGGCCTCGTCGAGAAAGGCTCTCTCATGCGCGGCCCGGGCCAGCGCGTCGCTTTCGCCGTGACCGACAGCAAAACCACGCTCAATGTCAGCTATGAGGGTCTGCTGCCGGATTTGTTCCGGGAAGGGCAGGGCGTCGTCACCGAGGGCGTCTATGAGGGCGCGGGCCGCTTCCGCGCCGATTCCGTGCTCGCCAAGCACGACGAGACCTACATGCCGCGCGAAGTCGCCGACACGCTGAAGAAGCAGGGCCACTGGCAGCCCGGCGCGGCCGGCACCGCTCCATCCCCGAAACCGGCGACGACGCCAAAACCTGCGACAACGCCATGAGGCGCGCATGATCGTCGAGATCGGCCATTTCGCGCTGGCGTTGGCGCTCGGCGTCGCCGTCGTTCAGGCTCTGGTGCCGCTGTGGGGCGTGGCGCGGCAGGACCGTGCGCTGGCCTCGGTCGGCTCGGCTGCGGCGATCGCCTGCTTCCTGCTGGTGGCGCTGTCGTTCGCTGCGCTCGTGGCATCCTATGCGCGCTCGGATTTCTCCGTCGAGAACGTCGCGTCAAATTCGCATTCGCTCCAGCCGCTGATCTACAAGCTGACCTCGACCTGGGGCAATCACGAAGGCTCGATGCTGCTCTGGGTGCTGATCCTGACGCTGTTCGGGGCGCTGGTCGCGCTCTCGCGCCGCTCGCTGCCGGCACGTCTGCGGGCCGGTACGCTCGCCGCGCAGGGCATGGTCACGGTCGCCTTCCTAGCCTTCACGCTGCTGACCTCGAACCCGTTTCGCCGGCTCGTGCCGGCCCCGGCGGAGGGTCAGGATCTCAATCCGATCCTGCAGGATCTCGGCCTCGCGATCCATCCGCCGCTGCTTTATGTCGGCTATGTCGGCTTCTCCATCACCTATGCCTTCGCCGTCGCCGCGCTGATCGATGGGCGCATCGACGCGGTCTGGGCGCGCGCCGTCCGGCCCTGGACGCTGCTCGCCTGGGTGTTCCTGACGCTCGGCATCGCGATGGGCTCCTACTGGGCCTATTACGAACTCGGCTGGGGCGGCTGGTGGTTCTGGGACCCGGTCGAGAACGCCTCGCTGATGCCCTGGCTCGCCGGCACCGCTCTGATCCATTCCACCGTGGTGATGGAGAAGCGCGATGCGCTCAAGGTCTGGACCATCCTGCTGGCGATCCTGACCTTCTCGCTCTCGCTGCTGGGCACCTTTATCGTGCGCTCGGGCGTGCTGACCTCGGTGCACTCCTTCGCCAGCGACCCGGCGCGCGGGCTCTTCATTCTGGCGATCCTGGTCTTCTTCGTCGGCGGTTCGCTGGCGCTTTTCGCCTGGCGCGCGCCGCTGCTGCGGCAGGGTGGACTGTTCGCGCCGGTCTCCCGCGAAGGCGCGCTCGTCGTCAACAACGTCTTCATCGCGACCGCCTGCGCCACAGTCTTCATCGGCACGCTCTATCCGCTGGTGCTGGAGATGGTGACTGGCGACAAGATCTCGGTCGGTCCGCCCTTCTTCAACGCCACTTTCGTGCCGCTGCTGGTGCCGCTGCTGCTGGTGCTGCCGGTCGGCCAGTCGCTCGCCTGGAAGCGCGGCGACCTGCTCGGCGCGAGCCAGCGCATGGCGGCTGCCTTCGGGCTCGGCATCCTCGCGACGTTGACGCTGCTGGCGCTGACGCAGGGCGGGCCGGTGCTCGCGCCGCTTGGCATCGGGCTCGGCGTCTTCCTCGTCACGGGCGCGGCGTTCGATCTCGGCGAGCGTGTCGTCGCGCGTGCCAGCGGGGCTGCGGCGATCTGGTCGCGCGCGAAGGGATTGCCGCGCTCGGCCTGGGGCACGGCCTTCGCCCATGCCGGCGTGGGCCTGAGCGTCATCGGGGTCGCGGCGGCCGCCTGGAGCACCGAGGCGATCGGTGTGCTCAAGCCCGGCGAAAGCCTGACCAGCGGCCGTTTCACCGTGGTGCTTGAGCGAATTTCGCCGCGCGCCGGGCCGAATTTTCGCGAGGACGTGGTCCACTTCCAAATCAGGTCGGGCAGCCGGACCCTGCAGCCGGTCGAGGCGATGAAGCGGATTTACACCGCTCGCGCCATGCCGACGACCGAAGCCGGCATCCGTACCGACGGCCTGAGCCAGGCCTATGTCAGTCTCGGCGAACCCCAGGGCGACAACGCCATCGCGGTCAGGCTCTACGACAAGCCGCTGATCCTGCTGATCTGGATCGGCGCGATCGTCATGGCCTTTGGCGGCGCGCTCTCGCTCACCGACCGGCGCTTCCGGCTGGCCGCGCCGAAACGTGCGGCGCCGGCGCGCGCCGCGCCACAGCCGGCGGAATGACGCGGATGCGCCGCGCGGCCGCAACACTGGCGCTGGCTCTCGCGCTCGCCGCACCGGCGCTTGCAGTCCAGCCCGACGAGATCTTGCCCAATGCCGCGATGGAGCAGCGCGCCCGCGCGATCTCCGGCGGGCTACGCTGTCTCGTCTGCCAGAACCAGTCGATCGACGATTCCGACGCGCCGCTCGCCCGCGACCTGCGCATTCTCGTGCGCGAGCGGCTCGTCGCAGGCGATACCGACGCTGCGGTTCAGGAATTCGTCGTTGCCCGCTATGGCGATTTCGTGCTGCTGCGCCCGCCCTTCAATATTCGCACGATCGCACTCTGGGCGGCGCCGTTCCTGATCCTGCTGGCCGGTTTCGGCTTCATCTGGCGGCGCGGGCGCGCCATGCCGGATGCGCCACAGGCGGCCGCCCCGCTCTCGGCGGAGGAGCGTGGCCGGCTGGAAGCGGTCCTGAAGGCCGACGATCGTTAGTGCGACCTAACGGCTGATGCCGCACTGGCTGCGGAGTTCTCCGACATAGGCTGTTTCGTCCCGGCCCGAGATCGCGCGGTGAACCCTGCCATTGCTGGACGGCCGCGTGGAGGCGAACGTCGCATAGGTCCGCGCAAAGCATGCCGCTTGCGGTCCGGTATGTCCGCGCTGCGCCGCGACCCTCAATCCGGCGGAATAGGCCCCGCCGCCGACCCCGTAGGATGGCATCGCCGGCCGTGCCTGCCTGCGCGCGGCGATATCCGCGAGCCGATCGACGCCGCAGCGCTGCCGCTGCTCGGCGTTGTAGGCGGGCGTTGAGGCGGCATACCAGTTCCGGCGACGGTCGACATGCTCCACCACCACCGCGTGTCTTGCAAAGACCTGAGCGTAGCAGGACGGGTTGGCGTAGCCGCGCTTCTGGGCCAGTTGCAGGCCCGACTGATAGGCCGTGACGGTTTGTGCGCAAGCTGCGCTGCCGGAGAGCGCCAGCACGGCGACAATCCCAAATCTCGCAAAACGCATCGCTCGCCCCCACGTCCCGATCTCGCGCAAAGAGTGTTTCGGTTCGCGGTCAATCGTCAAGCGCGCAGCCGGTGGCGCTGCAGAAACCTTACGAAACCTTCATCCGGGAGCGAAGCCGGCGTAAGGCTGCGCCCGTCATGGTCCTGAGCACAGACAGGGATGTCCCTGCCTCCCGCATCGAGGGTTTCGCCATGACGACCATCCCGTCCCCCAAGAAGTCCATCCTGAAGCGCGGCATCATGATCGCCGGCGCAGCCACGCTCGGCATCGGCCTTGCGGCTGGTCTCGCCGACGGCGCGCTCAAGCTCGACCACAACGCCTACGCCCAGCCGATCCAGCTTTCTGGCGTCCAGGCGCAGCTCCCTTCATTCGCCGACATCGTCGAGAAGGTGAAGCCGGCCGTCGTCTCCGTCCGGGTCAAGACGCAGGCTGTCGCCGCGACTGACGAAGACGGGCAGGACAGCCTCGAGGATCTGCCTCCGGGCCTGCGCCGCTTCTTCCGCGATCAGGATCCGCGCCAGGGCCGCCCGCAGCCCCGTCAGGGCATGTCGCAGGGCTCCGGCTTCTTTGTCAGCCAGGACGGCTATGTCGTGACCAACAATCACGTCGTCCAGAACGCGGTCGAGGTCCAGCTCGTCACCGATGACGGCAAGACCATGGAAGCCAAGGTCGTCGGCACCGATCCGCGCACCGATCTGGCGCTGCTCAAGGTCAAGGATGGCGGCAACTTCCAGTATGTCGAGCTGTCGCATGCCAAGCCTCGCATCGGCGACTGGGTGCTGGCGGTCGGCAATCCCTTCGGGCTCGGCGGTACGGTGACGGCCGGTATCGTCTCCGCCCAGGGCCGCGATATCGGCTCGGGTCCCTATGACGACTATCTGCAGATCGACGCGCCGGTGAACAAGGGCAACTCCGGTGGCCCGACCTTCAACCAGAAGGGTGAGGTCGTCGGCGTCAATACCGCGATCTTCTCGCCCTCGGGCGGCAGCGTCGGCATCGCCTTCGCCATTCCCGCCTCGACGGTCGAGCAGGTCGTCGCCTCGCTCAAGAAGGACGGCTCGGTCTCGCGCGGCTTCATCGGCGTGCAGATCCAGCCTGTGACGACCGAGGTCGCCGACGCCATCGGCCTGAAGGAGGCGCGCGGCGCGCTCGTCGCCTCGGCCGAACAGAACGGCCCCGCCGCCAAGGCCGGCATCAAGCGCGGCGACACCATCGTCGCCGTCAATGGTGAGACCGTGAAGGATGCCCGCGATCTCTCGCGCAAGATCGCGAAATTCGCGCCGGGCACGAAGACCAGCATCACGGTCTTCCGCGACGGCAAGGAGCGTCAGCTCTCGTTCGAGGTCGGCCGCCAGCCGGCGGCCTGACAGGGGTAGGCGGGTTCTCCCGGTATCCTGTCGCCCCCACCGGGAGGGCAGCCTTCACCGCGGCAGGCCGGATGTTTTCATCCGGCCTGCCGTTTTTCCGTTTCGTGAGATAGACTTGAAGCCATGAAGCTCCTGATCGTCGAAGATGATGCCGAGGCTGCGGCCTATCTGGTCAAGGCCTTCCGCGAGGCCGGCCATGTCGCCGACCATTCCGGCGACGGGCTCGACGGCTATGGCATGGCTCAGGGCGGCGGCTACGACGTGCTTGTGGTCGACCGCATGCTGCCGCGCATGGACGGGCTGTCGCTGATCCGCTCATTGCGCGAGCAGGACGACACGACGCCCGCGCTGATCCTGTCGGCGCTGGCGCAGGTCGACGACCGCGTGAAGGGCCTGCGCGCCGGCGGCGACGACTATCTGCCCAAGCCCTATGCCTTTTCCGAGCTTCTCGCCCGCGTCGAAGTCCTGGCCCGCCGCCGCAGCGGCCCGGCCTCGGAGCCCACGACCTATCGCGTCGGCGATCTCGCGCTCGACCGGCTGGCGCATCGCGTCACCCGCGCCGACGAGGATATCCTGCTCCAGCCGCGCGAGTTCCGCCTGCTCGAATATCTGATGAAGCATGCCGGCCAGGTGGTGACGCGCACCATGTTGCTGGAAAACGTCTGGGATTATCATTTCGACCCCCAGACCAACGTCATCGACGTGCATGTCAGCCGCCTGCGCGCCAAGGTCGACAAGAGCTTCGAGCATCCGATGATCCACACTGTTCGCGGCGCGGGCTACATGGTCCGGGACACGGCGCGCTGACATGGCCGGGCAAAGTGCGACCAAGATGACGATGGCGGAAAAGCCGGCCTCGCGCCTGCTGCCGAACCTGTTTCGCACGACGGCCTTCAAGCTGACTGCGATCTATCTCGTCATCTTCGCGCTCTTCGCCGGCTTCGTGCTGGGCTATGTCGCCTGGAACGCCCGCCGCCTGCTCGACGACCAGATCCGCTCGACCATCGACGCCGAGATTCAGGGCCTTGCCGAGCAGCAGCGCCAGGGCGGCATCAGGCGTCTGGTCAACATCATCGAGCGCCGTTCGCGCGGGCCGGGCGCATCGCTCTATCTCGTCACCACGCCGGTGGGCGAGCGCGTCGCCGGCAATGTCGAGGCGCTGCCGCCCGGCGCGCTCGACCGCCCCGGCGAAAGCGAGATCGAATATTCCCGCTCCAGCGACACCGTGGAAAAGCCGAGCCGCGCGATCGTGCGCGTCTTCATGCTGCCGGCCGGCTTTAGATTGCTGGTCGGCCGCGATGTCGAGGAGCGCGAGCGTCTCGGCGTCGTCATCCGGCGCGCCGCCGGCTGGTCGCTGGCGCTGGTCTTCATCCTCGGCTGCTTTGCGAGCTGGTTCGTCGCGCGCCGCGTGCTGAAGCGCGTCGACGGCATGACCGACACGGCCCAGTCGATCATGGCGGGCGATCTCAAGGGCAGGCTCTCGATCTCCGGCACCGGCGACGAACTCGACCGGCTGGCGCTCAACCTCAATGCGATGCTCGACCGCATCGAGGAACTGATGGCGGGCATGCAGCAGGTCTCCGACAACATCGCCCACGACCTCAAGACGCCGCTGACGCGCCTGCGCAATCGCGCCGAGGAAGCGCTGCGCACCGCGACGAAGCCCGACGAATTGCGCGCCGCGCTCGACGGTTCGATCGACGAGGCCGACAACCTGATCCGCGTCTTCAATGCGCTGCTGATGATCGCGCGGCTGGAGACGGGGCGCATCCAGGACAGCATGGACGCGCTCGACCTCTCCGAGATCGTCTCCGGCATGGCCGAGCTCTACGAGCCGCTGGCCGAGGAGGCGGGACTTAGCCTGCTGACGGAGATCGCGCCCGAGCTGCATGTTCTGGGCAATCGCGAGCTTCTCGGCCAGGCGCTCGCAAACCTGATCGACAATGCCCTGAAATACGGCCAGCCGACCGCTGGCGGGGAGGCGACTGTCATCGTCGCGGCGGCTTCGCTCGGCGGGCAGATCGAACTTGCCATCGCCGATCATGGGCCGGGTATCCCCGAGGCCGATCGCGGCCGCGTGCTCGAACGCTTCGTGAGACTCGACCAAAGCCGCAGCAAGCCGGGCTTCGGCCTCGGTCTTTCGCTCGCGGCCGGCGTCGTCAGGCTGCATGGCGGCCAGCTTCGGCTGGAAGACAATGCGCCCGGCCTGCGCGTCGTGATGACGCTGCCGCAGGTTCAGGACCAGCCGAAGCCTGTGGACATGCAGTCCATAGTTTCCAGCCCGCCCTCGACAGCGCCCGCGAACCCTGTTGGCCTGCAATCGGCATAGTGTTGGCGTTTTGGCGTGGAAACACCGCGTCATCCTGGCCGCAGCGAAGCGGAGCGCCGGGATCCATCATAGAGCGCGGTCTTGTTCTACGATGGATTCCGGGACGACCGGGACGACCTTTGGTCGCCCAGGATGACGCAGTGGTTCCACGGCAGGCCGACAAATTCTGGCGTGGCGGGACAATGCGATGGTGGAGCGGCTCTGCGAAAGGCTGACGGCGGCTCCCGTCCTGCCGGCCCGCGCAAAGGCGGAAGCGCTGCTCGCGCGCGATCTGATCGAGCGCCTGCGCGACGACGACGCAGCCGATGCCTTGTCGCGGCACTTCGCCGCTCATCCTGCCTCAGCCGCGCTGGTCGCCGGCATCCTTGCGCATTCGCCCTTCCTGACCCAGATCATGCGCCTCGACCCTGTCGGCCTGCTGGCGGCGCTCGAACAGTCGCCGGACGACCGGCGCGATGCGCTCCTCGCCGGGATCGTCGCCTTCGGCCAGTCCGGTCCCGAAACTGCGGAGTTGATGCGCGCTCTCCGGCGCTTCCGGCAGGCAATGGCGCTGCTGATCGCACTGGCGGACATCGGCGGCGGCTGGGATGTCGAGACCGTGACGTCCGCGCTGACCGCGATGGCCGACACCGCCGTGCGGCTGGCGTGCGACCACGCGCTGCGGCAGGCCGCCGGTCTAGGCCGCATCCGTTTGCCCGACGAGGCCGATCCCGGCCTGGGCTGCGGGCTCGTCGTGCTGGCGCTCGGCAAACATGGCGCCGGCGAGCTGAACTACTCCTCCGACATCGACATCGTCGTTTTCTTCGATCCCGATATCGCCGAAGCCATCGGCGTCGCCGAGCCGTCGAGCTTCTTCGTCAGGCTTACCCAGCTCATCGCCCGCATCATCCAGGAGCGCACGCCCGACGGCTACGTCTTCCGCGTCGATCTGCGTCTGAGGCCCGATCCAGCCTCGACCCACGTCGCGGTTTCGCTGCCTTCAGCCTATTCCTACTACGAGACGGTCGGCCAGAACTGGGAACGCGCCGCCATGATCAAGGCGCGGCCGGTGGCGGGCGACATCGCGCTGGGCAAGCGCTTCATCGCCGATCTCGCGCCCTTCATCTGGCGCAAATACTTCGATTTCGCCGCGATCGCCGACATTCATGCGATGAAGCGTCAGATCCAGACCGTGAAGGGCCATGAGACCATCGCGGTCGCCGGCCACAATGTGAAGCTCGGTCGTGGCGGCATCCGCGAGATCGAGTTCTTCGTCCAGACGCAGCAGCTGGTCTTCGGCGGCCGGCGTGTCGCCCTGCGCGGCCCGCGCACGCTCGACATGCTCGCCGAACTGACGAGGGAGGGCTGGATCACGCCCAGGGCGCGCGACGAGCTCGGCCAGTCCTATCGCTTCCTGCGCACGATCGAGCATCGGCTGCAGATGCGCCATGACGAGCAGACGCAAACCCTGCCCAAGGCCAAGGCCGATCTCGAAGCCTTCGCGCGCTTTTGCGGCTATCCCTCGACAGCGGCCTTCGGCAAGGCGCTGACCGGGCACGCCAGGCGCATCGAGGGGCACTATGCCCTGCTGTTCGAGGACGGGCCGAGCCTCGCCAGCGAGGCGGGCACATTGAGCTTCACCGGCGCGGAACTCGATCCCGAGACGCTCGCGACCCTGCGCAAGCTCGGCTTCCGTGACCCGAAAATCGCCGCCGAGACGGTGCGTGGCTGGCATTTCGGCCGCCGCGCCGCCGTCACCAGCGCGCGTGCCCGCGAGGTGCTGACGGAGCTTACGCCGGCGCTGCTCGTGGCGCTCGGCCGCACGGTCGATCCCGACGGCGCGCTCGCACATCTCGACAATGCCTTCGTGCGAATGCCGGCGGCTGTCGAATTGCTGACGCTGCTGCGCTCGCATGGCTCGCTGCTGACGATCTTCGCCGACATCCTCGGCAGTGCGCCGCGCCTCGCCAAGGTGGCCGCGCTCTATCCCCATGTCCTCGACGGCATCATCGACCCGGCCTTCACCTCGGCCATGCTCGACACTGAGGCGCTGACGCGGCGCATCCGCACCGTCGTGGGCAACCCGCCGCCGAGCGTCGAGGACGGGCTCGACCGTTTGCGCGACGCGGCAAGGCAGGAGAATTTCCTCGTCGGCGCCAGGCTGATCTCGGGTGTCTATTCCGCCCAGGCCGCGGGGCAGGCTTTTTGCGCGGTCGCCGAGGGCTGTCTGCGCGTCGCCTTCGACGATACGCGCGCGGCCTTCGCCGCCGACCATGGTGTGGTTGCGGGAGCGGAAGCCGTCGTGCTCGGGCTCGGCCGCCTCGGGGCGGGAGAACTCACGCCCTCATCCGATCTCGACCTGATCATGCTCTATGATCGCCCGACGGATGCCGAGGCGAGCGACGGCCGAAAAAGCCTTGACCCTGTGACCTGGCATGTCCGCTTCACCCAGCGTTTCGTGGCTGCGCTGACTGTGCCGACGCGGCGCGGCACGCTCTATCAGGTCGACATGCGCCTGCGCCCCTCAGGCGGCAAGAGCCCGGCCGCGACCCAGTTCGCTGGCTTTGAGGCCTACCACACCGGCGAGGCCGAGATCTGGGAGGAGATGGCGCTGACGCGCGCCCGCGTCGTCGCCGGCGATGCCGGGCTGGCGCGGAGGGCGCGGGAGGCGATCGTCCAGATCCTGCGTCGCGAGCGCCAGCCGGCCACGGTAGCCAGTGCCGTTCTGGAGATGCGCGCGCTGATCGCAAGGGAGAAGGGCGAGAGCGACGACTGGGATCTCAAGCTCGTCGTTGGCGGCCTCACCGATCTCGATTTCCTCGCCCAGTTCCTCGTCCTCGCGCATGCCTCAAACCATCCCGGGCTGATCGCACGCGATACGGCGTCCGTGGTGGCGGCGGCGCGTCAGGCTGGGCTGCTGGAGACCGGCGACGCGGCTTTTCTCGGCGATGCCTGTCGTCTGATCGGCGATGTGCAGCTGTGGCGGCGCTTCACGGTGGAGGAGGGCGTCGATCCTGCCGCGGTGCCGGCTCGCGTGCTGAAGCGGATCGCGACGGCGGTCGGGCGGCCCGATACGAAGGTGCTGAAGGCCGAACTCGACGAGATGCGCGTTGGCGTCCGCGCGCTGTTCCTGAAGATACTCGGCGACGCGGCGCGCGGCTGACGTCGCAAATGGCTCTCAGGCGGCCTTGGCGGTGATGCGTCCGGCGCCGCCGTCGAGCGGCAGATGCACCATCACGATGGTGCCGGCGCCGATCGCCGAGCGCAGGCGCAGCGAACCGCCATGCAGTTCGGCAAGCGAGCGGGCGATGGCGAGCCCAAGGCCGGAGCCCGGATAGCTGCGGGTCAGATCGCCCTCGACCTGCTCGAAGGGCCGGCCGATGCGGTCGATCTTTTCCCTCGGGATGCCGATGCCGGTATCCTCGACATAGATGTTGAGGGCACCGGGAACCTGCCGCAGCCGGATCGCGATCTGGCCGCCTTCAGGCGTGAATTTGACCGCGTTGTCGAGCAAATTGCCAAGGATTTGATAGAGCGCGTGGGGATCGGCCTCCAGATGCAGGTTGCGCGCGCCCTCGACGCTGAGAGTGAGGTTCTTGCGGTCGATCTCGTCGCTGGCCTGGCGTACGGCCTCGTCGACGACCATGCCGATCGCGACGTCGGCCTTCTCCAGCCGCATCTTGCCGGCCTCGATCCGCGACATGTCGAGGATGTCGTTGATGACACTCAGAAGATAGCCGCCGCTCGACCGGATATCGCGGACGTAGTCGACATAGCGATCTGAGCCGAGATTGCCGAACAGGCCGTTCTCCATGATCTCGGAGAAGCCGATGATGGCGTTGAGCGGCGTGCGCAGCTCATGGCTCATATTGGCGAGAAATTCGGATTTGGCGCGGTTGGCGCTCTCGGCGGCGGCCTTCTGCTCCAGATAGCGTTCGGCGAGGTCGGCCAGTTGCTGCGCCTGCGCTTCCAGCTTCTGGCGCGAGGCCCTGAGATCTGTGACGTGCATCAGGAGCTGATGCTCGGATTGGGTCAGGTGTTCTTCCTGCTGCTTCAGCTTGGTGATGTCGGTGCCGACCGAGACCGAGCCGCCATCCTTAGTACGGCGTCCGTTGATCTGGAGCCAGCGGCCGTCCGAAAGACGGGCTTCGTAGGAGGAGGCGCCGATCGTGCCACGCTGGGTGCGGGCCGGCTCGCGGTCGATATTGGGCTGGGCGCTGACCGCCATGACCTCGTCATGGCTCAGGCCGGCGTGAAGGAGTTCGCCCGGCAGCTGGTGCAACTGCTGGTATTTGGCGTTGCACAGGACGAGGCGGTTGTCGGCGTCCCACAGCACGAAGGCTTCCGAGATCGCCTCGACCGCGTCGCGCAGCCGCGCGTCGGCGGTAGCGGTGCGCTGCGCCATGCGGTGCTGCTCTGAAATGTCGACGGCGATGCCGACGAGGTGCTGCGAATGCGTGCGCCGGTCGGTCACGAGCTCGGCGCGCGCTTTCAGCCAGACCCAGTCGCCATTGGCGTCGCGAACGCGGAATTCCTGGTCGAGATGATCGGCTTCGCCGCGGCTGATCGCGTCGGCGAGCGCATAGAGATCGACATCCTCGGGATGAATGAAGCTGCTGACTTCGCCGAAGGACATATAGTCGCCGGCGCGATCGTAGCCGAGCATGGCGTACATGGAATCGGACCAGTAGATCCGTCCGCGCGCCAGATCCCAGTCCCACAGCCCGCAATGGCCGCGATTGAGCGCGGTATCGATGCGCTCGCGAACGCAGTCGCAGTCCTCGTCGGCGGCCCGCGCCCGGCGCGATTGCAGCATGAAGGCGAGGGTCAGCGCGGCGAGCACCAGCCCGGCCGAGGCGAACAGGCCCACTAGCGCGCTACGGCGCTCCTGCCAGATCGAGAGTACATGCGAGACCGGTTGCAGCACGGCGATCTGGCCCAGCGGTGCGCCGAGGTTGCGAACCGAGGCAAGTACGTCTTCGCCGCCAGGTAACGTGATCCGCATCACGCCGGCGCGGTCGCCGAAGACGGTGAGCGGTTGGGTCTGGCCGAGGAAATCGACCAGCTGGCGCTCGGTCTGGCCGATCGCCGGCACGCTGGCGATGACATGGCCGTCGGCGTCGCTGACATGGACGACGCGGCCATGGGGGGAGATGTGCCGTGCGGCAAGAGCTGCAAGCACAGTTGCCGGCGATTTCTCCGTCAGCACGGCCATGTCGAGCTCTCTTGCGATCAGCGCGGAGACGAGATCGGTGCCATTGACGGCGTTGATCATGGTGTCTTCACGCATCGCCGTGATCTGCACGATCGCGCCTGCGGCAAGGATCAGCGCGAATACGCCGACAAGAGCGGGAAGAACTGTCCGGAATATCGGCTCGAGGCTCTCAAAGCGCTGATACAATGGATGGGTCAGCGATCTCGCAACACCCAGAATCGTGCGAGCGCGCACAGATGCGCTGCTCGCGTTCGCACGCGTCATGCCCGTCCCCCTTCGGATAAACTGTACCGTCAGCAAGATCGGGAGACGTGCCGCATCCCCGCGAATCACCTTTAATTGAATCCGCGCGAGGTCTTTTGTCCAGCCTTGAGTTGAATCGAAATGAAAGAATTCGCCTTCAGGTTGCAAGCGATATTGCAATGAATCCTGTGCGGGTAATGAAGCGTTAATGTTTTGGACAGGTTGGCCCTTAGCCGGTTCAGGCGAGCGCCCGTTCGGCGATATCGGCGACGTCCCGCGACAGGCCTGGCGTCCGCGCGACCATCGACAGCGCGGCCTCCGCCTGTCCCTTGCGCGCCCGTTCGAGCATGCGCCAGGTCTTGAACGAACCGAGCAGGCGCGAGGCGACCTGGGGGTTGGTCCGGTCCAGTGCGATCACGAGATCGGCGACGAAATTATAGCCCGCCCCGTCGCGCCGGTTGAACTGCGTCAGGTTTGCCGCGAAGCCGCCGATCAGCGCCCGCACCCGGTTGGGATTGCCAAGCGAGAAGGCGGGGTGCCGCATCAGCCCCTGCACACGCTCCAGCGTGCCGGCTTCCGCGATCAGGGCCTGCGCCATCAGCCATTTGTCGAGCACCAGCGGTTCGGCTGCATAGCTCTCGCCGAAGCGTGCGATCAGCGCCTCGCGCGCCGCGCCCGGGATCAGCGTCATCGCGGCCAGAGCAGCCAGCCGGTCGGTCAGGTTGTCGGCGGTTGCAAACTGCTTCTCGGCCAGATGCGCGCCTGTCTGGGGATCGGCCAGTGCGATCAGGCCGAGCGCTTCGTTGCGCAGGGCGCGGCGTCCGGCCGAGGCCGCGTCGGGGTTGTAGCGAGCGCCACTCTCCAGCGAGCCTCGCAGGTCGGCAAGCGTCGCACCCAGCGCCTTGCCGATCGCGGTCGCGAGCAGGCGATGCGCGGCGTAGATCGCATCGGGGTCGATCTCGGCCCCGATCTCGCGGGCGATGTCGGCGGGCGCGGGCAGGCGCAACACCTGTGCGGCGAAGGCAGGGTCCTCCAGCCCGCGCTCGCGCAGGAAACGACCCAGTGCTGCCGCGATCTCGCCGGCCTTGGTCGCCAGCACGCCGCGATCGCCATCGGTTCGCCCGGCTGCGACCAGCGCCCGCGTCGCGACGCTCTGCAGCGCCTGCCAGCGGTTGAAGGAATCGCTGTCGGCCGAGAACAGCCGCAGCAGGTCTGCGTCCGCGAGGTCGAGTTCGAGCCGGGCCGGGGCCGAAAAGCCGCGCAGCAGCGAGGGGATCGGCGGCTCGGCGACGTCGTTGAAGGTCACGGTCAGCGAGGCCTGGTCGAGCACGATCAGGCCGCCGCCGGCATAAGCGGGGCAGGTCGTGTCGAGCGCAAGGTCGCCCGCCTTGCCGACGAGGCCGAGCGCCACCGGCAGTACGACCGGCTGCTTGTCGGGCTGCCCCGGCGTCGGCGGCGTCGTCTGGGCCAGATCGAGCGTGTAGCGCTTCGCCCGCGCATCGTAGCGGCCGGACGCCACGATCGTCGGCGTGCCCGCCTGCTCGTACCAGCGCGCGAAATGCCCGAGATCGCGGCCCGAGGCCTCGGCGAAGCAGGCCAGAAACTCCTCGATCGTCGCAGCCGTCCCGTCGCAGCGCTCGAAATAGAGTTCCATGCCGCGCTTGAACGCGTCCGCGCCGATCAGGGTCTTGAGCATGCGGATGACCTCCGCGCCCTTTTCGTAGACGGTCGGCGTGTAGAAGTTGTTGATCTCCTTGTATGCGCGCGGCCTGACCGGATGGGCCAGCGGCCCGGCATCCTCGGAAAACTGCGTCGCGCGCAGTGTCCGTACGTCGGCGATGCGTTTGACCGGCCGCGAGCGCTCGTCGGCCGAGAATTCCTGGTCGCGGAAGACCGTCAGGCCCTCCTTCAGGCAGAGCTGGAACCAGTCGCGGCAGGTGATGCGGTTGCCGGTCCAGTTATGGAAATATTCATGCGCGATGATCGCCTCGATCGAGGCGTAGTCGCCATCGGTCGCGGTCTGCGGATCGGCCAGCACATATTTGTCGTTGAAGATATTGAGGCCCTTGTTCTCCATCGCACCCATGTTGAAGTCGGAGACGGCGACGACGTTGAACACGTCGAGATCATAGTTGCGACCGAAGACGCGTTCGTCCCAGCGCATGCAGCGGATCAGCGAGTCCATCGCCCAGCCGGCGCGGTTCGTCTTGCCCGGCTCGACATAAACCGCCAGCTCGACTCTTCGACCATCGGCCGTGACGTAATCCTCGCGAACATGGTCGAGCGCGCCGCCGACCAGGGCGAAGAGATAGGCGGGCTTGGGGTGCGGGTCGTGCCAGACGGCGAAATGCCGCTCGCCGCCGATGACCTCCCCTGTCGCGACGAGATTGCCGTTCGAGAGCAGGACCGGCGCTTCGGCCTTCAGGGCTTCGAGTCGGACGGTGTAGACGCTCATCACGTCGGGGCGGTCGAGGAACCAGGTGATGCGGCGAAAGCCATCAGCCTCGCATTGCGTGCAGTAGACCTGGCTGGAGCGGTAGAGCCCCATCAGCTTCGTATTCGCTGAAGGATCAAGAATAGTCTCGATCGTCAGGGTGAAGGGACGCTGCGGTGGATCGAGCACGGTCAGCGCCTGAGCCGTCGCTGCATAGGCGGTGACGTCCAACGCTACGCCATCGATCGCGATGAAGCCGAGCGAAAGGTCGTCGCCGTCCAGAATCAGCGCGGTGCCTGCCTGCCCCGCCGGATTCGGCCGCAAGGCGAGCAGGGCCCGCACTCTCGTCTTCCGCGCATCCAGACTGATGTCGAGATCGACCGTGTCGATCAGCCAGTCCGAGGGCTTGTAGTTCTCGAGGCGGATCAGGGGGGCATCTTCGGCGCGCATCGGAATCCTGGATCGTGACGATGTCAGACGCCGTGTGTAGCCCGCGCCCGATCTCACCGGAAGGGCGTACGCGCCGGGGCCTTGCGCGGGCGCTGCGTCAGCGGACCGATGATGGCGAGACGCTCGAACAGCCGCCGCGTCTCTGCGTCCGCGGCCTGCGGCCCGCATTCGAACGGCCGGACATGCTGCATCAATGCGGTGAAGACGCCGCTGCGCGACCAGCGCTGGAAGCGCCGGTAGACGCTGCTCCATTTGCCGTAGCAGTCAGGCAGATCGCGCCAGGGCTGCCCTGACGACGCGACCCAGAAAATCCCCTCCAGGACGGCGCGGTTGTTGCGCGGCGGCCTGCCGCGCTTTTCGGTCGCGAGCGGCAGGCGCTGGCTGAGCCAGAGCCATTGCCGTTCCGACAGGATCGGGCTGTCCCCGTCATCGAGAGGTTCGGCGAAGACCGCGATTTGAGGCTCCGGTGCCGGCAGTTCGGTCTGGGCAAGCTTCGGCATGGCCGGCACGCTCCATTTATTTGTCAACACGATGATCAGTATTCGATGATTTTCAATCGCGATTTTTGTCAACACATGAAAGTAAATAACTTGTGACTTCTGAGTGATCTTTGTGCGTGACAGCGTCGTTACGTCGGAAGAGCAAAATAATCCGCAAAGTAAATTACTGGAACGACCGTTTCTGAGGGGGAACGCGCAATGTTTATGCCCGTATCGGGAAAGAAGATCCTTGCAACCGCGATGGTCTCGGGCCTTGCCCTTGTCGTCTCCGCGGCGGCCGCGAGCGCTCAGGACCAGACCGCGCGGCTCGAAAAGCTGATCCGCGAACAGCAGAAGCAACTGGAGGCGCTGCGCCGCGAGGTCGGCGTCATCAAGAGCCGCGATGCGCGCCACCCGGCTCAAGCTCCGCGCGGGACGCTCGTCGCCAAGGCCGCCGACGAGCCTTATGTGCTCAAGGGCGGCCTGCCGTTGAGCTGGCGCTTGCCCGGCACCGATGTCGACATCAAGATCGGCGGCAAGGTGAAGGCGGATGTGATCGGCCGCGTCGGCGGGCGGCAATCCTCGGGCGCGCAGGATCTTTTCGCCGTCACGGGGATCGACACGCGCGGCACGAGGTTCGGGGACGACGCGTTCCGCATCCACGCCCGCGAAAGTCGGCTGAACTTCGAGATCAGCAAGAAGGACACGCCGCTTGGCCCGTCGCGCGCCTTCATCGAGGGCGATTTCTTCGGAGCTGTCGGCAATCAGGTCGCGTCGAACTCCGACTCTTTCCGCCTGCGCCATGCCTTCGTCGAGATCGGCCCGCTGCTGGCGGGGCAATGGTGGACGACCTTCAGCGACCCCTCCGCCTATGCCGAGACGCTCGATTTCCAGGGTTCAGGCGGGCAGGCCTTCATTCGTCAGGGCCTGGTCAAGCTCGAGCATAAGTTCGCCAACGGCTTCTCCGTCGCCGGCGCGATCGAGAACCCGGAGGGCCGCGTCCAGTTTGGGCCGGCCGCCGCGATTGCATCCTCGCGCGACACGCTGCCCGATTTCGTCGGCCGGGTCCGCTATCAGGGTGCTCTCGGGCATCTGCAGGTTGCAGGCGTGGTGACGCGGACCAACGGTCCCAATGGCCTGGCCAGCGACGAGACCGGCTATGCCGGCACGGTGACGGGGCGCCTCAACCTTCCATTCCTCGCGCAGAAGGACAATCTGCGCTTCCAGGCGACGTACGCCAACGGAGCAACGCGCTACATTCAGGAGACCGCCGGCGTCCTGCCGAGCGTGTTCTACAACCCTGCAACGGGGCAGTCGGAAAAGCAGAAGACGTTTGGCGGCTATGTCGCGTTCCAGCACTGGTGGACGAACGAACTGCGCAGCAACCTCGTCTATAGCTATGTCCGTTCCGATCTGCCGAATTTCACGCTCGCCGGCACGTTCAAGCACAGCCAGTACGCGGCTGCGAACGTGATCTGGAGCCCGTGGCCGGAGGTCGATCTCGGCTTCGAGGGCCAGTATGGCCTGCGCGAGGACCGGGACGACAGGCGCGGCCGCCAGACCCGCCTGCAATCCACAGCCACTTATCGGTTCTGAACCGCATTCGCGCGGCGAAGGGGGCTTCGCTGCCGCGGACGGCAAGCCGGCGCTGCACGCCCCCGCAGCGCCGGCCTGCTCGTCATGTCCCCGGTCCGGCGCGCTGCGTCTGGAGGGATTGGACGATATGCGACGCCAGCCGCGCCGCCGCCGGTGTCGGTTGGCCCGGTGCAGCGTAGAGCACGATCTCGGTATCGGCGAGGGCCGGCAGCCGGTTGTGCCGCGCGTCGAGCACGACGAGGTCGGGCGGCACCATGCCTTTCGGCAGCACGCTGACGCCGAGTCCGGCGCGCACCGCCGCGTGTTGGCCGGCGAGGCTTGGACTGGTCAGGACGATCCGCCAGTTTCGACCGGCGCTGTCGAGCGCCGCCAGCGCACGTTTGCGATAGATGTCAGGCGCCGGCGCGAGCACGAGCGGAAGCGCGCTCCCG
This sequence comes from Allobosea sp. P2_A10, assembly GCF_056405115.1. Taxonomy (NCBI): domain Bacteria; kingdom Pseudomonadati; phylum Pseudomonadota; class Alphaproteobacteria; order Hyphomicrobiales; family Alloboseaceae; genus Allobosea; species Allobosea sp. P2_A10. The sequence continues at coordinate 3,725 of NZ_JBFUCS010000002.1, read as the reverse complement.
GGTTCGAGGGCTTGGAACCGCGACGACGACGCCCAGACCAGCGGCTCGCTCCAGATACCGGTGCCGCCGCCGCCGAACGCCGGCTGCGGATCACGCTTGAACAGGATCAGATCGAACAGGCCGCGGCCAAATCCGTCGAGCAGATTGACGGAGAAGTCGCAGGTGACTTCGAGATCGACATGCGGATGCGCCCGCGCGAAGCGCGCCAGGATGTCGGGCAGGTGCCATGTCGCGAAATCCTCCGGCGTGCCCAGCCGCAGCCGCCCCTCGATCTCGGGCGCGAGCAATGCGACGCGGGCCTGCTCGGAGAGCTGCAGGATGGGGCGGGCGTGGGCGAGCAGCGCCTCTCCCGCGAGCGTCGGCACGATTCGCCCGCCGCTGCCGCTTCGGCGCTCGAACAGCCGCTGGCCCAGGGCCGTCTCCAGCTTGCGGATCTGCAGGCTGATCGTCGACTGGGTGCGCCCGAGCCGCTCGGCCGCGCGCGTGAAACCGCCATTGTCGAGGATCGCCGTGAAACTGCGCAGCAGGTCGATGTCGAAGGGTGGAAGCGGGAACGGCATGATCGATCGTTCATTGAAATAATCAATCAATATCATCGCGATCATCGTGTTTTGTCAATGTCATCGCGATGCTAGTGGCCCGGCCATCGCAACGATGGAGCATCGCGTGGCCAGCTTCGACATCGCCTTCCAGAACCTGATCTCTCCGATGACGCTGTGCTTCGTGCTCGGCGTCGTCGCGGTCGCCGTCCGCAGCGATCTGACGATGCCCGAACCGATCGCGCGGTTCCTGTCGCTTTACCTGATGCTGGCGATCGGCCTGAAAGGCGGGGCGGAACTGGCTCGGACCTCGCTGGCCGATGCCTTGCCTTTCTTCGCCGCCGGCCTGGCGCTCACGCTCGCTATCCCGCTTTGGGTCTATGTCGCGCTCAGGCGGCTGACGCGGCGCAGTCCGGCCGACTGCGCCGCCATCTGCGCGCATTACGGCTCGGTCTCTGCCGTGACCTTTATCGCCGTGACCGCCTTTCTCGACGGCGCCGGGATCGGTTATGGACCGCATGCCACGGCGCTGCTGGCCCTGATGGAAGCGCCGGCCGTGGTCGTGGCGATCGGGCTCGCGCGCTTGGCCGAGACCGGCGCATCGCCGCCGGGGAGCGTGCTCGGCAGTACGCTGGCGAGCAAGAGCGTCGTCCTGCTGGCCGGGGGCCTGGCGATCGGCGCGATCGTCGGCCCGGGCGGCTTGCAGCCGGTGACGCCGCTCTTCGGCGACCTTTTCCGGGGGCTACTCTGCCTGTTCCTGCTCGATCTCGGCATCCAGGCGGCGCGGCAGGGCGGCGCCATCCGGCAGGCCGCTCCGATGATCCTCGTGCTGGGCGTCGTCGTCCCGCTGGTCAACGCAGCGCTTGGCCTGTCGCTGGCGCGGCTGATCGGGCTGCCGGTCGGCGAAGCGACGATCCTGGCGACACTCTCGGCCAGCGCATCCTACATCGTCGCGCCCGCCGCCATCCGCAGCGCCTTGCCGGAGGCGGACGCGGGCCTGGCGTTGACGGCGGCGCTGGCGGTGACGTTTCCCTTCAACCTGCTGCTGGGTCTGCCGCTTTATCTCGGCGCGGCTCGGCTGCTGGCCGGCTGATCACGCGCATGGACGACGGCCGGCTCGGCATGGCTGACGAGCCGGCAGACCTGCGGCCGCGCGATCCTGACCGCGCGCTCGATGGCATCGACGGCGGCGTGGACGGCGGCGACGTCGAGCGCGGGGTCGACGCGGCAATGATAGTTCACCACGAGTCCGTTCTCGGTCTGGCGCACGCGCACGCTGTGGATGTCGTGGACAGGCCCTGCGAGCTTTGTCGCCTCGCTCGCGAGCGCCTTGCCGATATCCTCGACCGTTTCCCAGGCGGCGTTGTGGCCTGAGGGTTGGCCGGTCTCCATCGGCTCGATATGGGTCTCGACTTCGGTCTCGCCGCCGAACTCCGCCCGGATCGCGCCTTCGAGCCGCGTCGCGATCTCATGGGCCTCGCCGAGCGGCAATTTGGCGTCGACTTCCATGTCGAGGCTGACCGAAAGCTTGTCGCCGATGCTGTGGACGGTGACGTGATGGACGGGGATCCGCAGTTTCAGCGCGATCAGCAGCACTTTCTCCAGCACAGTCTCGTCATCGACCTGGATCGGATTGGCGATGATCGTGATTTCGGCGCCACGCTCCTCGCGCTCGATCGCGCTCGCGAGCGACTGCTTGATCGCGACGACGCGGTCGAGCGGCAGCGTCCGCGAGACCCGGATCACGATCTCGCCATGGGTGCGACCGCCCGACGGCCTGACCTTGAGCGAGTCGATCTCGACCACGCCGGGTACGGCCGCGGCCACATGGCGCAGTCGTTCGCTGACACCTTCCGGCGCGGCGTCGAGCAGCGTGTCGATGGTGCGCCGCCCGAGCTTGAAGGCGGAATAGGCGGTGAAGGCGGCGATCACGAAGGCGGCGATGGTGTCGGCCTTGGGCACGCCCATCCAGACGCCGACGAGGCCGGCCAGAACCATCGTCGAGCCGACGAAATCGGCCGAGAAATGCGTCGCCTCGGCTGCGAGCGCCTCGCTGCCGGTTTCCTTGGCGACCTTGCTCAGCGAACGCCAGCGCAACGCGTCGACCGTCATCGACAACAACATGACCCCGATGACGACCGGCGTGACGGCGACGTGCTCGGCGATGCCCTGCCACAGCCGCGAGCCGGCCTCCCACAGGATCGCTCCGGCAAGCGTGAACAGGATCGCGGTCTCGACGAGAGCGGCGAGCGCCTCCAGCTTGCCGTGGCCGTAATGGTGCTCCTCATCGGCCGGCTTGTCGGCGGCATGGACGGCAAACCAGGTGAACAGCGTCGAGCCGATGTCGACCAGTCCCTGCAGCGCGTCCGTCAGCAGCGCAAGCGACCCCGAGATCAGGGCTCCGGCGACCTTCGCGCCCGTCAGGACAACCGTCGCCAGCACCGACAGCATCGCAGCCCGGCGCTTGATCGCGCTGATCCGCGCTGCGGTCGGCATCGCCCGGGCGTCGGCGTCCTGCGTGCTCGTCATGGCAAATCCCGTCTGCGGGGGCTAGGAAAGCATGGGGTGTCGCCCGATCTGTCATCGGGATCAACCCGGCAGCAGCCGAATCCAAGGGACCTTCCACGATGCGATATCTCCACACCATGCTTTGACGGCCCTAACTGTTTGATTGGGCTGTATCAGGAGGGTGCGGGGGTATTCACCGCGTTGTTGGCAGTTTCAGCCCTTTTTGGCCGGTAACACGCGGTTGCGTGCTTTTGCGTGCCGGGGCGATTTGGCGGTATATTGCGGCCATGGCAGGGCGCGGGGTCTGATGGGCGGCGAGAAACTCTATACCGAGGACCAACTGGAGAAAATTGGCGAGCTTCGTGCTTCCATCCAGTTCGCCGAAATTCAAAAAGAACACCTGCATCAATATGCGGAGCTGCAAGGCCGGAGTTTTCGAGAGGAGACTGTAGTCGGAAGCCTGTGCCTCGGTGGTGTTGGCATTCTAGGCCTCGTGGACAAAGCTTGACCTGAGACTCGCGGATTGATTCAAGGCTTCTTTTTGGAGGAACCCTTGGGCGATCGGATTGGTCTGACGGATGAGGAATGGGCGCTGATTGGGCCTTTGCTGCCGGCCGAGCACGGGCGCGGTTGCCGACCGGCGCAGGACAACCGCCGCTACTTTGAGGGCATGATGTG